>NZ_JAELTU010000221.1 GCF_016429015.1 Rhizobium sp. ASV20
TGTCCTGTCTCCGGTCCAAAGCGCCACTTATATTTTAGATAATGAAATAGCTGGTGAAAATCACCCGGGGAGGGCGATACTGCTTATTTCAAACACTTAGCCCATCTGGGCAAGGCTTCGCCGGTTCAGATCCCTTCAAGAACACGTCAGTTGGTCTCTGTTCAGAGGCGATCATGGAATGAGCGCAAGGGCAACCTTATTGGCCGCGGCGACGAGGATCAGCGCGATCGCTAGTTTCGTCGAACCGACGTAGTTCAGAATCAAAGCCGCACCCACGAACATGCCGGCTTCGAGAATGAGCCTGCCAGCCGCGCCAATCTCGTATCTCCGTTTCGGGGAAAGGAATGAACCCCAAACGACGGCAACTGCTGCACAGGACGCAAGCCCAAAAAGCACTCGTGCCGGGATCGGTACGGCAAGGTATGCGGCCAACGCGACGAGCGAAGCGAGTATGCAAAGTTCGAGTGAAAATCTGACGCCGAGTGCAATCGCTTTCATCTTTCATCCTTGCTGTGCAGTTATGGTTTATGCATTTTGGAAGAAGTCCAAGTCTACCAAAAAGCCGAATGATCTATTTCCTGAGCTGCTTTTCCGTCTTGCGGTTGAGGTTCGATGAGCATTTGACGCAACAAGGCTCCAGTCAATATGTCTTGAATGAGGTCTGAATCGAGATTCTTGATCGTGTGCCGGCCGGCGCTGCAGACCTGAAGGATTCCCTTCGAAAATACTTCTCGGCGGACGTAAGATCGCCGTCATTTCAAATGGCAGGTATCATGCGCTTCCATCCAAAACCCATTCGATGTCTCGGAATTCGGAGACAATCGCCGAATGCGAAGCAAATATGATCGTTTTGTTGAGCGCTTTCAGGTTCTTCAGGATCTTTCGCTCCACATCGGCATTCAGGTTCGCGGTCGCTTCGTCCAGTATGAGCACGGTCGGGTTCCTATATAGCGCTCGTGCCAACAGCAACCGTTGCTGTTGGCCGCTGGATAGTTTTGCTCCCATGTCACCGACCAGGCTGTGGTAGCCGAGCGGCAAACGGCAGATTTCTTCGTGGATTTCACATAACTGGCAACATTCTTGCACACGCTGGAGATCCAGCTTGTCATCGAAGGAAGAAATATTGGAAATAATGGAGCCGCCGAACAGAGTATCTTCTTGAAGGACAACGCCAAAATTACTCTTGACCATATTCTGGCTGTAGGCGCCGATATTTCTGCCGTCGACGAGGATCTCGCCCCGATCAGGCTCAATAATCCGCAACAGGATTTTCAGCAGGGTCGATTTCCCGATACCTGACGGGCCGGAGATATGCACAAAGCTCCGAGCCGCCGCCTTGGCGGAATACTGCTCAAAAAGCTTTCGGCGGCCGTTGTCGATACCGAAGGAGATGTTCACAAGCTCAACGTCGCCTTTAAACTTCAGGAATGACGAAATGTCGCTCTCATTCGGGACTGCCTTCCCGCCATCCATGCTCTCCGCCAGCCGCTTCTGGTGGACACGGATGTTGAGGATATTGGCCATGGTGCCGATGTAATTTGACAACCGCTCATCGACAAATACCCGGTACATATAGAAGGTGTACATGACGCCGATGGTCATGTTGCCTTCGAGCACCCGCCTGGCAAGTAAGTACAGGATGAGAATGGATTCTGCTGATTTGGCGACCGCGACGATTGTTTCAAATCTGAGATCAAATCGCCTGGCTGCAAAGCTGGCATTAATGGACGTCACCACGCGATCCATGCCGCCTAAGATCCGGTGAAGTTCCAGCCGGTTGGCCTTTACGGAATAGATGCCGCGAAGCGTCTCGACAAAATACGATTCCTCCTGCGCATTCGCGATGATTTGCTTGTTCTGCAGATCCTGAGAGCGCTTCACCAACGCCCAACGAAGGCCCATAACGGCAGTACTCGTCGCGACCACGACCAGCGCGATTTCGAAGTCGATGAACAAGAGGATGCCGGCGACAATGGCGATATAGACCAGATCGACGATCGCTGTGCCGATGTCTTTGACGACATGGGTAATCAGGTAGGAAATGGAATTGAATTGAGCCACAAAATGGCCCAGCCCACGCCGGCTGAAGTGTTCAACACCATTGCCAAGCAAGTTCTGATAGAATTCATAAATGGTCGCGAGGCGAAGCCGCGAGGCTGCACGCAAGATGAATACCTGCTGCACGTAGCTGGCGAAAACGGCAAGCAGTTGAATGAAGAAAAAACCAATCGCGATCAATGTCAGCAGATCGAGGTCACGATTGGGTAAAACCTTGTCCACGACAAGCTGGATCGACAGCGGAGCAATCAGCGTGAGCGAGAGGCTGGTTGCCGCGATCACTGAAAAGAGTGCAATGGACTTAACGTACGGCCGAACTGACAAGAACTGTTGAACTTCGCCTTTTCGGCTCGAAGGCGATGCCTGGGCATGGAACGAGGGCAAGACCGAAAGCTCGATCGCAATCCCCGTATAGCGCCGCGATACCTCGTCAAACGGCACATGCACGATACCCTTTGCCGGGTCCGCAATCCTGATGCCATCGCGCGTCAGCTTCTCGAGCACGACGAAGTGATCGAAATTCCAATGGATGATGCATGGCAGGGAAAGCCGGGATAGATTCTCGATGTCCGCCTTGAGCGGTCGTGGCGCCAGGTGAAGCTTCTGCGCGATGTCCAGTAGATCACGCAGGGAGCCGCCTCTGCCGAGGCTCGGATAGGATTTGCGCAGATCGCGGAGCTTCGTATCGCTTCCGTGATACTGCAGGATCATGACCAGACAGGCGAGAATGCACTCGCTGCTTTCCTCCTGATGCACCGCCCGGATACGTCTTCCTGCAAGCATATTAGATATCCGTCCGGGTCCCGAGGTGGAGCAGCGGCGAGAAAAGAAGGCGCCAGATCGCGACGGTGTTCTTGCGCACATGAACCTCCGTCAACATGCCCGGCAAGAGCTTCTTGTCCTGGCTGAAGGCGGCAATGGATTCAGGATCGGGCCGGATGATCATCCGAAACTGTGAATTCGTCGGAAGCTTTTCGCTGAGGGTGATGGTGTCGGTTGACACGGTACTTACGAAGGCGACTGTCCCGTTGATCATTCCATACTTGAAGAACGGATAGGAGTTGACGCTGATCGTGACGGGCAAGCCGCTGCGCAGTTCGCCGATCTGGCTGTCCGGTACATCGGCCTCGATTTCCAGGTAATCCGCTTTCGTGCCGATCTCGAATAGGACATCGCCCCGCTTAACGGCCTGGCCCGTTGAGTATCCTTTCGGAATGAGCGTCGTGCCTTCTTCAGAAAACAGCGGGCGTTCTTCAAGTTCGGCATCCGCCTTGATCGCAACATCAATCGCGGTAAGCTGGTTGTCGAGATCAAGCTGCTCCTTGGCACCGTCATCCGTGGCCTGCTGAAGCTGATATTCAATTTCGATCGCTCTGCGCCCGTACTCATGCTTGTTCGTCTGCGCGGTATTGAGCTGGAAATTGCGCTCGGTCAGATTTTCAGATGCGTTCTCAAGGATCTGAGAGGTTATCAGTCCTTGCCCCAACATCTTCCGGTAATCAGCTTCCCGCTTGCTGAGACGCACAATATCAACCTGATACACGGCAATGAGATTTTCGGCGTCGTTTTCGAGCGTCCCGAGCTGGGACTGCATGAGGCGCAGGTTGGCGATCTTCGATCTCAAGGCCTCCTGCGCCGCTTGCTGGCGCGCAACCACACGCGCCCTTCGCGCGGAAAGTTCAGCGCGATTGAACGCGATGTTGGGTGCCTGCCGCAGAGTTACCGGATCGAAATTCTTGATGGTGGCAATCTTCTCGCCCTTGGTGACATCAATGGGTAGCCGGTTGCTGATGGTGTATCCCAATATGCCATCGCGATCGGCCACGATGACACGATTGTTGGCATTGGCTCTGAATATTCCGACGGCAGTAGCGTCAAGCGACACCCGTACAAACAAAAGCGATGCCAAGACCAAAACGGCGCAGGCGACGAACGCATATATCTCCCAGTTCCGCGCTATATCCCTATCAAGGTAGACGCGGGACAGCGTGTTCTCAATTTCGGCAACTGTCTCGCTACGAAATAAGGGGCGCTGGGTCATAGCCGTCCACTATGCTCCACCGCTTAAAGAGGGGACACTATTGTAACAAACCGGTCCATTTGGCGGCCAGCGACAGTATGAACCCTATCAGCAAAAGAATAGTGTATGATCTCAGGGTGAATTGGAAGCTTTTGTTTCCCGACACGATTTCCATAAGCCTGTGCGCACCCAAAATAACGAGGCTTATCAGAATTGATTGAAGAGCCAATATTAAAAGCGTTTTCATGAGGTTGTCACCGGGAGCTGCGCCGGTCAAACATGTCGACATGTTTGACCGGCTTCCAATAGCTTACTTACCGCCTGCTGCACTGCTTGAGGCGCCCGCCGCGAAGCCCCAGGCGCCCGCCTTAAGGGCCTGTCCAGTTGTGGCGCCCGCAGCCTTTGCTGCGCCGTAGCCCGCTACGCCCCAGATACCACCTTGGATGCCAGCTTGTGCTGCGGAGTGTGCCATGCCTCCCCAATTTCCTGACGGATTTTGGCCACCCGAAATGAGATCAATCTCAGATAAGCTTAGTTCGCGAAATTCTGGTGCATAAGTAGGATTTGCAAGGTCTTCCATCGCTCAATCTCCAATCGCACGCAAAAAGAGCAATATTGCTCCGATGCCATTCGATAACGAAAATGTTAATTTTGTCAAAGATTGTTTCCACGCTTGAGAGTTTTCTATGAGTATTTAGTTTCTGTGGTTGTGAAACCCTTGAGAGGTAGCACCGTATGAAGACACACGTCGGACGACCCATTGCTAAATGCGGTGCCGAATCACAATTGGCAGACAATGCGACCTATGTTCAATCAATAGTCGATCGCGTCTCCGATATCGCCGAATTCCAGGGATCAGACAGCCTTCGGCGCTACTTCCAACCCGCCGTCGATGCACGCCGTTCGATCATTTTTGCAACCGCGCATTGGGGAAACTACCTTAAAACATTCAACCTGATTGGCAATTCGCTTCCAGAGGGAGCTAAGTTTGTGGCTTTCCGTGGTGACCGCTGGAATGAAGATGAGGATCGGCTTTGGGCGGAAATAAATCGCCGCTCCGCGAACTCGATCTATGTCCATCGCGTGTTGGATCGCGAGAGCCTTGTGAAGGTGGTTCGCGATTTGAAGGCTGGAGTTAACGCTTTCATATTGTTCGATTTATTCTCGAAATTTGGGAAAACCGCCCCCTTTCAGTTCTTTGAATGGGAGGTTAACTTCACCAACCGATGGATCGACATGGCGTATCGGAGTGGTTCAATTGTTTGCCTCGTAAAGCCGATCAGTCTTCATCGTCAAGAACTGCAGGTGCATTCAGTTACAGATGCCCTTGGCTTCCGTCACTCAGGCAATTTCATGGACGCCTGTATGGCATCCTGCGCAAAGTGCCTTGAGGAGTTAATCTTGGAAGATCCCGATTTCTGGTTCATGTGGAAAGACCTGGACCAATACACGCCAACGCCATGATGGGCTACTCAGGCTGGTGTAGATGCTTTTTGATTTGTCTCCCCAAAGGGCTTCCTTTGTTGCCTAAAGCTCGAGTGTCATGCTTTATTCCGAGAGATCGTTTTGCGGCAACCAACTGAGAAAGCGGAACAATTGTCAATTGAACCTCAACCAGCCCATTCCCAGCTTCGCCGCCAACCCACCCCACCTCTTCTTACAACCAGAGAATTGTTCGCAAACATCAAATCTAAATGGGGCTTTCAACCCTCTTGCGATGGCGAATGGCTCGCATGGTGGGGCATACGTTTCGGGCGCACAGTTCTTTTCATTGGAAAGCTTGGCCCGTCTGGTAAGCTGGAGATTGTCACACCGCTGAACGGGAAGGTGCAGGACTTTTTCTGGACGGCGTTTCAACCAACATTAAACCTCATGGTCGAAAATCGGCTTTGGCGGTTAGATCCCTCCAAACCGCATAGGGCGAACTGGACCGACATAACGCCCTGCGGCTTTCAACATTGGCATATCATAGCCGAACCAAGACGCCCGGCCGGTCTGCGCGTGGTGGCGTCAATCGACAGAAATCCCGACGCTCCCGATCTTTACACAACAAGTCTCGACGGTTCCGACAAAACTCTGTTGGAGCAGAACGATGGGTCAGTCCTTACGTGGATTTTGGATCAAAACAACATCCCCGTCGTGCGGATCGACAGGCCGGAGGGAAAGCACAGCGCCTATTTTTACCGAACTTCGCGAAGCGATGATTGGCGGGAATTCGCTCGCGTTTCCATAGAAGATACTTTTATCGTTGGAACTACCTCCACGCCGGGGAAATTTCAGGCATTGTCGAACTGTGGCCGTGACAAGACCGTGCTGATGGCAGTTGACCCAGCGACCGGCAGTGAGAATGTTCTGCTCGAAAGCGACATGGTAGATATCACTGAAATTCATCAGTTTTCGGCAGGCTCCATCGTCGACCTCGCGGTCATTCATGATGGACTCCCATCTTATGTTGGTCTTACGGAACGCGGAAAAGGGTTTGCTTCCCTACTTGCTACGTTGGGCGATAAAATACATGCTGAGTCGCTAGAATTCTCAGGTACTGGTCGATATGCGACCGTTGGCGTTTCAGTTGAAGGGCGTCCGTACGATACCTATTTTTTCGACATCGAAGCCTCACGAGTCGAAAGAGTTGCGAAAAACCCTCTAAACAAGCCCGGTCGCAGCTTTGCGAAAACAATGCCAGTCACGCTACCGGCAAGAGACGGTTTGGCTATCCCTGGCCTGTTGACCGTACCGGCTGGACCGAGAACAGAAAACCTGCCGGCCGTCGTTCTCGTTCATGGCGGACCTGCGGACCGCGATTACTACAAATATGACCGCGATAAGCAATTTCTCAGCAGTCGCGGATATACTGTACTTTCCGTCAACTTCAGGGGGTCAACCGGTTACGGCAAGCTCTTTCAATCTGCGGGCTATAGAGCGTTTGGGCGTGCGATCCAGAATGATCTTGTTGATGCCGCAAAATGGCTGATTGGGCAGGGCTTAGCAAAGCCAAACGCAATTGGCGTGATGGGCGCAAGCTTCGGCGGCTATGCCGCTGCGTTTGCGATGACACAAGAGCCCGCAATTTTCAGGGCGGCCGTAGCGGAAAATGCCATCACCGATCTTAAATATCAGATGGAAAACATTCCCCTCGCCTGGAAACCACAGCTCGATCGAATCGAGTGTTACTTTGGCAATCCCACAGTGCCGGAGGACGTCACGGTACTTGCGGACCGATCGCCGATAACACATGCGACTCAAGTCCGCGGAAGCGTTTTGATCACCGCTGGCAAGCTCGATCCAATCATAAACTTCGAGCAATCCGTTGCATTTGAAAAGGCTCTGAGAGCTAACAACGTCGACGTTGCCGCCGTTTATTTTGCGAAAGAGGGACATGGATATAGCCGCTGGCAAACGCGTGCCACAAGAGCTCGTGCTATCGAAAAGTTCTTTGCGCGCACGCTTGGAGGCCGACAGGAAAGGTCGAGCTTGTTCGCCTCTATCGTAAGACATTTATTCCTGTGACCGGCGATGTCACGTTGTTCGCATAGTACCCGATTGTGATCCGGCGTCGCCGAATAGCCCCACCCATCTTCATAATATCAATAGCTTGCCAAGCCAATTAGCTCCTAATCATCGCGCCGACTCACAGAATTGGGCTAGCAGCACGCTACAGTGCTGCAAGTGTTGTTATGGGCAGAGCGCCTTCGCTAGGCCCTTACAGCGCGACAGCTAGTATGCATAGGGCGGAGGCATTGGGCCGAGGTACCTGATCGGGCTACGTGTGTCGTAAAGTACCAGGTTGACTTTCGATATTAGAACATATAGGGAACATTGGGCGCCGTATGGCCAACGCGTGGGAGCTTTCAGCACTGCAGAACCATCCGAAATCGTTAGCGTTATGAGCTTTGAGGCAGCCGATCGGTTTCCACAGGATATTGGCCAGTTCACCTTTTACGGGTGCCCGAACTAGCGTATCTCTACATTGAGAGCATTTCTGGAGATTTCGGAATGCTATTGGACATGAGTTCAAAACCGAAGACGTCGCTTGGCGCCGAAAATATGAAGACGACCGCGAGGCGAACTGGATACGTAGGTCCGTCTGACGTCCGTTCTATGCCCTTAGGTGAGGTCATGGAACTCGCTGGTCGCCCGATGCTGAAGGAGCAGGAAAGCCTCTTCCGGAAACCTGAAGAGCGCGATCCGATCATTTTTCTTGCTGGTGATATCGAGTTGCTGAAAGCAAAGTCGATATCGGTTATAGGCGCAAGGTCAGTATCAGAAGAGGGGATACTTCGGGCCAAGCGGATTTCTAGAGAGCTCTCGGCTGCAGGAATCGTCGTCACAAGTGGACTGGCCAAGGGTGTTGATACCGTAGCTCATACGGCCGCCATCGCCGCCGGGGGCCGAACTGTTTCCGTCATCGGAACTCCTCTGGACAAGGCTTACCCGGCCGAGAACGCAGTTCTCCAGACCGAAATCTACCAGCGGCATCTGCTGGTTTCCCAATTCCATCCCGGGCAGAGGACGTTCCAATCGGACTTTCCTAAGAGAAACCGCCTTATGGCAGCGCTTTCCGACGGGAGCATAATTGTCGAGGCGTCTGATACCTCGGGTACATTACATCAAGCGGCTGAGTGCATACGCCTCGGACGTTGGCTATTCATCATGCGATCCGTCGTCGAAAATCCGGCGATCACGTGGACCGCTCGTTTCATCGACAATCCCAAAACGGTTGTTCTTACAAGCGTGGAAGATATCCTTTCCCGGATAGCATAAATGGACTTCCATTTTATCAGTGCTTACTATTCGGACAAAGCACACAAGGAGACAGCCAAACGCAAGCCCGACTACTGGGATTCCTATCTCTTTGTCTGGGCCGTCAAGACAGGCTATTTCAAAACCGGGTTCTCGATCCTCTTCAGGAATGGCAACCGGGTTAAAATAAATGCTTCCAACATCAAGCGCGCCCGAAAAGCCTTTGGGCAGTTCATAGCGACGACTCTCGATAAGGAAGGCGCGCCCGTTGATGCACTGCTGATACCCGTCCCGTCGAAAGACGGCCAACGGTCCGCCAAAGGCGGCTACCGTTCGCTATGGATGCTAGCCGAAGCGCTTAAGGATCAGCAATATCCGGGCTCGGTCTATGATGGGCTCAGATGGACAAAAGCGCTACCGCGAGCCCATGAAGGAGGTGTCCATCGGAACCGCGCGTATTGGAAGCAGTATCTGGACGTTTTGGGTAACGTCACAGGTCGAAAGGTCATTCTCATCGACGACGTCCTCTCGACGGGAGGCACCATGCTAGCAGCGAAGGAAGCGCTCGAAGACGCTGGAGCCAAGGTACTGTTCGCGATCACCTGCGGGAAGACGGTCTACGACTTCAATTCGAAGCCATTCAAGCGGCAGGTCATTGACCTTCAAAACGAGCTGCGGGAATACCAGCCGGCGGACGCTTGACGCCAAACTTCATTTTCCCGGCGCTTTCTATTACCAATTCCATGCCATTCATATGCCCGACTTCCTCGTCAGGTTCGCAAGCGGCAGGACGTTGGTGATGGAAATCAAGGGTATCGACAGCCCGTAGATACCAAGCCAAACGGATGCCTTGGACGAACGGATCAAGGCCATCAACACCGCTATGCCGTCGAGCCTGAGCCCTAAGTCCATGGACTAATCGCGCTCCGCCTGGCGAGACGGGGGCATGACGTATTTTGATTGAGCGGAAGCGGCGGTCAAACGAGGCCAGTACGCGATCGCACAACGGATTATACGAAAATTATTCCATATCGTCAGCTACTTGGTGCCAGATCCCACCTGGTCGTCGGTCCGTATCCCTTCAAGGCGGGAGACTCGGCCCCGAGGAGCGAAAGAATACTAGCTTGCATAAACCGTGCTCTTCCTCAATTCCGTGGCTAAGGCTGTTGCCGGGACTTTCCGGGTCGGAATGGTAAGGGCGGGCGGCAATGGCACAAGTTGCCGCCAGATGGAAAAGTGGTTCGGCTTCAAGTCATATCGCTCTCCGACGCAATCTGCGCTTTGACCTCGTTCGGCCAATGTCGGTGAACCTCACGTCCAGAGTTCCTGACTGTGAGGAACTCCAATGTAGCCTCCATGAAGAATTCCCGTGCTCGTCCATGGAAATGGCGATCACATGCTACGGCGACGGAGGCAACTTGGGAGCGGAGCATTGCTACGATTGGTCCGGTAGGAGTGCTATTCCTTCTTTCCAGGCAAAAACTCCAACAGTTCCTTGATAACGAGACAAAGCGACACGAGCAATCCGAACCAGACAGTGTAAGGGTGGGTCAGAACGGCGTCAGCCAACCGAAGCTCTATTGCGATATCATCAGCGTTCGGGGTGATGTCAGGTTAAGTTCCAGAGCTACGGATCGGGCATTTTGCTGAGCGATCAGGCGTGGATTCCGGCGACGCCCTTCCAATGTGCCATCGCCGCTAGGCGATGCAGACGGATGTCGAATGCTGAGTGCTGACTTCGTGCTGGGACGAAGAGATTTCGGACCGCGGAGAAGATGCTGACGAAACGTTGCAGTCCGCCTGGCGAGCGAAATCGCTGCATCACCC
>NZ_JAELTU010000222.1 GCF_016429015.1 Rhizobium sp. ASV20
AGGCCCAGCCGCGCGCCGTATCGGACGGATGGTTAGCGAGCCTTTCCTGAGCGGAAAAGCCCATTCGATCTGCAATCAGCCGAGCGGCAAGCGGCATACGCCGGGAAATGCCGAGTGATGCGGCCTGCCGCATTTCGGTCAGCGCATCGTCGCCGATCCCCGGCAGTACATTGCCCATGAGCGCGGCAAAATCGACAGCAAGGCATTCGGTCAACGTCGCCGCCGCGCCGCCAGAATTTAGCTGCGCCAGACGTTCCGCCGCGATGCTCTGGACGCGGCCCCGGCTCATGGCTGCGTCTCCTGTCTGGCCTGTGGTCCTTCGCCAGCGTCGAGATTTCGCCAGATGTGGCGAATGAGAGCATTGAAAGTCTGGCGCTCGTTGGCGGTAAATCCTGCGAAAAGGGAGGCGATCCATGCGCTATGGCCATCGAGCAGATCGCGCGCCGTCTTGCGTCCCACTTCGGTCAGTACGACAGCGATTTTCCGTCGATCATCGAGGCCGGTTCGGCGCGTAACGAAACCATCACGCCCAAGGCCGTCAACAAGCCCGGTGATCGTGGCGCGCGTCACGCCCGCCCTTTCGGCCAGTTCGTAAGGTGACAACCCGTCAGGCTCATCGTGCAGGAGAAACAGAAGCACGAACTTGCCTTCGGAGAGCCGGAACGGCGCGAGTCGGGTTGCGCAATCCCGGTCGATCGCTCCGGCGAGCGCCAGCATCTCGAAGCACGCGCGCATGTTGTCCGTGTCAGCGACGGCCCGGCGCTCGGCTTCCTCCAACAAGGCAAGGTGTTTCTGTTCCAGTATCCTCATACGGCGACATATAATAAGGCGCCTAATCAGAGTCAATGCCTTCACATTCATCTGTTAGATGGCACGCCCCGCACGTTGGCGGACGATCACGTTCGGCACAGCGAACGGGGCGCGGCGGCGAGGATATACGAGGCGCCACCGCAACGTTCTAAAGCTCCGGTCGCCTTAGCCTCTAGCGGAATTGCCGCCGCATCCAACTTGAGGGGCGTGCTTCAACCGTCAACGGCCGTGCGGCGCTGCCGGTCATCCTCAATGTCGCGCGTGGACCAGACGCGTCCAGCCGGTTCAAGCCATTTGAGCAGCGGCGTCAAATTACCGGCGTCGAGGCGCAATTAATCTTACATTCCTGCGCAGCACGGGAAATCGGTGCGTCGAGATCTTGGAACGTCGATACATCGAATGACCGTGGCAAAAATTCGGCATCGTAAACTTAACGTCACGAGACAAGCTGAGATGCTGGGTTTCTACGGACCGATCATACCCGGGGGATTTTCGCCCATTGATCCATCGCGGCGGCGCGCAGTTCGCGATGGTGGCCGGCGGAGATGTCGTGGCGGGGTATGTGGAAGAGGTTCGCAATCGGATCGTGAATGGAGACGAAGCATTGCACCTGTCGCCGTGACGTTAAGTTTACGATGCCCAGAGTAGAGCTTGCAAAGCGTTTTTGTCGGTGAGTTACAGACGAGCGTATCACTGATATGCTTTGCTCAGCTATAGTTTGATTATCTTCATAGGGTGGCGATTGAAAAGGCTCTTGGCGGTAGCGTCGGTTTTGGCGCTCGTAATTTTGATATGGCAATTTTTAGCGGACTGGGCTGCGTTCAAAAAATGGTACCCAAACTACTCTGAGAAATTACCATCTCTCGATGAGGTGTCCGTGACCGACGCCCTTGCTATAGCTAAGGGAGGTAACCGGCGAAGCGGCCTGTGGATTACATGCTCAAACGAGACAGAAGTTAGGCTTGGGTTGAACACGCGGCTTCCCATCGAAGAGCAGTTCGCCCGTAACGGCACATTTTCCGGTCTTCATATGCAGGTCAGTGTGCTGCGGGAAAACATACGTACCTACGCCAACATTAAGGGCAGTCCCCGCCTGATATTTGATGACGCGATATGGCGGCGCAACGACGAAAGCGATTTGCTATTTACCCCACCCTTGTCGGCAGACGACATCCGAACGCTAGTCCAGTCGTTTGTCCCGGCAGCTCCAGCAATAGTGCGAGTAGATGCGTCCGAAACCGGAACTGAAATGGCGGGCATTGTCGAAGGGAGCACCATCTCTGGATTTGCCACCAAATGTCGCGGTGATGCTAGCAACTGAATTCTAAGCCAATCTCTCCGACCATTATATTTTCTGTTCCCTGAGCCTATGGCCTGCGGGTCAAGGTGTGTGCGGGACACCGCTTACTGATAACGACTGGTGAAATGACCATAGGTATGGTTGTCGCCTTCGCATCATACCGAAGCCAATTCTATAGTAGCGTCTCTGGCTTAGTTGATAATTATATCAGCCTTCAAATGGTGAAATTGCATGCCCATCGTGTCGCCGATATCGTTGAGGCTGAGCCTGAGACCGATACAGCACGTGCGGAGCCGTCCGAACGCATTGGATCTGTAAATCCTACCTTTTCATTGAGGAATATCTTATTCCGCTACGGTCAATTTGACGCCTTTGCGCTCCGAGATATTTCTGCCCATATCGGGCAGGGAGAGAGCGTCGCATTGGTCGGCAAGTCCGGCTGCGGTAAAAGTAGCATGGTGGCTCTCTTGGTAGGACTCCACAAGCCGACAGCTGGTGAAATACTCTTCGGCGGCGTCCCGCTACAAGCAATGGGCCTTGAGGTTATACGACGGCAGGGTGCAGTTGTAATGCAAGACGACATGCTTTTCTCGGGAACTATTGCGCAAAACATTGCGTCGTTCGATGCTGACATGGATCTGGAAAGAGTGCAGCGTGGGGCCGAGTCCGCGTGTATCCATGATGATATCATGGAGATGGCTATGGGATACGGCACTTTGGTGACTGACATGGGGACGAGTCTCTCCGGGGGGCAGCGTCAGCGGTTGTGCATCGCCAGGGCTCTATATCGCGAGCCTGCGGCGTTGTTAATGGATGAGGCCACGAGTCATTTGGACTTAGACACCGAAAGAAAAATTAACAAAACATCGCGGCGCTGGGTATCACACGAATAGTTGTGGCACATCGGCTAGATACAATTCGAAGTGCTTCGCGATTAATCTTGTTGGACAAGGGGGAGATCGTCGCGGACTCGGCTCATGGGTCACGTTATGAACAAATAGTAAGTTCGCTCGTGACCGGAGAAAGATTCTGGGAAACCGCGTCATCGGATACTGCGGTGATATCCGACGGAAAATGAACCACCGGTTTATTCAATTGCTACCCGAATGAAGGAACTGAGAGATGCCAAACGTCGCTCTCTGCTACTTCGCGCAAGATGTTTCGGATTACACGCCTGTGGATATTGGATATGCCGTGGCGGCATCAATGCCATCGAAATTTGATTTTAGGATGGAAAAGCGCACAAGTTCCATAATTCTGGTTATCTGTTTTTACATAGCCAGCTAATAAAATACCTCATGCTATTTTCTCATAAATATTAAACATTTCAACTGTTTATGTTTCGTGCGCTTTCGTTTTCGAATGTCATTTGCATTGAGCTATGCCGTCTTCACCCTCGTCAAGCGTGAGGAACCGATCACTAAGATGACCCGTCTGACCATCTGTTGGGCGCTCAGACGCCGCAGCTTCGATGACGGCGAACCTGACGAGTATTACGGCTACTCCTCGGCGACTTCCAGTGACTGGTTACCGGTAGCAGCCCTATACGATGGTATAATAGTGGCAGAGTTTGATCGCGTGTATTTCTACTTAGCGAGTGGGGTCCATCGCGTTCAAGAACCTTGGCGCCTCAGAAACTCAACCGTTCGTGCCTCGTCGGCTGCTTCCTTTTGATCTCCCTGGATAGCTACATGTCTATAGTCAGCGAAACTCGGGCTTTCATCAGTATTGGCGTATCCTGCCAAACAGCTCAACAGCTACAACAGCAGGCCGAGTCCCTTTCCTCGCTCTTGGATGATCGTCTGAGCGCACGGTCCGGATTCTTCAATTGGGTATTTGTAAGCGCATCAGATATCGCAAACGTTGCAGGCCGCTTGGTTGCTGGGCCGATCACCTCCAAATCCCTGTATGTTCCGACCCGAGTCCGAGAAGCCCTGCGCCTTGAGGATCTCAAAATTTGGTTTTGGCACGAGAAATTCAGCGACGAGGTGACACGGGAAGATGTGGAGAGAATTGCGATAAAATATGAGCGGCTTCGCAACAACTTCCTGAAAATGCTTGAAAAGCCTATCCGCTACATCGTCCTCAGCAACACGCAAAACAATATAGAGGACTTCTATCCTTATCTGGACCAGGGAATGACCACCTTTTTAAATGCTGATATTGTTTCGGAAATTGTCGAAGCGCCATGGGCAACTAACCAATATGGCGCCGCCCAAATGATTGCATTGAGTTATCCCCACCGATGGACGGGCCGACTTCAGAGGTCAGTTTCGTACTTGGAAGGGGATGACACCGAGTGGCAGGGTAGCACGATCGCCTGGAACAAGGCTTTGCAACGGCATTTCATGTCTGGCCAGAAGCCGGGAACATGCAAGCATGACGGCTCTTGCAGTTACGACGACCGCCCGAGCATGGGGCTCTAGCGATAGAATTGGATTTGGAAGGCCTAGGGGTCGGGCGGAAGGGTCAGGTCTTGCCTGACTGAGGCGCCCATAAGCTCGGCATGATTTCAAAGCACTAAACGGTGCATGTTGGCGAGCCGCAAGCCGTTTCTGATTACTCCACTGCAATATCTTCTTATGCCTTGGTGGCGCTCCACCGCATCAGCGGCACTGCGAGAATAGAGGAAGCGAGGAACACTACGGCGCTGAGCATGAACGGACTCCACCAGCCGATATGGTTGAATGAAAGACCGCCGGCCAACGCGCCCGATGGGATCGCGAACTGGATGAGGGCAACGAACCAGGCTCCGCCCATCCTCCAGATGGTCAGGGATCGTGCGGGTCATCCAAAGCGTGACAACGGAAGATTACCGCGGCCGATCTTCCACGGACCACTTCTGTGGAAGCCCCGGAAAACGGGTCATAATCCTGGATCATTTGGGTAGAGTACGGCCACGATAAATGACGACCACTATCGGCGCGATGCGGAAGACGGCTATCGGCCCTGAGCGGCCATTGGAACCATTATGCAGCTACGTGTTAGGTGCCGGCTATTCCGCAATGGATGCTTGCGTAGCCCGGCAAGCTCCTTTATGAGGACAGTTATCGTTTTTTCTGGAACAAGGGAGCGCAACGATGACGAACATCTCCGCACGCCCCAATGGGGTTTCGGCCTAACTCGGTCACCTAGCCGATGGATGCCGGTTGACCTGTCGCCTCTGCGGCAGACGAATACTCCTATCCAGAGTTTATTCACATGGGCATTTCCCTTGGGAGCGACAGCTCCTTTTCACCGCCAGTGCGTCCGGCGGCCATCACCCGCGTCTTCTCGGACAAGGCCTGGATCGAAGGCGCCGCCCTTCGCCAGCTTGACGAGATGGCGCGACTGCCGGGTGTCCGCGAGATCGTGGCGTTTCCCGATCTCCATCCCGGCAAATACGGTGCGACAGGCGTCGCACTTCTCTCCGAGCGTCTTCACCCGCTGCTGATCGGCAACGATATCGGCTGCGGCATGTCGCTCTTCGTCCTTGATCTGCCGCTTCGCAAGCTGAAGATCGAAAAGGCGGCTGCACGCCTGCGCGATCTCGAAGTGCAGGAGATCGGCGCGCCTGCCGCGCATCTGGAGGAGGTTGGCCTGCCAGTCGATCTTTTCTCGGATTCGCTCGGTACGATCGGTGGCGGCAACCATTTCTGCGAGCTGCAAACCGTTGAAAGCCTGGCCGGTTCGGTGGAAACCGGGCTCGACGACCAGCGGCTTTATCTGCTGGTCCATTCCGGCTCTCGAGGTCTCGGTTCCGCCGTTTTCGGTGAGACGCTTGCCGCCAATACCAGTCTGATGGAGGGGATTGATCTCACTTCGGAAGCCGGACAGGCATGGCTTGCGGCGCATGATCGTGCCGTCGTATGGGCCTCGCTCAATCGGCGTTTGGTCGCCGAGCGGGCGGCACTGGCATTGCGGGCCGATGTCAGTCTGGTGGCCGATATTCCGCATAATCTCGTGCGGGTATCGGATCGCGGCTTTGTGCATCACAAGGGTGCTGCGGCCGTACGTCCCGGTGAGCTTGCGCCGGTTGCCGGATCACGGGCAAGCCTTAGCCATGTGGTGCGGGCAACCGCTGAGGTCGCCGGTTCGCTCGGCGGCATCTCGCATGGGGCGGGCCGCAAATACGACCGTGCCACCATGCATGGCCGCGTCGGCAGAACGCGGCCGGATCGCGAGCAGTTGCTCCGCAATCCCTGGGGCGGCGTGGCGATCTGCGACGATCGCGACCTTGTCGTAGAGGAGGCGGCTTCCGCCTATAAAGACGCCGCCCACGTCGTCGGAGATCTTGTTGAAGCGGGACTTGTCGAGCCGGTCGCGACGATGCGGCCGCTGGTTACCTACAAGAAGGCCGTGGATGAGGGGGAAGCGCTGCGCCGCAGCCGCAAACCGGATTACAGGCAGGAGAGGAGGCGCCGTCATGACGAGCGTTGATCTTCTCGTCACCTCCGGCAACGGGCCGACGGAATGCCGGATCGCAGTTTCGCGGTTGATCGACATCCTGAACCTCGAGGCGAAAAAGCTCGGCTGCAGTATCGAGATCAGCGTCGGATCCATGCCGGACCGGCATGGTCCAAAATCGGCGGTCGTCAGCCTGGCTGGCGAAGCGGCAGCATCGCTTGCGGCGGACTATACCGGCACGATCAAGTTCCTGTTCAAAAGCCCGGTTCGACCGGGCCACAAACGGCAGAACTGGTTCGTCTCGGTTCAGACGATCGATCTCGTGTCGGAGAGTGCCGAAGTTGTGCTCGATCCGGCCGACCTTCGGTTCGAAACGCTGAGGGCGGGCGGGCCGGGCGGGCAGCACCAGAACACGACGGATAGTGCCGTCCGGGTGGTGCATATTCCGACCGGGCTGACGGCAATGGCGCGTGACGAGCGTTCCCAGCACCGCAACCGGGCACTCGCCATCCAGCGGCTCACCGGCCTGCTGGACATGCTGGAGCATCGCAAGGCGGATGCAGCACGACAGGAACGTTTCCTCGCCAACCGTGCGATCGAACGAGGCAACGAGGTGAAGACGTTCAGGCTTTAAAAAAGTGGTGGCCTTTCGTAAGGGAGGCTCCCACGACACGCTCTCGGTATTTTGGCTTTTGTCCACCCACGGCCCGACGCGGCCAACAGCCTTAATTACCTGCCAAGTAGCACCCGTGCATGCTTCAACGTTTCATCAAGTCGTATGCGGTCTTTGCCCTGTCCGATCTTATGACGATATTCGGCGACCGGAATTTTGATGACCTCTTCAGCCTCAAGCGGCACCCTTCCACGAGGCACCTCAAACGAAATAACGGTTTGGTCGTCGGACAGTAACGTGACGAGGTCTTCCCCCTGCTCGGGAACATCTTGGATAACGTGAAATACGGAGCCATCCAGCCCGAGTGACCTAACGAGCTCTACGAGGGCTGCGGCAAATTCGGATCTCTCGGGTTGTAGCCGCCGATAGGTTTCAAAGCGATTTGTGAGGCGAGCGGCCATGCGAATACCCCTAGGATGCGTTTTAGGCATTTGGTAGCCCGACCCGTGCGGCCGTGCTATGGCCGCTCCTGGCGCGAAGCGGAAGGAGTTAATCGGCCCGAAGCGGGCGTAGCCGGCTTAGCCGGGAAACAGATTCCGTTGGACCCATCGCCATCAGTCTGGCATAAATGCTGGCGGACGCGATCGCCGTTATCTATAGAACGGGATCGGGCGACAGATTGACGTCACGTTGCTGCCGCGAGACCACGCTGGCCGTCCATTCAATCATAAAGCTTCATGACGACCCTCGGCCCAAAGCAGACCATAGATGCCATCGCGAGCTATTGAATCGTTATAGTCGGAAAGGATTTCACCAGTTCGTCGACTGCTTTCATTTGCTGGAGGAACGCTGGTACAAGCTCCAGTGGCAACGCGCTGGGGCCATCACAAAGTGCTTTGTCCGGATCAGGGTGTGCTTCGAGAAAAATCCCAGCGATGCCCAGGGCAAGGCCACAACGAGCAAGTTCGAAAACCTGCTTACGACGGCCGCCCGAGCTTTTTGCAGTAGCATCTCTCATTTGCAGGGAATGGGTAACATCAAAGAGAATAGGTTTGTCGCCGCTAGCCTGTTTCATAACGCTGAAACCTAACATGTCCACAACAAGGTTGTCGTATCCGAACGACGAGCCACGCTCGCAAATGATAATCTGCTCATTTCCAAAGTCTTTGAATTTTTCTATCACGTTACCGATTTGACCGGGGCTCATGAACTGCGGTTTTTTGACGTTGATTACCTTTCCAGTCTTTGCGAGAGCATGGATAAGGTCTGTCTGGCGAGCAAGAAAGGCCGGTAATTGCAAGATGTCGCAAACTTGCGCCGCCACTTCCGCTTGCTCTGCAAGATGGATGTCCGTCAAAATTGAAACGCCAAAGGTATCTCGAACGTCTTGCAACATACGCATTCCTTCATCGAGCCCCGGCCCGCGAAACGAGGCGTTTGACGAACGGTTGGCCTTATCGAATGAGGCTTTGAAGATGTAGGGGATTCCTAGCTTTTCCGTTTCCTGCTTCATCACTTCCGCAACCTTCATTGCAAGGTCGCGACTTTCCAGAACGTTGACGCCACCCACGAAAGTCATTGGCTGGCTATTTGAAATAGTGAATGCTTTAAACTTTAACGTGTCCAATTTCGTATCGTCCTCAAGTGGCTTTGAAGTGATCGGTCGGCTCTCTGTAACTGTATTGAGATCACATGTCTGCTGTTGGCGCAAAACGAACAACCTTTGATACCGGCAAAAAGTTGCCGTCATCAATGGAAATTCCTGCTCTTCACCTTGAGCGTATCTATATGCAGATCCGGGATTTATCCCGAGCCGGATACTATGCCGAGCCCATTCCCCAATGCCCGAGATTTCCGGTAAACGCACCTGGCAAGGTCGGCATAATATCTCGCACTGAAAGGCAGGATTCGGCCCAAACCGGTCATCCGCGCGCGCGTCTGAGTAGACCGGGCGTTCTTAGGTGAACTGAGAGGTTCCTACGGCTTTTTCGAAGCGGCGAGCCTCGAATTCTTCTTCATCTACGAACATGAACATTGCGCCATCGCCCCAGGTCGACATGAGCCGCCAGAGATAGGTCTCGGCATTGATTGTCAGCACATGCCGCCAACGTTCGCCGGCGGAAAGGACGCTCTCTGCGTAAGCCTGTTCGCTGCCTGCTTTACCAGCGGAGATCAATTCCACTTCGCCGTGCATTTCTTGTTGAATCGGTTGCTCCCATCCCCCGAGCTGGTCACCGCCACCCTCCTTCATCTCGAAGCGCTCATCCGCAAGGTCGATATATGCGTGCCGGCTGAGACGCGGACTGATCGACCAGCCCGAGACGGGAATAAGCGGCTCGGACTTGACGTCGGCCTCCCAGGGCTCGGACATGCGGGAGCCATAATCGCTCACCCCCTTTTGCCAAGCTTCGCGCACTACCTGCGGTGTCGCGCGTCGTTCCAATCCACCCGCGTCACTCCACATAAGAGAAATGCCCCCGCTGGGCGATTGCGTACCATACCAGTCGGCAAAGGGATCATTGAACGCCCACAACATACCGCGATCCGGCAGGGAAGGATCGAAGCCGGGTTCGCGTGCCAAGGCCGAGAGGTTGACCTGTGCGAGGAAGGCCATGGGCGTCTCGTGCGCCAAATGGTCGATGACGAATTCTAAGCACGGTGACACGTCGTCGGTGCCCCCTCGGTTTGCGAGGCTCTTGCGGAGCCTCTGCGCCGTGCCATCGGGGTCGGCCAATGCGGGTCGGGTCGGCCAAATTGTCCCCGGCGGGAGATCCGGCTCGCCTCCGACCTTGCTTACGCCCACGGAGAGTGCGGCGTCGGCCACTGGATCATCGTGGCGGAACCAGATTGTTGGAAGCGCCGTGTTGACGAGCGCGCGCGACAACACCGTGTCGAGGTTTAAAGTATTGCAGGCTCTCTGAATGGAGAGCAAATCAGCGAATGCGGTCATGTTCCATTCTCTTTAGACATTCCACGAAAGTCACAAGTAAGGAGTTTTGTGGGACCCGCAATGACCGCTTTTGGCGCACTCTTGCCATCGATGTCCAGCGGCTATTTTTGGAACGGCCTATCGCCCTTGGTCAATGTGCGAGGACAACACCGCTCAATTGCAGTCATTATGCCTAGAATATGTGCTACGCGAAAAAAATGCGCAATGCACCTACCCTCAACTACGTCTGGATGAGTGAAGCGCCCGATGACACCGGGCAGGTCCTGCGCAAGCTGCGCAACACGCATGGACCTAGCTGCCTCGATCGATACCGCTTGTCAAAGCCACTCGCCAATTCCACGCGGATTTTGGTTGAGGACCCATAACGTCGATCAACAGACGGTCCTAGCGTTTGCGCACGAACTCGGTGCGCAGGACGAGGCCCTTGATCGCATCATGGCGGCAGTCGATCTCTTCGGGATTGTCGGTCAGGCGGATCGAGCGGATGACCGTGCCCTGCTTCAGCGTCTGGCCGGCTCCCTTGACCTTGAGGTCCTTGAT
>NZ_JAELTU010000223.1 GCF_016429015.1 Rhizobium sp. ASV20
ACCGGCACGATCCTGCTGGCGAAAAGCGAGGATCAACCGATCTCGCCGGCCTCGCTTGCGAAACTCATGACGCTGGACGTCATCTACGATGCAGTCGGGCGAGGAGAGATTTCGCTCGATACGGAGTATCCCGTCTCGGAAAACGCCTGGAGAACAGGCGGGGCGCCCTCGCGGGCATCGACGATGTTTGCGGCGCTGAAATCGCGTATTCGCGTCGGCGATCTCATCCAGGGTGTTGCAGTCCAGCAGGCGAATGACGCCTGTATTGTTCTCGCCGAAGGCATCTCGGTCAGCGAAGGCGAGTTTGCCCGGCGCATGACGGCACGCGCGCGCGAGATTGGCATGCCGCGCGCGACATTCACCAATTCCACCGGCCTGCCTGATGCAAACGATCCGAACAGCGGCGGCAAGGTCTCGATGCGCGAGCTGGTGACCTTGGCGCAGGACCTGCAGCAGAGGCATGCGGACCTCTACAAATATTTCGGCCAGGCGGATTTCACCTGGAACAAGATCTACCAGCGTAACAAGAACCCGTTACTGCTGCTGAATATCGGCGTTGACGGCCTCGGGCTTGGTTTCGCAGACGGCGAGGGATTTTCCATCGTCGCTTCGGTCGAGCGTGACGGACGCCGGCTGTTTCTGGCGCTCGGCGGCCTGAAGAGCGACAAGGAACGGACGGAAGAAACCCGTCGCGTGCTCGAATGGGGCCTCAGCAATTTCAAAAGCCAGCGTATCTTCGCTGAAGGCGAAACGATCGGTGATGCCAGCGTCTACGGCGGCGCCCAATCCACCGTCAGTCTTGGGGCGAAAGTTCCTGTCGACGTCTATGTGCCGGTCGATACGCCGGATCGCCTCTCGGCCCGTATCGTCTATCGCTGGCCGCTGAGCGCTCCCATTGCAACCGGCTACGAAGCTGGAACACTGCGCGTGTTCCTGGGCGCGCGACTGGTTCGTGAACTGCCGCTTTATACAAAGGAATCAGTTGCTCAGGGCACGCTCAGCCGACGGGCTTTTGACGCCTTCATGGAGCTGACCGAGTCTCTGTTGTTCTCCTGGCTGTGGGACAAGCCCTTGCCAAGCTGATGGCTGCGCTGCTCGCGAAATCCCTGTTCACACCCCATATAGAGTGCAATGCGCCGATACATGCACGGTTCCACCCGAGAATGTCTTGGGTTAAACAGGATATATATCGAGTGCCAAGCGACAGGCAGGCGAAAAAGTGCAGGACATGATCATTGGCTGATGCAAACGGACTATTCGTAAGCTTCGAAGGCGGGGAAGGGGCGGGGAAATCCACCCAGATTCGCCGGTTGGCAGAGCGTTTGCGCGCGCGCGGCCATGACGTACTCGTTACGCGCGAACCGGGTGGATCGCTCGGGGCCGAAGCCGTACGCCACGTTCTGCTTTCCGGAGCTGCCGAGGTGTTCGGCACGCGGATGGAGGCCATTCTTTTCGCAGCGGCACGCAACGATCACGTCGAAGAAGTCATTCGTCCGGCGTTGACGCGCGGCACTATCGTCCTTTGCGATCGCTTCATGGATTCGTCGCGTGTCTATCAGGGTGTTACCGGCAATCTCGAACCCGACTATATCGAGGCTCTGCAAAGGGTTGCCGTCAACGGCGTGGTTCCTGATTGCACGCTGATCCTCGACATTCCCGCGGAAGTCGGGCTTGAGCGGGCGCGCAAGCGCGCTTCCGCGGTCACCGCACCCGATCGTTTCGAAAAAGAAGAGATGCAGACCCACGAGAAGCGCCGGGAGGCTTTTCTCGATATCGCCGCGCGCGAGCCGGAACGCTGCCACGTGATCAACGCCCAGCGTTCGGAGGATGAGATCGCCGATGAAATCGCCGGGATCGTCGACCGGCGTCTCGGGCATGCCACCGACATTGCGGCCGAAAGATCGGAAGCGGCACAATGAGCGAGGAACGACCCGGAGTTCTGGACGGCGCGATCGCGCCGCAGGACAATCCCAGGCTTTTCGGCCATGAGGACGCGGAAGCCTTTCTTGCGCAGTCCTATCGTTCCGGCAAGGGCCATCATGCCATCCTGATCGAAGGACCGGAAGGGATCGGCAAGGCGACGCTCGCCTTTCGCTTCGCCAACTACGTCCTTTCGCATCCTGATCCATCGTCAGCGCCCGAGATCATCCCGGATCCGGACCCTGCATCCGCCATCAGCCGGCAGATCTCCGGCGGCGCATCCCACAACCTCCTGCATTTGAGCCGGCCGGTCGACGACAAGACAGGCAAGGTCAAGTCTGCGATCACGGTGGACGAGGTACGCCGTGCAGGGAAATTCTTCTCTCAGACCTCGGGGACAGGCAACTGGCGTATCGTCATCATCGACCCGGCGGACGATCTCAATCGCAATGCGGCCAACGCTATCCTGAAAATCCTTGAGGAGCCGCCGAAGCGCGCCTTGTTCCTTGTGCTGTCGCACGCGCCCGGCCGGCTGTTGCCGACGATCCGTTCGCGCTGCCTGCCGTTGAAGCTCGCGCCGCTCGAAAACGAACCCTTGCGCTGGGCACTCGAAAACCTCGGCGTGCCGCCGGGGCAGGGGAACGAGTTGCTCCCAGCAGCCAAGGGCAGCGTCAGCGAGGCGCTCAAGCTCCTGAATTATGGCGGCGGAGAGATCATCGACGCCTATCGGCAGGTGCTTTCGTCCGATGGGCCTGCCGCCCGCAAGGCCATGCACCGCCTCGCAGACGCACTTTCCGGCAAGGACAGCGACACGATCTTCGGCTTCTTCCTGTCCCACATCGGCGACGACATTATCGAGCGAGCCCGCGCGGCTGCACTTGGCGGCTCTCTCGCCAGGGCCGAAAAGCTGGCTCGTCTCCATTCGGAGACAACCGAACGGCTCAATATATCGCAAGCCTACAATCTCGATCGCAAGCAGACGCTCATCACCATTCTGGGTGAATTGAAGCAACAGCTTTCCATAT
The DNA here is from genome assembly GCF_016429015.1 of Rhizobium sp. ASV20. Lineage (GTDB taxonomy): Bacteria > Pseudomonadota > Alphaproteobacteria > Rhizobiales > Rhizobiaceae > Rhizobium. The sequence goes on from NZ_JAELTU010000223.1 coordinate 2,946, forward strand.
AAATGGCTTAGCAGATCGGAGCGGAAAAACTGTCGTGGGCTTTTCCTTGAATTGCCCGATGAATGCCATCAATGACCACCACTGGTCTGAAGCAGATCTCCTCGTTGGAAAGCAATGGGCCGTAGTATAAGCAAGTTTTTGCGCTCGGATTGCCGCCATTCAAGGAGCCGTTAATTGTGGGAAGACTCCATAAAGCCGGGTATCGTTGGCATACTGGCATACGGCCTCACGGGGCTAGGATTCCTGCTGCCCTTGTATTTCGTACTATGGATTTTCACCTCGATTGTTTTGACCTGGTTCGCCGAAATCCATTGGCGTAAACGCTAGTTCGGCTTCCGGTATTGGAACAAACCCGTCAACGGTCGATGTCGGCTTTCGGCCCATTGCGGACAACTAGCCCATCCCAAGATTGACACGGAACAAACCTTATGCGCAAAATTGACGCTCGGTAGATACAGCCTGCTGCTTGCGCCCCACGGGGTACGGTGAATGTATCGAGCCACTTTTGGCTCCCTTTGCCCGGACGAACGGGTCAGCAACGCAAGCCCCTGACGCTCTCCGTTCGTTTATGCAAAGGATCATATCATGCGCGATTTCCGCGATGCCAAAGCCATGGCGAAAACGTTACGTGAAGCGCTTCATACCAAATCGTTCACTCTCACCAATAGTGAAAGCCAAGAGCTCGTTGCTCGAATTCTTGGCTATCGAGATTGGAATGTACTGGCCGCAACGATCAAAGCGACGCAACCGTCGGCCGGATCGGTGGGTCCCGAAACATCTACTCCCCCAGGGTCGGAAATCCCCCTGATACCCATGCGGGACATGGTCCTGTTTCCGCACATGATCTCGCGGATTTTCGTGGCGCGCGACAAGACCCGGCGGGCAGTGGAACACGCTCTTGTCGGAGATCGGCGCGTCGTCGTTGCTGCCCAGAGGCATGGTGCCGACGATTGTCCCAGCACTCTTGATGCCCTCTATTCGGTTGGCGTCATTGCAAACGTGGTCGATCGTCAGACACAGGTGGACGGGGCTCTCAAGGTCACCATCTGCGGGCTTCAGCGAACGGGAATCGTCCGCGTTATCGATGGTGATTTCCTGGCAGTAGAGGCTACCCCGATTGGAGAGCAGGGCGGCCAGTCGAAGGAAGCCGCCGCTCTTTCGAATGCGGTTCTTGATGAATATCAGACCTACGCCGAGGTCGATTTTTCCGCGCTTCCTCCAGGTTCCAAAGCCCGTTTCGGACTACCTTCGATCGGAGATCCAGGACTGCTAGCAGACACAGTTGCCCCGTTGCTATCGACCAGCATCGAACAAAGGCAGCAACTCCTGGAAACCAGTGACGTGGTGACTCGTCTCGAACGACTCATTGAGCTAATGAGTGCTGGCCGCCCCAAAGCTGTTGCGTGAATCCTCACTTTAGCGGCTGTCAAAGGATATGGAGTCCAGCGATGGCCGCTATGTTCGTTCATGATCCGGAGCGCACATTGCAAGACTAGTCTGGATATGCCTGAAATGGATATAACGCTGACCGTCTCGGGTTAGCGACGTGATCGCGTGACGAGCACACGATGCTTGTCGCTTCGCATCAGTTGATGATTTCGCCTCGTTCGTCTGAGCGCAGCGCCGTCAGTCGTTCTCTCCATACCTGCAGCGCTTCAGGCGTCAATCTGGTCCAATGCGTGATTTCGCCGATGATTTTGAGGGGTGCGCTGCTGCGATACGACCGAGTGGGGTTGCCAGGAAATTTCTTGTCGGTCACGTTCGGGTCGTTCTCGAAGGTCCCGGTCGGCTCTACGGCGTAAACGCGCGGAACTGCGCCGCCCTTGGTGAGTTCCGCCGCGATTTCAGCGGCGAGCCCGGCACCGTCCACAAGGGCCGTGAAATAGATGTGGTTCATCACCACCTCGGGACGATAGTTCGACCGGTATCCAGCACTGAGGAAATCACCCACGCGCAAATCCGCGATTGTGCCGTGAAAGAAAGGGCCTTCATCCGGCGCCTCAGTCATCATGATCGTCCTTCTCTCGTGTCTGTTTGTCGTTCGCTAGCCAAGCGGTGCCGACGTCCGCGATGGGCTCAAGAGTCGACACTCATAAACGCTTCGAAGCAAACCAAGCTTTTGGCAGAATGCGGCCGATCAGGCAGCCGGCCCCGGTTGGGATTATCTGCGGCACAATTCGCGCTCTGCCTGGAACCGTTCTATGGAAAAATCAGCTTCCAGGCAACGACAGCCAACGTGACGGCCAGGATGATGCGCACGGAGCGCTCATGCAGGCGCGGCGCAAGCAGGCTGCCGGCGACGATGCCGGGGATGGAACCCACCAGCAGGGCGAACAGCATGGTCCAGTTGATTTCACCGATGAACCAGTATCCCATGCCGCCGATCAGCGTCAGCGGTACGGCATGCACGATGTCGGAGCCAACGATCTCACGAACATCCAGATGCGGATAGAGAACAAGTAGCACGGTAACACCGAGCGCGCCGGCGCCGACCGATGTCATGGTGACGAGGACGCCGAGAGTGAGACCTAGAATGATCGTCAGCAAAGCTATGGTTCGCGGCGTCATCTTTCCGCGCTCACCTCGCCATTTCCGTATGGCATCGAGGATCTGGCCGCGAAAGATCAGCATCAACGCCGTCAGCAACAACAGACAGCCAAGCGAGAGGGTGATGGCATGTGCGACCGAAGGGCTTTCGCGATTGACGCCTGCCATGATCCACAGCATGGCCAATGCTGCCGGAACGCTGCCCGATGCAAGCAGGCCGACCACTTTCCAGTTGACGCGCCCATGCATCCCGTGGACCGCAGTACCCGCTGTCTTGGTAATTGCCGCGTAGAGCAGATCCGTACCCACGGCGGTCGCTGGATGTACGCCGAACAGCAGGACCAGCAACGGTGTCATCAACGACCCGCCGCCAACGCCGGTAATGCCGACCAGCATGCCGACGAAGAAGCCGGAAACCGAGTACAGCGGCTGAAAGGAACCGAATAAACTCAAGGCAGCGGCCCCTTGAAGCCCTCAGACAGGCCTATTAGAAACTCTTTGAAATTCACGGCCATCTCTGTCCTGCATTCCGGTCTTCGAAGGGGTAAAGGCGAGGCGGGAGTGAGTCAAGCAAGCCTCGCTTGCCGACATGCTGTTGCTGCACCCGCGAAACTTGGTGTTTCGCTCCCGGCCAACATGCGCTAAAGCGAGCGGAGCACGCATGACAAAGACGCAACCGTAAAAACGGACAATTGCCCGATATGACCGAAAAGACCCCATTCTACATCACCACCGCAATCGCTTACCCCAATGGCAAGCCGCATATCGGCCATGCCTATGAGCTGATTGCCACCGATGCCATGGCGCGTTTCCAGCGCCTGGATGGGCTCGACGTTTTCTTCCTGACGGGCACGGACGAACATGGCCAGAAGATGCAGCAGACGGCGCGCGCCGAAGGCATCGAACCGCAGCAGCTCGCCAATCGCAATTCGGACGAATTCCAGGCGATGGGCAAGCTCCTGAACGCGTCCAACGACGACTTCATCCGCACGACTCAACCGCGTCACCACCAGACCTCGCAAAACATATGGAACCTGATGGCCGATGCCGGCGACATCTATAAGGATTCCTATGCCGGCTGGTATTCGGTGCGCGACGAAGCCTACTACCAGGAAAACGAAACCGAGCTGCGCGCCGATGGCGTGCGCTACGGACCGCAAGGCACGCCTGTGGAGTGGGTTCAGGAGGAAAGCTACTTCTTCAAGCTCTCCGAATACCAGGACAAGCTGCTGAAGCATTACGAGGAAAATCCAGATTTCATCGGACCGGCCGAACGCCGCAACGAAGTCATCTCCTTCGTAAAGTCAGGCTTGAAGGATCTTTCCGTCTCGCGCACCACGTTCGACTGGGGCATCAAGGTGCCGAACGACCCAGCTCACGTCATGTATGTCTGGGTCGATGCGCTGACCAACTATCTGACGGCGACCGGCTATCTTGAGGATAAAAGCAATCCTCGGGCGAAATACTGGCCCGCCGATCTCCATATTATCGGCAAGGACATCATCCGCTTCCACGCCGTCTACTGGCCAGCTTTCCTGATGTCGGCGAAGCTGCCGCTGCCGAAGCGCGTCTATGCCCACGGCTTCCTGCTCAACAAGGGCGAGAAGATGTCGAAGTCGCTCGGCAACGTCGTCGATCCGGTCAACCTCGTGAACCACTTCGGTCTCGACCAGGTGCGGTATTTCTTCCTGCGCGAAGTCTCCTTCGGCCAGGACGGAAGCTACAGCGAAGAGGCGATCGGCACGCGCATCAATTCCGATCTTGCGAACGGCATCGGCAATCTCGCCAGTCGCTCGCTGTCGATGATCGTGAAGAACTGCGATGGCCAAATCCCCGAGTGCGGCGCTTTGACTGACGAGGACAAGGCGCTTTTGGCTCAGGCCGATGGGCTGCTCGCTTCGACGCGCGAAGACATGGGCAAGCAACTCATCCATCGTGCGCTCGCCTCCATCATCGCGGTCGTTTCCGAAACGGACCGCTATTTCGCAGGCCAGGAGCCCTGGGCACTGAAGAAGACCGATCCGGCCCGCATGGCGACCGTGCTCTATGTCACGGCCGACGTGGTGCGCCAGATCGCCATTCTGCTGCAGCCGTTCATGCCGGAATCCTCGGGCAAGCTCCTGGATCTGATTGCCATTCCCGCAGACAAGCGTGATTTCTCAGCGCTCGGGGAGGCGGGTCGCCTCGTTGCCGGGACGCCGCTGGAAGCGCCGAAGCCGGTCTTCCCGCGCTACGTCGCGCCGACTGCCGAGTAAGGTGTTCCATGCTGATCGATACGCATTGCCATCTGGATTTCGCTGACTTCGCGGAGGAGCGCGACGCGATCGTCGCGCGCGCCCACGAGCTCGGCGTTAAGCAGATGGTCACGATCTCGACCAGAGTTCGCAAGCTTGACGGTCTGCTTGAGCTGACAGAACGCTACCCGTCGGTTTTCTGTTCCGTGGGCACGCATCCGAACAGCGCCGATGAGGAACTGGATATCCAGACCGAGGATCTCGTGCGGCTGGCAAACCAGCATGAAAAGATCGTCGCGATCGGCGAGGCGGGGCTCGATTACTTCTACGATACCGTCAAGCCGGAAGACCAGAAGACTGGCTTCCTGCGCCATATCGCGGCTGCGCGCGAAACCAAGCTGCCGCTGGTCATCCATAGCCGCAGCGCGGACGAAGACATGGCCGCGATCCTGACGGAAGAAACAGGGAAGGGGGCCTTCCCCTTCATCCTCCATTGCTTTTCCGCCGGCCCTGCCCTTGCTCGCACAGGCGTCGAACTCGGAGGCTACATTTCCTTTTCCGGCATCCTGACCTTTCCAAAGTCGGAAGAGCTGCGCGACATCGCCAAGACGATCCCGCACGACAGGCTGCTGGTCGAGACGGACGCGCCGTATCTGGCGCCGAAGCGCTGGCGCGGCAAACGCAACGAACCATCCTATGTCGTCAATACAGCCGAGGTGCTGGCCGACACGATCGGCGTCAGCATGGCGGAAATAGCCGAGATCACTACGGCGAATGCTTTCCGCTGCTTCTCCAAGATGACGAGGGTCTGACGTCGTGACATACCGGCGGCGCTTCACCATTTTGGGCTGTTCATCGTCGCCGGGCGTGCCGCGGATTACCGGCGATTGGGGTGCCTGCGATCCGCGGAACGCAAAGAACAGACGCACGCGTGCGGCTTTTCTCGTCGAGCAGATCGCGCCGGACGGCGGCATCACCACCGTCGTGATCGATACAGGCCCGGACTTTCGCGAACAGATGATCCATGCCGGCGTCAGTTTCATCGACGCGGTGCTTTATACCCATGCGCATGCCGACCATATTCACGGCATCGACGATCTCCGCGGTTATTTCCATATTTCGAACGAGCGCATCCCGATCTATGCCGATCCGCCGACGATGGATCGCATCCGCGAAGGCTTCCGTTACTGCCTGGAAACCCCGCCCGGCAGCAGCTATCCACCGATCGTCAGGCCGGTTCTGATAGAAAATCTCGAGAAAAGTTTCACCATCAATGGGGCAGGTGGGCCGATCCGCTTCTGGCCGCATAAGCAATTGCATGGCGATATCCACTCGCTGGGTTTCCGCATCGGCAAGCTCGCTTATTGTAGCGATATCAGTGACTTCCCGCCGGAATCGGTAGCAAAAGTCGAAAATCTCGATGTCCTCATCATCGATGCGTTGCAGTATCGGCCGCATCCTAGCCATCTGTCGCTGGAGCAATCGCTCGGCTGGATCGAAAAGCTAAAGCCGAAACATGCCATCTTGACCCACATGCATACGCCGCTCGATTATGAAACCGTGCTGGCGGAGACGCCCGATCATGTCGAGCCAGCCTACGATCAAATGCAGATCGAGCTCGACGTGGAGGATGACGATCTATGAGCGAGGACAGCAAGAAGCTTTCAAGCCTTGAACGGGTCGAGCTCGCGGCACGGAACCTGGGGCTCGAAATCTCGATCAAGCGCATGGAGCAATCGACCCGAACAGCCGAGGAAGCCGCGAAAGCAGCCGGCTGTGCCGTGGGCCAGATCGTCAAGTCGCTGGTTTTCGTCAATGCGGACACATACGGACTGACGCTGCTTCTCGTCTCCGGTGCGCATAATGCCGATACGGCCTATATTGCCGCGACTTACGGAATTCGCCTCAAGCGTGCCGATATCGACCGCGTTCGCGATGAGACCGGCTTTGCAATCGGCGGCGTCGGGCCGATCGGGCATCTGGTCGATCTACCAGTCTTCATCGATGAAAGCCTTCTTGCTTACGATCAGGTCTGGTGCGCGGCTGGACGACCGGACAGCATCTTTGCCTGCAATCCGACGCAGCTGGCGGAAAAGATCGCGGCAAAAGTCATCCGCATCAAGGCTGGTTGAGCATTCAGCAATGCATGTCCTTGGCTTGATGCGCTCTCTAACTAGCGGAATAATAAATAGAATTTCGCCGACCTAGCTGGCGACCGCATCCAATTTAGTTCCATAATCTATCTTATCTGATATTTTCATGTTGCGTGGGTGGGTTCAAGGATGAAGTGCGACTTGCAAATGATACCAATGGGTTGTCACTCGCAAGGAAGACGCAATGGAACGCACCTACTCCCACATCGATCTGGATGAACGACGCAAGATTGCCCGCTGGCGAATGGCTGGCCTAAGCGTTGGGATCATCGCCGAGAAGCTCGGGCGACATCGTTCGACGATCTTTCGCGAAGTCAGACGCAACATGTTCGTCGATAAGCAGATACCCGATCTCAGCGGCTACTATTGCGTGACGGCGCATGAGATGGCTTGTGAACGTCGGGCGAAGTTGCGGAAGCTAGCGCGCTTCTCGCATGTCCGGCAATCGATGATCGATCGGATCGTGCATGGCTGGTCGCCGCAGCAGATCGCCGGCCGCATGCGCCTGGAACGCCATCCGATCTCCGTAAGTCACGAGACGATCTATAAGTTCGCCTATTCGGCGGACGGCCACGC
>NZ_JAELTU010000224.1 GCF_016429015.1 Rhizobium sp. ASV20
GGGCGTGGAGAGTGCCCCGTACTTCGCGGCATTTGTCGCCAATTCGTGCAGCGCAAGCGAGATGGAGACCACCGTTCTCGGTGCGAGCTTGATGGCCGGCCCGGAAATCTCGAACCTCTCCCTGGGATAGGGTGACACCGCTTGGCTGATGACAGCCATCAGGTCGGCTTCCTCCCATTTTCCATGGATCAGCAGATCGTGCGCGCGCGCCATGGAGGCCAGCCGCGCTTCGAATGTCTCGACGGATGTCTTGTCGACATCGTCGCGTCCCAAGGTCTGGCGAGCGATGGCCATGACGGTTGCAAGCACGTTCTTGACGCGATGATTGAGTTCGCCGACGAGAACGCTCTGAAGGCGTTCGGCCTCCTTCTTAGCGCTGATGTCGTGAGCGATCTTGGATGCTCCGACGATCCTGCCATAGGTATCATAGATCGGGGAAACGCTGAGCAGGACATCGACCAGCTGGCCGTCGGCGCGTTGTCTCTTGGTCTCGTAGGGTTCCACCTTCTGGCCCGCGCGGATTTGCGCGAGAATTGCCGGTTCCTCCTCGCTGCGGTCATCGGGAACGAGCATCATCACCGACTGGCCGATCGCTTCTGCGGCCGAATGACCGTAGAGCCTTTCCGCGCCAAGGTTCCAGCTTGTGACCGTCATGTTGAGATCGGTGCTGAGGATCGCATCGTCCGACGACGCGATGATGGATGCAAGCCGTCGCTCTACTTCCTGCGCGCGCTTGCGCTCGCTGATATCGATGACGACGCTGACGACACGCCGGACCTTGCCGGCAGATCGGTCTCGTACGCCGGACGCTGAATTGGTTACCCAGACGAGGCTGCCGTCCTTGCGGACATAGCGCTGCTCGATCTCGAAGCTCTCGCCGTTCGCCATCGTGATGTCGAACAGTTGCATGATATCGCGACGATCATCCGGATAGATGATGTCCTCAATCCGCAGGTCGAGAAGCTCGCTCGGCGAATAGCCGACAATCTCGCAAAATCGCTTGTTCACAAGGGAGAATCGACCATCGAACTCATACTGGGCAATCCCGGTGGCCGACTGGGAAATAATGGCGCTAACCCGCTCCTCGCTCTCCCGCAAGGCCTGCTCCGCGTGAACGCGCTCCGTCGTTTCGTTGACGATGCAGAACACGCCGCGCACTTTGTCGTCGCTATCGCGCACAGGTGAGTAGGAGATGTCAAAATACGCCGTCTCAGGGTAATCATGGCGTTCGATGTAGAACGGCCGATCCTTGGCAACGACTGTCTTGCCTTCGTCCAGCACGTTTCGCAAGAGAGGCTCGAGATCGTCCCATAATTCGGCCCAGTTCTCTCGTGCCGGGCGCCCGAGCGCGCGCGGGTGCTTCTCACCGATGGTCGGTGCATAGGCGTCGTTATAGAGGGCGATGAAATCCTCGCCCCAGAACAGGACGATCTGCGCTTGTGCCGAGAGCATGATATCGACAGCCGCTGTGAGGCAAGGCGGCCAAGCCGATCTCGGGCCGAGACCGGATCTTGTCCAGTCGAAGCCGGAAATGAGGGCTGCCATCTCGCCGGTGTGGCCTGCCAGTTCGGGCATGACGTTCAGGACAAGTTCCTCTCTTCAACGAGAGCAGCCGTACAGGACTGTCTCATCTTCCCCTTATTCGCGAGGACTCATAGCATAATCTCCGTGCGGAGGTGCAGAGGGGAAGCGTGCTAATTTCGATGTATTCTAAGTGACATAGGTGGATTTTACTATGTATGTCCGGCCTTGATCCCGAGCCTGCAAAAGGCGGCTTGCCCTATGCTCTCAATCCAACCGGGTTGGTCACGTCGCGGGGTATCATCAACAACGTACTATCGGTTGAACCGCCGCACGGAATTGATGAGTCAGCAAGCTGCCCGTCTACCGCTCTTGAAGTCTGCCGGTGCCGTCGAGTGTTCTTTCGAGACAGGCAATTCACGCCCTATCGTGGCCTGTATCGCTGAATAGCGAACGGCGGCCGATGGCCGCCGTCTGGATGTCTGGTACAAAGCGATGCAGCACGGCGCAAAGGCCGGATCAGACCGTTAATTTTAGCGCCTGCTCACTCCGCCCGCTGCAGCATGCCGAAGAGGTCGCGGGGATCGTCGGGGTCGGCGATGATATCCAGCTTCTGGAAGTAATCCGTGCCGGCCAGCCTTTCCCGTACGTAGCGCAAGGCGGAGAAATCCTCGATAGCAAAGCCGACGCTGTCGAACAGCGTGATCTGCCGCTCGCTGCTGCGTCCCTGCGCACGCCCGTTTACCACGTGCCACAGCTCGGTGACCGGATAGTCCGGATCCATTTGCTGGATCTCTCCCTCGATGCGGGTCTGCGGCGGATATTCGACGAAGGTGTCGGCACGCAGCAGGATATCGCGATGAAGCTCCGTCTTGCCGGGGCAGTCGCCGCCGATGGCGTTGATATGAACGCCGGCACCGACCATGTTGTCGGTCAGGATGGTGGCAAATTGCTTATCCGCGGTGCAGGTCGTGATGATGCCGGCGCCTTCGATGGCTGCCTGCGCGGTCGTGCACGAAACCAGCTTCAGACCTTTCCCTGCAAGATTGCGGGCGGTCTTTTCCGTTGCCTTCGGATCGATGTCGTAGAGGCGAACCTCCTCAATCCCGAGGACTGCCTTCATTGCCAGAGCCTGGAATTCGGCCTGTGCGCCGTTGCCGATCAACGCCAGCGTACGCGTTCCCTTTGGCGCGAGATGGCGTGCGGCCATGGCGGAAGTCGCTGCGGTGCGCAATGCCGTCAGCAGTGTCATTTCCGTCAGCAGCAGCGGATAGCCCGTCGATACTTCCGCCAAAAGGCCGAAGGCCGTGACAGTCTGCAGCCCCTGGGACATGTTCTTCGGATGGCCGTTCACATATTTGAAGCTGTAGACCGTGCCGTCCGAGGTCGGCATCAGTTCGATCACGCCATCGTGGGAGTGCGAGGCGACACGGGGCGTCTTGTCGAAAAGATCCCAGCGGCGGAAGTCCGCTTCGACGGCATCAGTCAGCTCGACCAGCATGGTCTCGATGCCGACATGATGCACGAGCCGCATCATATTTTCGACGCTGACGAAGGGAATGTAGGCTTTTTCCGACGGAAGCGGTGCGGGCATTTGGGTGTCCTCGATCAGATTGTTGCCAACAGGGTAACAAGCAGGCCGATTGACTGAAATCGCAAAACTGTGCCAGTTCTGGTACGATGCTGTGCAGATTGTATAGCAGATATTGTGAAAATGACAGAGTCTGGATTCGACAATGGCATCTGCCAAATATATTCCCGATGACCTCGATCGACGGATCATCGGCCATTTGCGGGCCGACGGCCGCGCCTCCCTTTCCAAGCTGTCGGACGTTCTGGGCGTGGCGCGCGGCACCGTTCAGAACCGATTGGATCGCCTTATCGAAACCGGCACATTGATGGGTTTTACGGTGCGTGTGCGGGAAGACTATGACGAGCAGACCGTCCATGCCGTCATGATGATCGAAGTGGTGGGGAAATCGACCACTCAGGTCATCCGCAAGCTCCGGGGCTTGCCGGAAATCTATTCGCTGCACACGACGAACGGCAATTGGGATCTCGTGGCCAATATCCGGGCGATCAGCCTTTCGGATTTCGACCGCGTCCTGCGCGAGGTCCGCATGATCGATGGCGTTGCCAACAGCGAGACCAGTCTGCTGCTCAGCAGCCTCTGAAGCCTCATTCACCGGCCGGGGTCGTCTAAGACGGCGGTTCCGGCTTTTCCACGCTCACTGACGGCGTGCGCGGAATATCCGTTTCCAGATCGTGCCGCCGAGGTAACGGTTGAAAACGACGAAATAGACGACGATCAGGGCAAACAGGAGAAGAGCCGGCAGGCCGTTCAGCCGAAAGCCATCCTCGGTCTTGCCGCCGAAGATCGAAGCGATGGCGTAGCCGAAACCAAAAAACGCCGTCAGGAAGTCAAATATGGCGGCAAGGACGATGCGCCAGGTGGCGGGTTGCGGCTGGGTGTTTGCATCAGGCATGTTCTGGTTCCACCGTATCCATTCGATGTGCCGATACAGACAAGCGGGAAGCCGCTTGTCAATCGTGGCGGCAGGTATTTCGATCAGTTGAAGCCGTCGGTGGCGAGCCATTATTGGGGTCTCCTTGGGCAAGCATCTCGATCCGGAGGCAAAGTTTGGACGTGCCCGTCACGCCCGCCTCTGTGCAACTTGAAAACTTCCGGCTTGTTGTTATGATTTCGTATGGAACTTACTTTGCTCGCTCACGGTCTTGCCTGGGCCGTACTCGGATTAGTCGTGCTGACGACTGTCGTCCCTGTCAGGACGAAGTATCCATTCATGGCAATGGCGAATATCGACAGCGTGGTCCCATTCGGACTTTTGGGGTTTCTGTTCGTCATGGCTTACCCCGAAGATCGCCGGATCATTGCGCTTGTATGCATATCCGTGGCGGCTGCCAGCGAGGCGATGGCACTGGTTCTGCCTGAAAAATGTCTGCGGATCGAGCGCGCCATCCTGAAAGTGCTCGCCACGGTATCGGGGCTTCTCCTGGGAGCGCTGTTCATGGAGTGCCTGCTGCAGGTGTCTTAGCCTTTACGCCGCATACCGGCTCTGGACATCCCTGCCGGGATTGGCTATCCGCAACACGCCCTATCTTCCATATACAACTAGCGGTCCGAAAGTTTACCGCTGTGGCTTTCCAGGCGATAGCGATGCCCCGGATAAACCAGGCGTGCCAGTGAAACGACGCCGCGCGTAGACCATGTGCGTCGCCGGATCGTCAGGCAGGGTTCGGTTTTCAGGATTGTCAGCAGTTTGCATTCCCAGGCCTGTGGCATGATGGCCTCGACGACGTGCTCGGAGCCGCTGAGCGGGGCGACGTTCGAAAGATAGGCGTTCGGCGTCATGACGGTAAAATCCTGCTGCAGGTAGTCGGGTGCTGCCTCGGGGTGCACGTGGCGATCCTCGATCTGTACCGGCACGCCATTTTCGCTATGCACGATCAGCGAGTGAAATACCGACGATCCGATGGGTAGTTCCAGTGCGTCGGCAACGTCGGGCGATGCTGCCTCGCGGGCGAGAACAACCACTGTTGCCTGGTGGGAATGACCGCGTTCGGCGATTTCTTCGGCGATGTTGCGCACTTCGAACAAGGCGGAGGCGCCCTTGCGTTCGGCAACGAAGGAGCCGACGCCCTGGATGCGGACCAGTTCGCCCTCATTGGCGAGTTCGCGCAGCGCGCGATTGGCCGTCATCTTGCTGACGCCGAGTTCGGTGACGAGTTCGTTTTCGGAGGGGACGCGGTGTTTGGGTGGCCACTCGCCGCTATGGATGCGGTCGAGGATCATCTGCTTGACCCCGGCATAGAGAGGCGATGCGTCGTTTTCCGCCAGTTCGCGTTTCATCTCGCCGGAGCGCTTCATTGACTATTCCCTTCGCGCGGACTGATATCTGCCTCGAAAACAACTTTCCCACTTGCATATCATAAATTATCTCATATGGTACCCTATACAACCTCGCAATCAATCCTAAAAGTAAATTGGGAAAAGCGGGCAAGCCGGCGAAGATCGGTAGGAAGTGCTGCAAGGCCTGTTTCAACCTCAGAGGAGCTCAACACGATGAAATTCAGTGCAATTCTCTTGTCAGGCGTCATGGCTGCCGCCGCCTTTGCGGCTCCGGTTGTCGCCAAGGACTGGAAGACCGCGACGATTACCCTGGAAGGCGCCTATGCGCCCTGGAACATGACGAACGCCGACGGATCGCTCGGTGGCTTCGAGCCGGAACTCGCCAAGGTTCTGTGCGAGCGCGCCAAGATCGATTGCAAGCTCGTCGCTTCCGATTGGGACGGCATGATCCCGGCCCTGAATGCCGGCAAGTTCGATGTCATCATGGATGCGCTGTCGATCACCGACGAGCGCAAGCAGGTCATCGGCTTCACCATTCCCTATGCTGCGACCCCGGCTGCTTTCGCGACCGCCAAGGATAGCCCGCTCGCCAATGCCGCAGGCACCGGCAGCACGATCAAGATGACCCCCGGCCAGACCGGCGTCAAGGAAGTCGACGCGCTCAAGGAAGCCTTCAAGGGCAAGACGATCGGCATCCAGGCTGCAACCGTTTATGCCAAGTTCGTCTATGACAATTTCGGCTCGATCGCCACGATCCGCGAATACAAGACCGGCGCCGATCGCGACCTCGATCTGCAGAACGGCCGTATCGATCTCGGCTTCGACGATGCCGTTTACTTCATGAACGCCTTCGCCAGCGCCAACGATACGCTCGCCTTCACCGGTCCCGAAATCGCCGGCTCCATCTGGGGTGAGGGCGAAGGCCTTGGCATCCGCAAGGCCGATACCGATCTGCGCGACAAGCTCAATGAGGCCATCAAGTCGGCTCTTGCCGACGGCACCATCAAGACCCTGTCGATGAAGTGGTTCAAGGTCGACGTCAGCCCGAATTGATCGGTGCGACCTCCGGGTCGCGACCGAGGTCTCCGGCTTTGCTGCCGGAGACCTTATGATATCTTGATGCTTGAAACTGCCACAGACGGGGAATGGACGCTATGGCAAGCTTGCAACTGCTGGGCTTCGGCTCGAACGGGTGGGGCGCTCTGCTGCTCGTAGCAGCCTTGATGACTCTCGCCGTCACGGCGACGGCGTTGTTGATCGGTGCTGTGCTAGGCGCGATCGTCGCCTCTGCCAAGCTCTCCGGCAGCCTGATCCTGAAGACGCTCGGGAATGTCTATACGACGGTCTTTCGTGGCGTGCCGGAACTTCTGATCATCTATCTCATCTATTTCGGTGGCTCATCGGCTGTCACCTCGGTCGGCAAGTGGATGGGCTATGATGGCTTTCTGGGCCTGCCGTCCTTCGCAGCCGGTGCGCTCGCCGTCGGCATTATTTCCGGCGCCTATCAGGCCGAGGTTTTTCGCGGCGCCTATCTCGCCATTGCCAAGGGGGAGCTTGAAGCGGCCTCGGCAATCGGCATGCATGGTGGCCTTCGTCTTCGCCGCATCATCATTCCGCAAGTCATCCGTTACGCCATTCCCGGTCTCGGCAATGTCTGGCAGCTCAGTCTCAAGGATTCCGCTTTGATTTCGGTCACCGGCCTTGCGGAATTGATGCGCACCAGCCAGGTCGCAGCGGGCTCGACCCGCCAATACTTCCTGTTCTTCATCGTGGGCGGCATTCTCTATCTGGTCCTGACGAGCCTGTCGGATCGGGTGTTCAACAAGGCGGAACGGCGCGCCAATCGCAGCATGCCAGCTGCGACCATCGGCCAGGCCTGAGGAGGACGGCATGGATTTCGACTTCCTCTCGAGCACGATGATCACGCTGCTTCAGGCAGTGCCGATGACGCTGCTGCTGTTCTCCCTGTCGATCGTGACGGGCGGTGTGCTGGCGCTGGTTATCGTCGGCCTGCGTGTGAGCGGCAATCCGATCCTGTCAGGCTTTGCCAAGGGGTACATCTTCGTCTTTCGCGGCTCCCCGCTGCTGATCCAGATGTTCCTCATCTTTTACGGCTTGGCGCAGTTTTCCGTCATCCGCTATTCGTTCCTCTGGCCCTTCCTGCGCGAACCCGTAGTCTGCGCGATCCTGTCGCTGGCGCTTTGCACGGCAGGCTACACGGCCGAGATCTTCCGCGGCGGCATTCGTGCCGTTTCGCCGAAGGAAATCGAGGCGGCGCGGTCCATCGGCATGTCCCGCTTGCTGCTCGTGCGCCGCATCATCGCGCCGATCGCCTTTCGCCATGCGCTACCGGCCTATTCGACCGAGATCGTGCTGATGATGAAATCGACTGCGCTCGCCAGCCTCGTGACCGTCTGGGAAGTGACCGGTGTTGCGCAACGGCTGATCTCGCACACCTATCGCACCATGGAAGTCTTCCTCTGTGCCGCGATCATCTATCTCGTGCTGAATTTCATCATTCTGCAGGGCATGGCCCTGCTGGAATATTCGCTGTCCCGTCATCGCCGCGCCGTGCCGCCGGCGTTGAAGGCCTAGAGACGTCATTGGAGCAGGCAAATCATGCCAGGTGTCACCCGACTTTCAGTTCGCAACATCCGCAAAAGCTTCGGCAATCATGAGGTCTTGCGCGGCATATCGCTCGATGCACAGGATGGCGACGTCATCTCCTTGCTCGGGGCCTCGGGTTCCGGCAAGTCGACCTTCCTTCGCTGCATCAACCTGCTTGAAATCGCCACAGACGGCGAAATCTGGGTGGATGGCGAGCAGATCCGCATGATCCACAAGAACGGCAAGAGCCGTCCGGCCAGCCACAAGCAGGTGGATCATATCCGTTCCGAGCTCGGCATGGTGTTCCAGAGCTTCAATCTCTGGTCTCATATGACCATCCTCCAGAACGTCATCGAGGGGCCGATCCATGTCCTGAAGCGTTCGCGCGCCGAGTGCATCGCGGAGGCCGAAGCGCTTCTTGAAAAGGTCGGCATCGCCGACAAGCGTCATGCCTATCCGGCGCATTTGTCCGGCGGCCAGCAGCAGCGCGCGGCGATTGCTCGCGCTCTTGCCATGAAGCCCAAGGTCATGCTGTTCGACGAACCAACCTCGGCGCTCGATCCGGAGCTCGTTGGCGAAGTGCTGCGCGTCATGCGCGCCCTTGCCGAGGAAGGCATGACGATGCTGGTCGTGACCCATGAAATGAGCTTTGCCCGCAATGTCTCCAACCGCGTCGTCTTCATGAAGGAAGGCCTCGTGGAAAGCACGGGCACGCCGGACGAGATGTTCGGTGGCGGAGCATCGCCTGCCTTCCGCCAGTTCATCGGCCATTTCGGAAACGGTCAATGACCGTCACCATCGACAAGCGACTATCCTGGCAGGACGTCGCGCGCGTCAGCATCGGCGAACCGCTCACCCTGTCCGAAGCGGCATGGAAACGCGTCGGCGAGGCGAGTCGTATCGTCGCGCGCATTGTCGAGACCGGCGTCCGCGCCTATGGCGTCAATACCGGCGTCGGCGCGCTGTCCGACACGGTTGTCGACCGCCCTTCGCAAAGCCGCCTTTCGCGCAATATCATCATGAGCCATGCCTGTGGCGTCGGCCCGCTGCTGCCGGCTCGGGAAGTCCGCGCGATCATCGCCGCGCAGATCGGCAATTTTGCCCATGGTCATTCCGGCGTGCGGCCCGAAATCATAAGCCATCTTGCCGCATTTCTTGAGCGTGATTGCATCCCCGAAGTTCCGTCCAAGGGCTCGGCGGGCTATCTCACCCACAATGCTCACACCGCACTCGTCCTGATCGGCGAGGGCAGGGCTGCCGTTAAGGGCAAGTCCATGAGCGGCGCCGATGCGCTCGCGGCGATTGGTTTGAGCCCTTTGGTGCTTGGTGCCAAGGAAGGGCTGAGCCTCGTCAACGGCACGGCTTGCGCCACGGGATTGTCGGCACTCGCAGTCTCGCGCGCCGAGCATCTGCTGGATTGGGCCGATGCCATCGCAGCGCTGACGCTGGAAGCGGCCGGTTGCCAAATGGCCGCCTTCGATGAGGCTGTGCTTGCCCTTCGCCCTTCGGCGGGCATTGCCAAGGTCGGTCGAAGACTACGCAATCGCTTGCGGGGCAGCGGCCTCGTCGCCGCGGCTCTTGGCCGGCGAACGCAGGACGCTCTGAGCCTGAGATCTGTACCGCACGCCCATGGCGCCGCCTGGGATGTCTTCGAGCAAACCGCACGCATTGTCGATCAGGAATTGGCCTCCGTCACGGACAATCCTGCGGTTTCGGGCACACCGGAACAGCCTGTCGTTTCCTCGGAGGCTCATGCTGTCGCGCCTGCGCTCGGTCAGGCGGCTGATAGTCTGTCGATTGCCATCGCGCAGATTGCCGCCATGAGCGAGCGGCGGATGGATCGACTGGTCAATCCGTTGGTCAGTGGCCTGCCGCCATTTCTTGCAAGCGATGCCGGCAGCCATTCCGGTTTCATGATCGCGCAATATACGGCCGCGGCGCTCAGCAACGACAACCGTCGTCTCGCCGCTCCCGCCTCGCTCGATGGTGGCCTCACTTCGGGGCTGCAGGAGGATTTTCTCGCGCATCCGACCGCGGCCGCCAGCAAGCTGCTCTCGATCCTCGACAATGCCGAATACATTCTGGCGATCGAACTGATGGCAGCTGCGCAGGCGCATGATTTCTTGGCTTCGAAGGCGACAAGGGCGCCTGGAACCGATCGTCTCTATGCTGCGGTTCGGTCGCGCGTTCCCCTCTACGGCGACGACCGTCCGTTGAACACAGACATGGAGAGCCTGCGGGATATGATCGCGCAAACCGCGCCGCCCGCTGAAAGTGAAACTGGAGCCTGACATGTCCGTGGAGTTTGACGTTGCTGTCATCGGCCTAGGCGCGATGGGAAGTGCTGCTT
>NZ_JAELTU010000225.1 GCF_016429015.1 Rhizobium sp. ASV20
GATCCAGCGATGCGCGCCGTCCGTGCCCTTGATCTCGTCGCCCTCTTCGCCGAGGAAGCCATAGGTCGGACGCGCCTTCATCAATTCGTCGCGGATGATCTTCTGCGCCTTGATGTCGGCCTGACTGACGAAATCCCCTGGTCCCTTCACCGAAACCTGCAGGTTCTGCACTTCGCCGAAATCGCGGCTGAGCGACTTGCCTGCCTTGAGGGCAGCCTGAACCATGACATTGAGAAGAGCAGAACGGGCCATCGGGTTTCCTTGGATAATGCAGAAGGTGCTGACCGGACCCGAAATCGGGGCCCCGGCGGAGCGGTAGCGTCAGCGCACATAAAAGATTGGCGGCCTCAAGACCATAAAATCGGGGGAATTTCAAGTGGTGAGGCAGTTGCAGGTGCAAACTGACGCAGCGGAACGTGCAATAAAGCCGTATTGAGGCGACTGTTACCGCGCGCGTCGGTACTTGTTGGCGGCATCGATGGCCGCCTTCTGCTGGTAGTCTTCGATGCCCTGATAGAAATCCTCGAGCTCGGGATCTTTCAGACCGGCACGGCGGGATATGACATACCAGGTCGCCGCAGCAACGGGATCCTGCTTCGTGCCGATGGCATTGATATAGAGATGTGCGAGCTTGTTCTGCGCGACGACATTGCCGCGATAGGCGGCCACGCGCATCCAGTTGAAGCCGTTTTCAAGGTCCTGCTTGCCGCCCGTGCCGTTGATCAGCCAAATGCCCATATCGAGCTGCGCGGTGTCGAAGCCGGCATTCGCGGCGCGCGACAGCCATTCCCGAGCACGCGCCTTCTTCTCCGGCGGCAGATCGGGAAGGTTAAGATAAAGCTGCGAGACGGCATATTGCGCATCTGCAATGCCCTGCTCGGCGGATTTCTCATAATAGGGAAGCGCCATCTGCAAACCCTTCAACCCGGGGTTCTCGGCGGTGATGATCTGCGCCACGTTGAATTCGGCGGAGGCTTGGCCGGCTTCGGCCGCCTTCCTCATCCACTGGTCCGCCTTTTTCTGATCGCGGGGGACGTCACGCCCTTCCATCAGGACCAACGCGTATTTGAACATGGCCGTGGCATCGCCACCCTCGGCCGCCTTGCTGTACCAGAAAGCGGCGTCCTTGGTGTCGCGCCGGACGCCCAGACCCTGGGTCATCAGTTCAGCAATCAAGGTTTGCGCGGCAGGATCACCAAGCTGCGCCCGTGGCAAGGCTTTTTGAAACGCCGTCAGATAATAACCGCGCTGGAAAGCGCCATAGGCATCGTCGACCTTCCCGGTGAAAGGCTTCTCCGGCGGCAGATCGGGCAACTTCGCGCCCATGCGTTCGAATACGCCTACGCCAGCAGAAGGCTTGATATTGTCATCGGCCTTTGGCTCGGCGCCCGGCTGAATCTTCTCGGTCTTGAAAGTGCTGACATCGGCGTTCAGCGGACGCGTGACGATGCTCTGGTTTGGCCGCGGAACGTCCTTGTCCATTGCAGCGGAAGAATCGTCGGGCTGTGCATTGTCCTCTGCCGGCGCACCCTGTTTTGCCGGCGCCGTCACGCCCGGCAGGGACGTATCGCCGCCATTTCCCGATTGCGCCGCAGCCAGCAGCGGAAATGCCGCAAGCCCGGCTGTGAGCACGGCGAGAAAGGATCGATGGCAGAATCGTGGCTTCGGCGACATGAATCGCTATCAATCCTCAAACCGTGGCGCTTTTTCGTCGAGAAGCGCGTTCACTTCCGCAACGATGGAAGGCGCGTTCGCCGGCTCTGCAAAAACCGCCGCGCGCAAGGCGACGAATTCGGCGCCACTCAGGGCTACCTCCAGCGCCGATTTCGGATCTGTGCCGCCCATGACAATGCACGGAATTTCGATCATCGAGGCCCACCATTCGCCAAGCGCCACATTCTTGGGATGCGCCTCAGGCTTGATATCGCCATCCAGCTTGCCGAAGAAGATATAGTCCGGCCGAAGTTCTCCGACCTCAAGAGCGCTGTGCCGCTCGGTGGCGCTGCCGCCGCCGACGATCAGCTTCGGAACGAATTTTTCGACGGCTTCGGCAAGCTCCGCGAGATTGCCGGCAATATGCAATCCATCGGCCTTTACCCGACCAGCTACGCGGCTGTCGCCTGATATCAACGCTGCGGCACCGGCCGCCTGGACGACAGGCACCAGCTTCTCCGCATGTTTCTGGAACGTATTGTCGTCCAGTCCGTACTGGGGAATGATCACCGAGGCGACATCGCCGCCCCTGAGTGCATCGGCAACGACCTTCACCTGTTCCTCCATATCGGCGATATCGGGAACGATGAGAACGAGGCGGCAACGATCTTCGGGCACGGTCATGCGAACTTCCATGGTTTCGGGCTCATCGTCGGGGACGATGCACCGGTTCGATAATCGTGAGTAAATCCGTTAGTCCGCTCTGACAAGGGGCAGCCACCGAAACTAGCCCTTCGAAGGCGGCGTCGGGCGCGATTAAGTCGCCCGCCATCGGTGCCTGCCGTACATTATATCCTGCAGCGCACAATTAACTTGCCGCACCCTGGCGTTTGACGTAGCTTTTCCCTATGTCGACCATGGATCCCTTCGCAGCCATCGCGGACCCGAACCGGCGCTACTTGCTGGAGGAGCTGCGACGCTCACCCAAAACGGTCAATGAGCTGGCGCAAGGCCTGCCGATCAGTCGCCCAGCAGTGTCACAGCATCTTAAGGCATTGCTCGACAGCAATCTCGTTTCGGTCACCAATGAAGGCACGAAACGCATATATGCCGTCAACAGTCGGGGCTTCGACAAACTGAATTTATGGCTGGATCAATTCTGGGCTTGAAAGCCGCCGCTAGCATCTAAGTTTTTGCTTTGCGCGATCTCTACCGCAATGCGGCCAAATATTCTTGCGCGGCATATTTGGGAAAGCTGCGCCGACCCACCCTGATACTATAACGTCGGCGCACTCGCTCTAGGCGACAATAATTTTCGATCTCGGCAGATATTCCGGAACCTCTCGATCCGTTAGCCTACCCGCCAAGATCGATAATTTTGATCCCTTGACGCTTTGCGTCAGTGAACCGACGAACGCAGACGCTGGATTGCGTCCTTGACGCGCAGTTTCCTGCGCTTGATGTCGGCTATTGTGGTATCATTGATAGAGGGAGACGTCAGTGCGGTATGCAGCTCTTCCTCCAGAGCGACATGTTTCTTTTCGAGCGATTCAAGATGAGCTTGAACAGTCATATGACCCTTCCTTCCTCTTTAAGGGCCCTGACCATCCATCCGCCAAGGCCCTAGGTGTCAACCCTCCCACTGTGCCACAATATCCGGCCCTTGTCGAAGGCGAAAACGTGGCCTATAGGCGGCAAATTCGTGATGAAGGATAACTTCCCGTTACCGCCATTTGATGATAGGAGCTTGCGGGATTTAAGAGGCGGAAGACATGCGATTCCGCGATATGCTGGGGAAATGAACATGGCCGATCAGGAACAGGCGGAAATCAGGCTGATCGTGGCGCGGCTGCGCCAGGAACACGAAGATTATGATGCCGCAATCAATGCCATGATCCAGACGGGCTGCGAGGCCCTTCGCATCCAGCGCATGAAGAAGAAGAAGCTCGTCATCAAGGACAAGCTTTCCAAGCTGGAAGACCAGATTATTCCCGATATCATAGCCTAAGGAGCGAAACGCGACGATGATGACCGAAAGACCGCCTGTCGCCATCATCATGGGAAGCCAGTCCGACTGGGAGACCATGAAAAATGCCGCAGACACTCTTGAAGCCCTGGAGATCACTTATGATGCGCGCATCATTTCAGCGCATCGCACGCCGGACAGGCTGGTGAGTTTCGCCAAAGGCGCAAGGGATGAAGGCTTCAAGGTCATCATTGCCGGCGCCGGTGGCGCAGCCCACCTTCCCGGCATGGCCGCCTCCATGACGCCGCTGCCAGTTTTCGGCGTGCCGGTGCAATCCCGCGCGCTCTCCGGACAGGATAGTCTCCTTTCTATAGTGCAGATGCCGGCAGGCATCCCCGTTGGCACATTGGCGATCGGCAAGGCCGGTGCAGTGAATGCCGCCCTTCTCGCCGCCGCCGTCCTAGCGCTTGGCGACGAAGAGATCGCCGACCGGCTGGACGAATGGCGCGCACGCCAAAGCGCAGGCGTTGCCGAATACCCGATGGACGACCTATGACCGAGAAGACGATCGGCATCATCGGCGGCGGCCAGCTCGGCCGCATGCTCGCCATGGCCGCTGCGCGCCTGAATTTCCGCATTATCATCCTCGAACCGCAAGCCGGCTGTCCGGCAGCTCAGGTCGCCAGCGAACAGATTATCGCCGCCTATGACGATGCTGCCGCTCTTGCCGAGCTGGCTCGGCGCTGCGATGTCGTAACCTATGAATTCGAGAATGTTCCGGTCCTAGCCGTCGAAAAGCTGGCTGAAGATATCGCTATCTATCCGCCACCAAAGGCTCTGGAGATGGCGCAGGACCGGTTGACCGAAAAGCGCTTCATCAACGGCTGCGGCATCCCGACCGCACGCTTCCACTCTGTCGACAGCCAGGCCGACCTTGAAGCCGCGCTCGCCGATTTCGGCGGCCAAGGCGTGCTGAAGACTCGCCGTCTCGGCTATGATGGCAAGGGCCAGCGCGTTTATCGCTCATCGGCCGACAGCCCGGAAGGCAGTTATGCAGCTCTCGGCAGCGTGCCGCTTATTCTCGAAAGCTTCGTATCCTTCGAGCGTGAGATTTCCATCATCGCCGCGCGCGGCATCGACGGAACGATTGCCTGCTACGATCCTGCTGAGAATGTCCATCGAAATGGCATCCTTCATACATCAACCCTGCCCGCCAGCATTTCCGACCAGACCGCGACAGCTGCGCACGCGGCTGCGGAAAAGATCCTGACGGCGCTCGGCTATGTCGGCGTGATCGGCATCGAGTTCTTCGCACTCGCAAACGGCGACCTCATCGCCAACGAAATGGCGCCCCGTGTCCACAACTCAGGCCATTGGACGGAGGCCGCCTGCGTCATCTCGCAATTCGAGCAGCACATCCGGGCGGTCGCCGGCCTGCCTCTCGGAAATCCTCAACGCCATTCGGATTGCGTGATGACGAATCTGGTCGGCGACGACATTCTTGCGCTGCCGCAATGGCTACGCCTTGACGACGCGCTGGTACACCTCTACGGCAAGAGCGAAGCACGCCCGGGCCGCAAAATGGGCCATGTTACACAGCTTGTCCGTTAAGACGGGCGGGAAAAAGCCCCTGACATGGTTGACAGGGCACGGGCGACAGGGTATTTGCTCCCCACCCTAAAGAGCGCGCCCTGAGCGCGCTTTTGATTGTTAATGACACGGGCGAATGTGACATTCCCCCTCGAACATCGCGGATCAGAAAAATGAAGATCAAGAATTCGCTCAAGTCGCTCAAGGCGCGCCATCGTGACAACCGTCTCGTTCGCCGCAAGGGCCGCATCTACATCATCAACAAGCTGAACCCGCGCTACAAGGCTCGTCAGGGCTGATATAGCGCGTGGCTCTGATCTCTCGGATCGAGCGCACAGTTTTAGTTGATCGCATCAAATTTGTTTTTGATCTTCGACACTGGCGGGCTACTATGCCCGCCATGCGCGTTTTAGCTTTGCCCTATTTTGCCTTTCCGATCCTGCTTGCCGTGAGTGTAGCAACGCCGCAAATGGCGATGGCTGACGATTCGAGCAATATCGTCGAACGGAAGGATTCCGGGGACACCTCCGGCAGCCTCTCACCCAAGCAGCGGCTCGATAATCTTTTCACGTCATTGAAGCGTCAGCGCGATCCCGATCAGGCAAGCCTGATCGCCGATCAGATCAATGCCGAACTGAGCGATTCCGGCAGCGCCACCGTCAATCTCCTGATGCAATGGGCCGACAAGGCCATTCTGGACAAGCGCAGCGCAGCGGCGATGGATTACCTCGATCAGGTGATCTCGCTAAGGCCCGATTATGCCGAAGGCTGGAACAGGCGTGCGACGCTTAACTTCGCCATCGGCGACTATCGCAAGTCGATGGAAGACATCAATCAGGTGCTGCGGATCGAGCCGCGCCACTTTGGTGCCATTGCCGGCATGGCGGCGCTTCTGACGGAACGCGGCAATGATGCGCTTGCACTCAGGACCTGGGAGCGTTTCCTCGACATCTATCCGGCGAATCGCTCGGCACAGGAAGAGGTAAGCAAGCTCTCAGAGAAGATTGCCGGCACCCGCACCTGATTGTTGGCGCAAGCGCAGCCATCTCTCATAGTGGAAACTGCGTCCCAAGGGATGAAAAACCGCGATAACGCACTAGATTAGTGACTTACGATATCTGATCCGTGCCGCAATGATCGATACTCTTCTCACTGCCGTCATCACCGTTGTCGTCTTTGCCGCGGGCTTTTCCGCATACAAGACGCGTGCGATCGAGCAAACCTATCCCAATATCGGCGAGCTGACTGATATCGGTGGCTATCGTTTGAACGCCGTGCATCTGCCGCGTCCCGCGACGGCCGATCTGCCTGCGTTGGTCTTCATCCACGGCGCCAGCGGAAATTTGCGTGATCAGTTCGAAGCCTTCGCCGCTCCCTTGAGGGACCGCGCCGAAATGCTGTTCGTCGATCGGCCCGGCCATGGCTATTCCGAGCGCGGACCTGCCGAAAACGCCCTCCCCTCGGGTCAGGCGGACGCCATCGCAAGATTGATGGACAAGCGCGGCATCAAGAGCGCCATCATCATCGGCCACTCGTTCGGCGGTGCCATCGCCGCGGCGTTCGGCATGCGGCATCCAGACAGGACCGAAGGACTATTGTTTCTGGCGCCAGCCACTCATCCCTGGCCGGGCGGCGTCGACTGGTACTATACGATCGCCGCCATGCCCGTTCTCGGCTGGCTTTTCACGCATCTCATTGTCATGCCGATCGGTCTGCGCAGGGTCGAGACCGGTACGCTCAGCATCTTTCGCCCCAACGCGCGACCAGCCGACTACATCATGAAAACGGCGCCGGAGCTGGTGCTGCGGCCCCATACCTTCCGCAACAATGCGACCGACGTCGTCAATCTCCTTGCCTATGTCTCCACCCATGCGCCACGCTACAGCGAGATCAAGGCGCCTACGGTCATCATCACCGGCGATAGCGACGACATCGTGCTGGAGGAACTGCATTCGCGCGGGCTTGCGCGCGATATTGCCGGCGCCGAGCTCATCACCATCCGCAATCTCGGGCACAAGCCGGACTATGTGACGACCGATGTCGCGATTGCCGCCATTGAACGGCTCGCCGGCGAGCCGCGCGATCTGCAAATGCTTGCCGCACAGGCAGAAATCCGCATCACCAGCCTGGCCGGAGAAATGTCGCAGGCAGAGGAAGTATCTCAGGCCGTAACGACATCATAGCCAGGCGTATCCTCGAAAATCCGGCTATGCGGCACCGTCTCGACGGTTTGTCGTACCGACTGCAAGATGATCGATGCCAAGCGCTCTGTCGCAGGGCTCGCCTCGGCCTCGGCGCGATGCAGCACGAGATCGAGCTTTGGCAAAGCCGGCAGACCCGCCTCCCCGGGCGCCATTTGCCGCACTTTCGGCGGCAGGCCGAGCGGTGTGCGCAGCGCAAGTCCGAGGCCTGCCGCCGTTGCTGCCCATAGACCTCCAAGGCTTGGGCTGACGAAGGATATCCGCCAGCCGATCCCAGCACGATCGAGCGTCTTCGTAGCGATATTCCGCAGTAGGCACGGCGCCTCAAGCGAGGCGAGCGGCATGGTCTCGCCGCTGCCGGCATGCCACTGCATGTCACCATTGGCCGGACCAACCCAGCAGATCGGCACCTCGGCAATTCGATCCGTATGAGCGGTGCGAAAGCCGTCGCTCCAGGCAAGCGCCAGATCGAGCTTGCCCGATGTTACCCGCTCGACCAGCTCGACATTGCGCGTGACGCGCGCCTCGATGCGGACCTTCGGATGGGCGCGGGCGAAACGTCCGAGCACCTCGGGCAGCAGGGTTTCACCGAAATCCTCCTGCAATCCCAACCGCACCCAGCCCTCAAGCTCCGTTCCATGCAGCGCCGTCGCAGCCTCGTCATTCAGATCCAGCAGTCGCCGGGCATAGCCGAGCATGGTCTCGCCGGCATCCGTCAGCGCCAGCCCTCGGCCCGCCTTGCGGAAGATGGGCATACCCGCCTGCTCCTCAAGCTTCTTGAGCTGTGCGCTGATGGCAGACGTCGAGCGCCCCAGGCGGTCAGCGGCCTTGGCATAACTGCCGAGATCCATGCCGGTGACAAAGCTGCGCAGCACATCGAGATCGAAGATAATCTTCCGCATGGATAACCATCCATATTTCTGGGACTATAGATCCATATTTATCTGATTTTCAGGATGATTATCTGCTGGCATTCTGTGATCGTCAAGAGACACGGAAACAGGAGCAATTCCATGCCATTCACCCGTATCACCCTTCTGCGCGGCAAATCGCCGGAATATCTCAAGGCATTGTCGGACAATTTCCATCGCGCTCTGGTCGAAGCCTTCGATACGCCGCCGACCGATCGCTTCCAGTCGATCCATCAGCTGGAGCCGCATGAACTTATCTTCGATCGGAGCTATTTCTCCAGCAAACCACGCACGGACGATTACGTTTTCTTCGACGTCACGATCGGCAAGCCGCGCAGCACCGAGACCAAGAAGGCCTTCTATCGCCGCGTGGCCGAGCTTCTTGCCGATGCGCCCGGCGTCCGTGCCGAGGACATCATGATCACCATCACGACCGCGACGCGCGAAGATTGGTCTTTCGCTGATGGCCGCGCGCAGATGATCGAGCAGGTTTGAGAGCCATGTCACAGACCACATCTATCCAGTCGCCCGCCATTCATCGTGCAGGCACGAACATGCGTCAATCGCCCGAGGGGATTGCGACGGCCTCCTTCCAGGTGGAATCGCTGGTGGAAAGCAGTGAGAATGGTGGCCTTACCGCCATGCGTTGCGACCTAGAACCTGGCATCATGACGCGTTGGCACACGCATCCGCATGGGCAGATCCTTTATGTTCTGTCCGGCACCGGCCTTGCCGAGCGCTTCGGCGGCCCGGCAGAGGAGTTACGCGCCGGCGATTGCATCAGCTTCGCACCGAATGAACGCCATCGCCACGGTGCGGCACCGGAGCACGCCTTTTCCTATATCAGCATCCAGGCGGCACAGGATGGCAGCGCCGTAACCTGGCTGGAGGAATGACCAATGATCGCCATGCAATATAACTTTCCCCTCCCCGCGGACTACGACATGGCGATCATCGATCGCCGCATCCGTGAGAAAGGCCCGCTGCTCGACAATCTCCCTGGCTTGAAGTTCAAGGCTTACCTGACGGCGAGAAAGGGCGATGCCGTGACGCAGAGCCGGCAGAACTTCTATTCCCCCTTCTACGTCTGGCAGCAGGAAGAGGGCCTGAGCGACTTCCTCTGCGGCCCTGGCTTCCTTGCCCTGACCGAGAATTTCGGCCGCCCTGAGGTCAATACCTGGATCGCCTGGCACGCAGATACGTCCAAGGATATTCGCAGCACCAAATTCGCCACGCGCGAGGTGATCGCGATCAGCGCCGAAACATCGCTCGCTGAACTCCGCGCAAATGAGAGCGAGGCGGCGGCACAGGCCATATCCGATGGCGAAGCGCAGGCATCGGTGGTCGCCTTCGAGCCGACGCACTGGACCCTGGTGCGCTTCCGCCTGCTGACCGAACCACCGAAGGACCCGGCAAGACCCGGCCTGCAGACATACAATGTCGGGCACCTCTCGCTGCCCGGCGTCGCTTGAAGTGTCATGGAGACAATCTCCTTGTTTTAAAGGAGAGGCGCGCGCTTTATGGATGGAAAGTCTTTCTGAATCAGAAGAGTGATCCTTCCATGGTCGATATTGCAATGATCGAAGCCGCCCGTACTCGCCTCGGCGGCCGAGCCCGGCGCACGCCGCTTCTCTCCTCGCCTTTTCTCGATGAGATTGCCGGCCGTCGCCTGTTCGTGAAAGCCGAGTGCCTGCAGCATTCCGGCTCCTTCAAGTTTCGCGGCGGCTGGTCGGCCGTTTCAGCGCTGGAGCCGACCGTACGGGCCAGAGGCGTGATCGCCTTCTCGTCCGGCAATCACGCGCAAGGCGTGGCGCTGGCGGCAAAGCTACACGGCATCCCTTCGGTCATCATCATGCCAACGGACGCACCGAAGCTGAAGATCGCCAACACCCGCGCCTTCGGCGCAGAAGTGGTGCTCTATGACCGCGTCAAGGA
>NZ_JAELTU010000226.1 GCF_016429015.1 Rhizobium sp. ASV20
AGCCGCTTCGCTCAGGCCTTCACCGAGAGCCGTGCCCGGCTCGACGATCTCTGTGCCGATCCGCACGAAGCCTTCCTCGGCGAGTTCACCGAGGCCAATATCCTTGAAATATTGCGCGTCCCAGCGTTTCTCATGGGCGAGATAGGTCCATTTGCATGTCACCGTACATACCGATCTCTGCAGCGAACCCGTTGCGCGCCAGGTCAGATAATCGGCAAGATCGAAAAAATGGTCCGCCGCGGCAAAGGATTGCGGCAGGTTTCGCTTCAGCCACAGGAGCTTCGGTGTTTCCATTTCAGGCGAGATACGGCCACCGACATAGCGCAGCACGGCATGATTTCCGGCATTGATCTCGGCCGCCTCGCCGGCAGCGCGATGATCCATCCAGACGATGATGTTGCGACTGGCATCACCTGATGGTCCAACAGCCACGGGGCTGCCATTCGCCTTGACCGCAACCAGCGAGCAGGTCGCGTCAAAGCCGATGCCGTCAACCTCGCTGCCCGTTATATTCGCCGTTGCGATAGCCTCTTTGACGCAATCGCACACACCCTTCCATATCTGCTCGCTCGACTGCTCGACGATGCTGCCGGCCTCGTGCCAGATGGTGATCGGCCGCTTGGCGGCGGCGAGCAGATGGCCGTCCGCATTGAACACCCCGGCCCGGGCGCTGCCCGTGCCGACATCGATGCCGATAAAATAAGATGGCGTCATCACAGATCCGTACTCAAGGGCAGGATCACCAGATCCCGGATTACGATATTACGCGGTCTCGATAGCATGAAGAGCACCGCATCCGCCACTTCCGTCGCCTCCATCAGGCCGCCCGAGGCGATGGCCTCGTCGAGCTTTGCCTGCGGCCAGTCGCTGATGAGGGCCGTCACCACCGGCCCCGGCGCGACAGCCCCGACGCGGATGCCGTGCTTGGCAACCTGACGCCGCACCGTATGCGTGAAGGCCTGGATCGCGTGCTTGGAGGCCGTATAGATCGGCTCCCAGACCACAGGTACGAGACCGGCGATCGAGCTTGTCATGATGATGTCGCCCGTCTTGCGCTCGATCATGTGCGGCAGCACCATGCGGACCGAACGGAAGGCCGCATTGATATTGAGATCCAGCATCCGATCCCACGCATCCGGATCGCCTTCCGCCGCGTCCCCGCCGATATAGGCACCGGCATTGGCATGGAAGATGTCGAGCTTGCCAAACTTATCGAGAATCTGCGGCATCATTGTCGCCACGCTCTCAGGCTTCAGAAGATCGACAACGACCGGATGCGCGTTCGGCCCGAGTTCGGCGCAGAGGCTCTTCAGAGTATCTTCGGCCCAGTCCACGAGAGCGACGCTGGCGCCCTCGTTCAATAGTGCTTTGGCGCATTCCAGACCAATTCCAGAGGCAGCCCCGGTGATGGCGGCGACCTTGCCGGCGAAATCCTGTCTCATAACAATCCTTACCTTCTTGAAGAAATCAGCCACGCCCATGCGAGGCGCGGGAACGACGGGCGAGCGAGTCGACGATGACGGCAATGGCAAGAACTGCGCCTGTTATCATGTAGCGAAGCGCCGAAGACAGATCGAGCATGGTGAGGCCGCTGGCGATCGACTGGATGACGATGATGCCCAGCAGGGCCGAATAGGCGCTGCCGCGGCCGCCGAAGAGGCTGGTGCCGCCGATAACGGCCGCAGCGATGGCATTCAGATTGACGTCGCCACTCCCGGCCTGCTGGCTGGCCGATGCCAGGCGCGCTGCCGCCAGCACGCCACCGAGCGCTGCAAACATCGCGCAAAGCACGAAGGCGCTGGTGTAGATCCGCCGCACATTGATGCCGGCACGACGCGCCGCCTCGCGATTGCCGCCAACAGCAGACATCGACCGGCCCCATTGGGTGCGCGTCAGCGCATAATCCATGACAATGACCAACACCACAAACAAGGCGAACATCCAGGGGATGCCGCGATCCTGATTGAGGTAGAAGGCGACGAACTCGAGAGCCACCGTGATGGCGGCCACCTTCGCCAGCAGCTTGCCGATGGAGGGTGCCGACAGATTTGCCTGCTTGCGGCGGCGCGCGGCGCTCAACCCGGTGACGAGCATGACGGCACCCGGAACGAGCGCAAAAACATAGGCAAGCGGACGGGGAATGACGAGCAGCTGGCCGAAATTCACGATCGCCGATCCATAAGGCAGATTGATCGAACCGGTGGCGCCGAGCAGATAGAGCTGCATGCCGAGCACGGCGAGAAGACCGGCCAATGTGGCAACGAAGCTCGGCATACCCAGCCGGTTGAAGAGGATCGCATAGATGGCGCCGATCACACCGCCGACGACGAGCGCCGCGAGGATTGCCAAGGCCACCGGCCAGCCCTCGTTTACCCAGAGCATGCCGACCATGGCCGAGGCGAAGCCGCTGATCGACCCCACGGATAGATCGATCTCGCCGACCATCAGCACGCAGACGATGCCGAGCGAGATGATGCCGACGGTTGAGGCATCGAACAGCAGGTTCGCAAGATTGTTGCTGGAGAGGAATGTCGGGTTGAGCGTGCCGAAAACCGTCCAGATGATGATGAGGCCGACGGCGACAGGCAGCGAGCCGAGGTCGCCGGAGCGGATCTTGTCGATGGACGAGCGGATGGTCGCCGCGATCCCGGTTTCATGATTGACGCGAACGTCGCTTCGGTCGAGCAGCACCGCTGATTGCTTGCTGTCCTGGCTCATGGCTGGCCCCCTTCCCTCTGCTCCTGTTGGGCCTGACGGCGCACGGCGCGTCGCGACACTGAATTCTCGGCCGCGCCCGTGATGGCGCTGACGAGCTCCTGGTTGGAGGTGTCTGGATAAAAGACACCATTGTTGCGGCCGAGACGAAGGACGACAATGCGATCGGCGACAGCGCGCACGTCTTCCATATTGTGGCTGATCATGATGACGCCGAGGCCCTTGTCGCGAACACGCTCGATGAGGTTGAGTACTTCTGCGGTCTGTGCCACGCCAAGGGCTGCGGTCGGCTCGTCCAACATGATAAGTTTCGGCTCGAGCAGCAGCGATCGGGCGATCGCCACCGTCTGCCGCTGACCGCCCGAAAGCGAGGCGATCGGGATACGCACGCTAGGGATACGCGCCGCCAACTCGTTGAGCAGCGTCCACGCACGAACCTCCATCGCTGTTTCGTCGAGCTTTAGCGGGCTCATTTCCCGACCGAGAAAGATGTTCGCAACGACATCGAGGTTCTCGCACAGCGCCAAATCTTGAAAGACCGTAGCAATACCGAGATCAAGTGCGGTTGCTGGATCGCTGAGCGTCACCTGGTTGCCGCGAAACGTGATCGTGCCTGAACTCGGCTGGTGCACGCCGGCCAGAACCTTGACGAGCGTCGATTTGCCTGCGCCATTGTCGCCGACCAACGCGACGACTTCGCCGGGATGCACATCAAGGTTGATATCCGTCAGTGCCGAGACGGCGCCGAAATGCTTGGAGACCCCTTTGAGGCTGAGCACAGGCTCGCCTGACGGGGTTCTATGATCGGAAGCGTCACTCATGACTCGCCACCTTCTCGGGTTGAAATGCTATCGATTGCGTTCGTCTCCGGCCGCCGAAGCAGCCGGAGACTGGGAGGAGGCAGCTCTTAGCTGCCGATGCCGAGTTTCTTGCAGCCATCTGCATAGCGATCCATGCAGAGCTGAGCCGGCGTCTGGATCGGCTTGCCGTTGACGGCTTTGTCGATGATCTCTGCCTTGAGGTTTTCAGCGGTGACCAAAGCCGGCGTGAAGAGCCTGGTCGGCGTATCGAAGAGCTTCGTATCGGCCTTGGGGGTCTCGCCCGACAGCAATTCAATCGCAACATTGGCAGCGGCGGCAGCGACGATCTCGCTCGGCTTGGAGATGGTATTGTACTGGTCGCCTGAAATGATGAGCTGCAGGCCGGCGATCGTGGCATCATTGCCCGTCACCGGCGGAACCGGATCGAATCCTGCGGCCTTGAAGGCGGCGACCGCCGCACCGCCGGTGCCGTCATTGGCGGCGACGACGCCGAGGATCTTCTTGCCGAAGCGGGTGATCTGGCCGCTTGCCCATTGCTGCGCCTTGGGCGGCGCCCATTCCGGCGTATCGAACTCCGCCAGCACCGGATAACCGCCATCGGCGAGACCGGCATGAATGCCCTTCTTGATGAGACCGGCGGCAGCATCAGTCGGTGAGCCGTTGATTTCGAGAAGGCCGCCATCGCCTGCCTTCACGCCCTTTGCCTTCAGATGATCGACCAGCGACTTGGCAATCATCTTGCCGATCTCTTCATTGTTGAAGGAGACATAGTAGTCGGCGGCAGCCGAAGGGATCGGACGGTCATAGGCGATGACCTTGACGCCCTGGCTTTGCGCGAGCTTCACCAGCGAAGCGGCGGCCGTCGAGTCCACCGGGTCGAGCACGATCGCCTTCGCGCCCTGTGAGATCGCCGAGTTGAATTGCTGCTGCTGGCGCGAGGCATCGCCATTGGCATTCTGGTAAATGACCTTGCAGCCGGCGCAGAGCTTTTTCATCTCCGCCTGAAAGCCCGGGAAATCGTGCTCTTCATAGCGCGTGGAGCTCTGGTCGGGCATCAGGAAGGCGACAGTGGCATCCGTTACCTTGGCGGATTGCGCGAAGGCGGATGTGCCGGTCATAAGACCGAGTGTAAGCGCGGCGGCGCCAGCGATTTTCAGTGCGAAATCGTTCATTGGAATTTCTCCGTTCCAAATGGTAATGGTTTCCCTCAGTCATCACGGCTATCCGGGCCGCGATGTTCTTTTTTTGATGCTCGCCCTCGACCGATAACCTGATCGAAGCGGCAGTAAATTTGGACAAGCCCTCTCCTTCGGGCGGCAATAATGCCGGCCCGTTCGCCTGTCCTGAATGCTGCTTTTCCTCCCTGTCCTCCCTTGTGTTAGGCGGCCTCCACCGCGCGTGCGTGCTGTGCCAGGAGCGATCTGAACCGCGAGGGCGCCATGCCCTTCTGATCCAGAAAACGCCGATTGAAATTCGAGATATTGTTGAAGCCCGCGGCAAAGCAGATGTCGGTGATCGTCATCTCAGCCTCGCTCATCAGCAGATGGCAGGCGAAGTTGATGCGCAGCCGATTGACATATTGCACCAGCGCCATGCCGGTATGCCGGCGAAAGCTGCGTGAAAAAGCGCTCGCGCTCTGGCCGGTCAACTCGGCAAGGTCCCCTTCGCTGAACGGCTCCGTCAGATGCGTATTGATGTAAGCCAGCGCTTGGTTGACGCCTGCGGACATGAAGCCTGATGGATCGGGCTGATAACCGGCGCTGGCAAGCGTGCGCGTACCTTGGGCGCTGCTCATTGCGCCAAGAACATTCATGAACAGTTCGATGCGGCGGATCCCCGTCGCCTCGACAAGTTCGCCGAGGATGGGTCCGACTGTGGCGGCAGTTTCAGGTGTGAAGAGCGCACCTCGGCGGCTCGTCTCCAACATGCCGGCGCAGGCAGCCAGTTCGGGAAAGACCTTGCTGGCATCGGCGAAGAAGGATTCGGAAAATTGCAGCACGCGGCAACGCAGCGGCAAGGTGACGCCGACGGGCACGTCGCTCACCCAATTATGCGGCAGGTTCGGCCCCGTGAGCACCAGATTGCCCGGCTCGAACTCGCCGATGAAGTCACCGATGAAATATTGCCCTGTCGTCGCAACGACGTGGTGAATTTCATATTCGGGGTGAAAATGCCAGCGAACCGTGCGGTAGGGATAACCGTGTTCCCACGCCTTAAAGGATTCTCCGCTGCCGATCGCGACCACTTCCAAATCGGGATTCATCGGCGAGCCTCCTTTCATCCGTCCGCGTTGATACGGTTACGGCGCCTCCTCCCAGAGGCCATCGCGTCTTCTATGTGGTAAATCTACCTTCCATGGCCAAGCTCCGCTACTACGCCTTGTACGCTCAATCGATACTTTTTTGACATGAAGGGCGGCATATTTGGTCGAATGTGCAGTGCGGGATCGTCACTGCAGTGCCGCAGCATTGATATCCGGCCCAGAGCGCGGAGTGTTCTGCCCAAAGCAGACAGGAACCTACAGCCGGCTTGCCATTGGTCAGTCGCCAATATCAGAAAGTTGCAGTGACGCACATCAGGGACGAACAGTAGACACAGCGGCGGTTTGCGCGGACGAGGTCGGCCGGTCGCCGCTGAGTGTGGGATGCGGCCCAGTTTCCGCATTAATCCAAGGCGTCAGGGGTCTGTTCGGCGGGCACTTGCGGCCCATTGGGTTGGCTATTTCTTCTTCCCTTGATCGTGATGCCACTTGATGGCGAAGAACATACCCGTGCCTAACACGAGAACCTTGAACACAATAAAGACTATAGGGAACCAATCAGTCATTTTGAATATTTCCAGGCTATTACTTGACACTATCTATCGTGAGGAGGACGCCCTCAAACCTGCTGCTTCGACTGCTTCACTTCTTGTTCAAACCATTGTCGAACCAAGCTCGATCATGGAACTCCCATCCACACGGCATGGGTGGCGCTATCACTCAACTCGTCGCAGCCGTCATGAATTCAGGATGAATCCCCGCAGACCTCAGTTTGCCGAGTGCAGCGTCTCGGTTGCCGGCAATCTGACAAGCTTGCCTTCCTCGGCTTTGTAGAAATATTGGCTCGCAACCAACCAGCCTTTGAGCGGCCGCAACGGCGGAATGCAGGTCGCCAACATGAAAGGCCCCGTCAACACGAAGTGAACCCAGATCGGCGCGGAAAAGGCGACTTCAAGCCACACACCGAGTAGCACGCTCGGAATGCAGGCGAAGCAAATGACAAAGAACGCCGGCCCGTCAGCCGGATCGGCGAAGGAGTAATCCAGGCCACACGATTCGCATTGTTTGCGAAGGGTCAGAAATCCGTCGAACATGCGCCCCTGCCCGCAGCGCGGACAACGGCAACGCAGGCCGGTCTGTAATGGGCTCAAAGGAGGATATTCGGTATCCATGACGATCTCGCTTTCAAAAGAGACCATCGACGAGTACATTCAATGGTCGTATTGCTTGCATTCAATATAGATACAATGAAAGCAATATGCGAGTCCATCCGCCAGAATGACGCAGCGACCGTGCACAACCGGAGCGAAGCATTAATGCATTCATTATGCATACAATTTCGGCACGGCAGATTTGCGAAGAATTAGAAAGCGGAAGCGACCATCTGCGGCGGCCCTTCCAGCGCATGCGCCATGAAGTCCAACGCACTTTTCAGCCTGACGCGACCAATGGGACCGCCGAGGCAAACCCGCACCGCTTCGGATGCAGGGCCATCCACGATAAAGGCGTCGCTTGCCACAACACCAATACCGGAATTGCGCATGTGGTTGGCGAAGGTAGATCGCGTCCAGCCATTAGTCAGCGGCAGCCAGATGTTGAAACTGATCGGATCGGCCCGATAGCTGCCAGGTGGAAGTACGTTTGCCACCATGCTCTGGCGTTCTGCAGCCTCCGCCCGTATGAAACGCAAGATCGCGTCGGCGGTTCCATCTTCAATCCAGCGGGTCGCCAGCGCCATGGTGACAGGCGACGCCATGACATTACCGGTCCGCATGGCGCTAACGAATGGCCACCCCGCCTTGCCCTCCGGCACGACAGTATAGGCGAGACGGAGGCCTGCGCCGATGCATTTGGCCAGGCCGCCAATATGCCAGGTCAGATCCGGGGCTATCGCCGCAATCGGCTGTGGCCCATGCGAAGGTATAAAGCCATAGGCGTCATCCTCCACGATAGGCACCTGATATCGGCGCGCAACCGCAGCAATCTCCCGCCGACGCCCTTCCGGAACGGTCAATGTCAATGGATTCTGCAATGTCGGATTGAGGTAAAGCGCTTTCGGGCGCGACTTTTCGCAGGCCTCTGCGAAGGCATCCGGTAAAATGCCCTGCTCGTCCATCCGCAGGCCGACAAGATTGAGACGCAGTTGAGCGGCGATCGAACGCATGCCGGCATAGGTGATATTTTCAGACAGCACCACGTCGCCCGGCCTTGCAAGGAGGCCGAAAATCGCAAGCAAGGTCGGATGCGCTCCCGGCGTGATGAAAATGCGTTCCGGCGGCGGTGTCAGGCTACGACGGCCCAACCAGCCGGCGGCCGCCTCCTTATCCATGCCGGAGCCACCGAAATCCTGATAGCGCAGCAACGAAGCGAGATTGACAGCCACCGCCGACATCCCATCGCGCATGCGGGCAATGAGGTCGGGATCCGTGGGATCGGGCGGCAGGTTCATCGAAAAATCGACCGCAGATGCCCGCCGTGGGTCCGGTTCCACATCGGCGGTGAAGCTCTTGCCTTCGTGAGCTTGGACGCCGGTCACGAAGGTCCCTCGGCCGACATGCGAACCGACCAATCCCCGCTTCTGCGCCTCGACATAACCGCGGGCGACTGTCGTAAAATCGATATTCAGGCGCTTGGCCAGCTCCCGCTGCGGCGGCAACCTGTCGCCCGGCACCAATATGCCGCTCCGCAGATCCATCTCGATCAGGTCGGCAATAGCGATGTAACGCGGGTTTGGGGAGCGGCTGAGATCGGGGTGCCAGTTCTTCATGTCAATGCTCCGCATCGGGACCGTCAGGAATGCGACCCGACCAACATTGATGGTATATTGTTGCACGCCGTTCAAGTCATTTAAATTGCTGCACGCATTCGGGCCAACGGGCGAGCATATCCTAGCCGGGAGCTGGTGTCGGCGGGATTGACTGCACCAATTTCGGCATTGATCAGGCCCGAACAAGACCCGTGGGCCAAGGCGGCATACCGGTGAAACCGGTATGCCGCCTCTACAAGCAAGACAGGTCGTCGGGATCACGTCCCGTCCGCGCGACCAGCCTTCTGTTTGGCGCGATCGTCGACGAGCTCATACCACATGGCGTTGAGGACGGCGAAGGCTGCGGCGAGAGGAAAGCCGAGAAGCCAGGCAAAGTACCACATAGAGAATCTCCTTCGTGATCAGTAGGCGTGACCGCCCTTGTCGTTGACCGTTCCCGCGTCGACCTTGCCCCACAGCACGCGGTAGACCCAGGCGGTGTAGGCAAGGATCATCGGCAGGAAGATGATCGTAACGACAAGCATGATGAACAGTGTCATGTGGCTGGACGAGGCGTCCCAAACCGTCAGGCTGGATCGCGGATCAAGCGATGACGGCAAAAGGAAGGGAAACATCGACAAGCCGACGGTCGAGATGATGCCGAAAATCGCAAGCTTGCTGAACAGCAGCACCATCACTTCGCGCCGGCCGAGCAGCGCAAGCAAGGCTGCTGCCGTGCCGACAAAGCCAAGCACCGGGGCAACGATCATCCACGGATGTGCGCTGTAATTGGCAAGCCAGGCTCCCGGACTATGCTCGGCGGTCTTGAGCAATGGGTTGGAAGGTCCAGCCGCGTCAATGACGCTGGAGATGCGATAGCCGTCTACTCCCATCCAGAGGAACAAGCCACCCAGCGCGAAGAGTACGATCACCGCCAGCGCAGCAATGCTGCCATAGCGGCGGGCGCGCTCCGCAACGATCCCGTCGGTCTTGACCTGAAGCCAGGCTGCACCGTGCATGACCAGCATGGCAACCGACAATAGACCACAGAGAAGCGCATAGGGGTTCAGGAGCGCAAAGAAGGATCCTTCGTAGTAAATCCGCATGTCTTCGTCGAACCGGAAGGGGACGCCCTGCAACACATTCCCGACCGCGACGCCGAAAATCAGCGAGGGAACGAAGCCGCCGATGAACAAAGCCCAGTCCCAGCCGGCCCTCCAGCCGTCACTGTCGCGCTTCGAGCGATACTTGAAGGCGACCGGCCGCAGGATCAGCGCGAAGAGAATGGCGAACATGGCGAGATAAAAGCCGGAGAAGGACACGGCATAGAGCGGTGGCCAGGCGGCGAAGATCGCCCCGCCGCCAAGGATCAGCCAAACCTGGTTGCCTTCCCAGGTCGGGCCTATCGAGTTGATGGCAATGCGCCGCTCCGTATCGGTCTTTGCAACGAAGGGAAGCAGCGTCCCGACCCCGAGGTCGAAACCATCGGTCACGGCAAAGCCGATCAGCAACACGCCGAGCAGCAGCCACCAGATGATGCGCAAGGTTTCATAGTCGATCAATTCATGCAGGATCATGGCAGGTC
>NZ_JAELTU010000227.1 GCF_016429015.1 Rhizobium sp. ASV20
AGGTCCAGGTGACTTCGAGACCGCTGCCGATCGCGTCGCCGCCCTTGCCGCTGCGGAAGCTGTTCTTCCAGCCGAGGCCCTGCTCTTCAATGCCGGCTGCTTCCGGTTCGGGACCGACGAGGGCAGCGTCGCCTGCGCCGTGCGTCTTGCCGAAGGTGTGGCCGCCGGCGATGAGAGCAACCGTTTCCTCGTCATTCATGGCCATGCGGGCGAAGGTTTCGCGGATGTCGCGTGCGGCGGCCAGCGGGTCGGGATTGCCGTTCGGGCCTTCCGGGTTGACGTAGATGAGACCCATCTGCACGGCTGCGAGCGGATTTTCGAGATTGCGGTCACCGCTATAGCGCTTGTCGCCGAGCCAGGTGTCTTCCGCCCCCCAATAGATGTCTTCTTCCGGTTCCCAGACGTCTTCACGGCCGCCACCGTAGCCGAAGGTCTTGAAGCCCATGGATTCGAGCGCGACGTTGCCGGTAAGGATCAGGAGGTCGGCCCAGGAGATGCTGTTGCCGTATTTCTGCTTGATCGGCCAGAGAAGGCGGCGTGCCTTGTCGAGGTTGACGTTATCCGGCCAGCTGTTGAGCGGTGCGAAGCGCTGCGTGCCGGAGGAGGCGCCACCACGGCCGTCGCCAGTGCGATAAGTGCCGGCGCTGTGCCACGCCATGCGGATGAAGAGCGGACCGTAATGGCCAAAGTCGGCCGGCCACCAATCCTGCGAATCCGTCATCAGGGCGACGAGGTCTTGCTTGAGCGCCTTCAGGTCGAGCTTCTTGAACGCTTCGGCATAGTTGAAGCCGCTGTCGAGCGGGCTGGACAAGGAAGAACCCTGGTGAAGGATCTTGAGGTTCAGCTGGTTCGGCCACCAGTCGCGGTTCGATCTTGCCGAGACGTTCGTGTTGCCGTGCGGGAACGGACATTTGCCTGCATTTTCAACCTTAGTATCCATGACTTTCTCCCTTGGATGCCTTGAATTGTACTGCCGAAAAAAGGGTCTTGCTTCCCTGGGGAAGCAACCTTCGAACTTTCGTCGTTCCGGCCTCCGCGTGGCGGGCCTGACGGAACCAAAACACGGTTCGATGCCCGGGATTCAGATCGATCCTGGGCATCGATGAATTCGCTTAGTCAAAGCTCGCAATGTGAGCTGCGTATGACATACGACGGCATCCCGCCGCTGTTATATGCAGTCTAGCCAAGCTCTTCGATTAATTTAAGTTGGATTTCCTGATTGGTGCGATAAGGTGAGCTTATGATAAACCTTACTCTCAAGCAGTTGCGCTACTTCGAAGCTCTGGCAAAGCATGGCCACTTCGGTCGCGCGGCCGATGTTTGCGCCATCTCCCAGCCCGCGCTCTCGATGCAGATCAAGGAGCTGGAAGAGCAGCTCGGTACGGACCTCTTCGAAAGGGGCGCGCGGCAGGTTCGACTCACCAATTTCGGCGAAGCATTTGCCGAGCGTGTCCGTGAGATCTTGCGGTCCGTGGATGAGTTGGGGGATCTCGCGCGCGCGTCCCGCACTCAGCCGGTCGGTCGTCTGAGGATCGGTATCATCCCGACGGTCGCGCCCTATCTGCTGCCCACTATCATCAGCAATCTCACCAGCCTGTATGACGGTCTCGATATTCATGTGCGGGAGACGCTGACGTCGAAGCTCGTCGAGGAGCTGGCCGAAGGCCGATTGGATACGGCCATCGTCGCTCTGCCGGTTTCCGAGCCATCCTTGACGGAGGTTGCGCTGTTCTCCGAGAGTTTCGTGCTGGTGCGGCCGAGCGAGGATGAAGGCAAGCCGGTGCCTAATCGCGAGGCGCTGCGCGAGATGCGCTTGCTGCTGCTGGAGGAGGGACATTGCTTCCGCGATCAGGCGTTATCGTTCTGCAATATACAGTCGGCGTTGCCCCGGGAGTTGATGGACGGCAGCTCGCTGTCGACGTTGGTGCAGATGGTCAGCGCCGGCATCGGCGTCACTCTGATCCCCGAGATGGCGGTCGCTGTTGAAACGCGATCTGCCTCGGTATCGGCCGTGCGCTTCCAAAGCCCGCAGCCCTCGCGGACGATCGGCATGATCTGGCGTAAGACTAGTCCCCTAGCCAAACAGCTTCTGCGGATTTCGGAGGTCGTTCGCCAGTCGGCCGAGGCGATGCGCGAACACCACGATTCCGTCTGGCGAGCGCAGGATGTCGGCCTTAGCGGTTCGGCGCAGCCCTTAAATCGGAGCGGCGCTGATATTGCTCCATCATTAAAGCGGCAGTGACCGCCCGTGAAAATTCGCCCTGTTGCGATCGCGATGCCTGTGAAAAGCGAAGAGAGCCTATTTCTTTTCCACAAGCGCGGATATTTCAAACGATTAAAGTAATTTTAATCGTTTAAATTATTTAATGCCTTGATTTACAAAGAAACTCTTCCATGTCATCCCATTATCGCATGACAATGGAGGTCGTGATGCAAGAGTTCGAAAACGTAAGAAATGAGATTCCTACGTATGTGATTGATCGCCTCGAAAGCGAGTGGCGGCTGGTGCAGGCGCAGGACCTGCAGTTGAAGACCGGGCTGCGCGCGGATACTCGGGAGAATACCGCACCCGCCGCAACCGACCGTCTTGCATCTCTGAACAAATGACGGGCTTTCCGCGATCGATGTTGATCGCGCGCTGAGCCGAAGAGATCTCAAACGGCGCTCGACGCCGTCCTTCTTCCAGCTATCTCTCGAAGAAACTCGCAACGGCCCCGATCATCTGCCCGGGGCTGTCGCAGCATGCTGAGCGCTATCGCGCTCTAGGCGTCGAGATAGCGTTCGGTCAGGCGTGCCCACATGGCGGCCCCGGCCGTCAGGCTTTCATCGGCGAAATCATACTTCGCGCTGTGCAGTACTGGCGAGTTGACGCCATTGCCGAGGCGCAGGAAGCTGCCCGGCTTATGTTCCAGGAAATAGGCGAAGTCTTCGCTGCCGGGAATGAGGCTACAGGTCGAGACCTTGTCGGCGCCGACAAGCTCCTCCGCTACCGTACGCGCCAGTTCGGTCTCCTTTTCCGAATTGACGACGACCGGGTAGCCGCGGATATAGTCGATCTCGACACTGGCACCATAACCCTCGGCAACGGATTGCGTCAGCTGACGGATCCTTGTTTCCAGAAGTTCGCGGATCTTGGGGTCGAAGGAGCGCACGCTCAACGCCATCCTTGCACTTTCAGGGATGACGTTCGACGCTTCTCCGGCGTGAATGGAGCCGACCGTCACCACGGCCGTCTGTGTCGGGTCGATACTGCGTGCGACCACCGTCTGCAAGCTGACGACGAGGTTGCAGGCGACGACGATGGGATCAATGGTCAGGTGCGGGCGGGAGGCGTGGCCGCCCTTGCCGGTTATGGTGATCTCGACGGTATCGGCTGCCGCCATCAAAGGACCTGAGCGCATCAGCCAGCTGCCTTCCGGCGCCCCGGGATGATTGTGCAGGCCAAAAATCGCGTCAAACGGAAAGCGTTCGAACAGGCCGTCCTTGATCATGGCCTGGGCACCGCTGATCACCCCGGCCTCTTCGGCGGGCTGGAAAATCAGGTTCACAGTGCCGTTGAAGCGGCGGGTCCGGGCGAGATATTCGGCAGCCCCCAGCAGCATCGTCGTGTGGCCGTCGTGGCCGCAGGCATGCATTTTTCCCGGTGTCTTGCTGGCGTAGGGACGGCCGGTCTGCTCGAGGATCGGCAGCGCATCCATGTCGGCACGGATGGCGATGCTCTTTTTGCCGGCTCCAGAGGTAAGACGGGCGACGACGCCATGGCCGCCGACATTGCGCGTCACCTCATAGCCCCAGTTTTCCAGCTTTTCGGCCACGAAACGGGCAGTTTCAGCCTCTTCGAACGAAAGCTCCGGGTTGGCGTGCAGATGCTGTCGGATACCTGTCAGCTCGGCCTTCTTGGGTTCGAAGTCGGTGAGGCGGGCGAAATCGTTGTTGAGGGTCATGGTTGTTCCAATGGTTCGCTTGAGCCGCCATCCGCCATAGAGCGTGAAGGCATTCGTGATGATGGAACTGTCGCGCTAGATGAAGCGCGACAGGAAGCTTCGGGTGCGGGGATGCTGCGGATTGCCGATTACATCTTCCGGCTTACCCTGCTCGACGATCTTGCCGCCGTCCATGAAGACGACGCGGTCGGCCGCCTCGCGCGCAAAGCCGATTTCGTGGGTGACGACGATCATCGTCAATCCCTGTTTGGCAAGATCGCGCATAGTGGCGAGCACCTCGCCGACCAGTTCAGGATCAAGGGCTGAGGTCGGCTCGTCGAACAGCATCAGCTTTGGCTTGATCGCAAGCGCCCTGGCAATCGCAACGCGCTGCTGTTGGCCACCAGAGAGCTGGCGCGGATAATTGTCCGCTTTGGCCGAAAGGCCGACGCGATCGAGCAGCGCCCGTGCATTGTCGGTCGCCTGCTTTCGGCTTTCGCCATGAATGCCGATCGGCGCTTCGATGACATTCTGCAGGGCCGTCATATGCGGATAAAGATTGAACTGCTGGAACACCATGCCGATCTTGCGTCGCTGCAGCGCGATTGCATGGTTGGACAGCTTGACGAGCTGCCCCTTGTTCAGCCGATAGCCGATCTGCTCTCCATCCACTTCGATGGAGCCGCGATTGATCGATTCCAGGTGATTGATGCAGCGTAGGAACGTCGACTTGCCGGAGCCCGATGGGCCGAGGATGACAACCACTTCGCCGGGGGCGACATCGAGGTCTATGCCCTTCAATACTTCGAGATGCTCGAAAGACTTGTGGACGTTGCGGGCGCGGACGAGTGGCGCCAAATTGACGTTAGCGTTCATTGGCCAGCCTCCTGCGCCGGCACGAGCGCTGGCGTGTCTTCCTTAGTGGGCTTGGTGGCACCGGAGCGCCGGTCGGCGCGGCTATA
The DNA here is from genome assembly GCF_016429015.1 of Rhizobium sp. ASV20. Lineage (GTDB taxonomy): Bacteria > Pseudomonadota > Alphaproteobacteria > Rhizobiales > Rhizobiaceae > Rhizobium. The sequence continues at coordinate 4,886 of NZ_JAELTU010000227.1, forward strand.
ATGACGCTCTATATAGCTCTGGCCGATGTTCAGCACCGAGGTGATCAGCAGATACCATATCACCGCCACCAGAAGCATCGGAATGACTTCGAAGGTGCGATTGTAGATCGACTGAACGGAATAGAGCAGGTCGGCCATGGCAATGACGCTGACGAGCGAGGTCGCCTTGATCATGCTGATCAGCTGGTTGCCGGTCGGCGGCACGATGGAGCGCATAGCCTGCGGGATGATGATGCGACGCAGGGCACGAATGCGCGTCATGCCGAAGGCTTCGGCCGTTTCGAACTGGCCTCTGTCGACCGAAAGCAGGCCGCCGCGAATGATCTCGGCCATATAGGCCGCTTCATTGAGCGCCAGGCCGGCAATCGCCGCCGTCATCGGGCTGATGACAGAATTGGTGTCCCAGCTGATGAAGGTCGGGCCGAAGGGAATGCCGATCGACAGCGTCGGGAAGAGCGTCGAGAGATTGTACCAGAAGATCAACTGCACGAGTAGCGGCGTGCCACGGAAGAACCAGATGTAGAGCGAGGCGAGCGAACTTGCCAGCGTATCCTTCGACAACCGGGCGATCGCCAGCAGCAGGCCAAGCACGATGCCGAAGGCCATGGCGACGACAGTCAACCCAAGCGAGACGTAGAGGCCGTCGATGACGACCGGATCGAAGAAATACTGGCCGACGACATGCCAGCCAAAATTGTCGTTACGGGCGATCGACCAGGCACAATAGGCGGCAATCAGAAGCGTCACGGCCCAGGCGGCGACGCGGCCCTTGGGGAACGGCGTATGGGCGTTTGCCACATCCCGCCGCTCAAGATCTGCACCGCCGGATGGCGGCGGTGCACTGTCTGTGAGGTTGCTCGTCATTTGGTCGCCTGTGCCGCCAGGTTGATACCGGGCTCCTTGATCATGTTGTTCTCAAGGCCCCACTTTTTCATGATGGCGGCATAGGTGCCGTTGTCGACCAATTCTTTGATTGCATCGCGCAAAATCGGGCTGAGCGGCGAATTCTTCGGCAATACCGCACCCTGGAACAGATCATCGAAGCCGTTCTTCTGGCCGACGCCTGCCAGCTCCAGCTGGCCGTTTGCCTGCGATACGAAATAGGTCAGCGGTGCCTGGGAAGAGAAAAATGCATCGGAACGCTTCGAGCGAACCGAAAGGATCGATGTCGGCTGATCGGTGAAGGATTGAACCTGAAGCGCCGGCTTACCGTCCTTCGTGCATTTCTCGGCCTGCGCCTTGATGACTTTCTCCGCCGAACCGCCCGCCATCACAGCGATGCGATGGCCGCAGGCGGTGTCGAGCGTGGTAATGCCCTTCGGGTTGCCCTTCTCGACGGCGAAGACGACGAATTCCTGAACATAGTCGACGAAATCATTGGCATCTTCACGCGACTTGAAGTCGCCGACCGGGCCTTCGGCATATTGGAAGCGGCCTGAATTGATGCCACTCAAGAGGGCGGGCAGGCCGCCGACGGTCGCGTGGCTGATCTCGACGCCGAGAATCTGTCCGATCGCCTTGGTCAGCTCGGCGCTTGCGCCGGTAACATCAGAGACGCCGTTGACGATCTCATAGGGAGGGAAGGAACCACTGTTGACGGATATCATCTTGCCCGAGGTGCGAATGTTCTCCGGCAATTTGGCATGCAGCTGTTCATTGACCGAGAGCTTCGGCAATGCAGCATCCTCAGCGAAGGCCGAGCCGGAGATCATCAGGCTTGCCGCAGCGATGTATGTGAGTTTTTTCAATGACATATTTATTCCCCTTTTGCTTTGCGTCTTTGAATTTCTAACGATGATCAGGCGTTGCCCGTCCGGCTGCCGTCGACGTCGACCGGAAAAAGCTCCTCGGGCGTCATCAGTCTCGGCAGAATGCCCTGCACATGCAGTTCCGAGGCGAAGTCCGCGATCATCTTGCGATTGGCGGCAAAGCCGCTCGCATCCCAGCCTTCCGGCAACTCGGTTGCTGATTTCAACAATTCGTCGAGCATGAACGGGGTCGTGTCGGCATATTTGCGCCGCTTGCTCAGCCAGATGCGCTGCGATTCATCGAGGAGGGCGTTCAGTTCGGCCATGACCCATGGATGCTCGGCGACAAACTCCGACTTGAAGCCGATCAGGTGCATGCCTGGTACATAGCCCACATCGGCAAAATAGCGATGCTCCGCGGTACGGAAATCCAGCAGAAGCTGGCGGAAACCGGAATTGCCGGCGAAATAGCCGTCCGGCATGAAGGGCGTGAAAATCGCGTCGAGCTGGCCTTCCCTGAGCAGATCCATCATCGGGCGTTCTCCGGGGGCAGCCTCGATGCGGCCGGTGCGGCCAAACCCATCGAGACGGTCGGTGATCGGATGAGCCTCGGTCAGGCGGCCGGCATACCACATGACATCCTCGACGCCGACGCCTTCGCGGCGCAGTGCGGCGCGCGTCCAGGTGTTGCCGGAGTCCCGCCAGCCCGTGACACCGATGCGCTTGCCTGCCAGCTGGGGAAAGCTCGTGATCGGGCTCTCTCTGGTCGTGATGACGCAGCGGTGGCGAAAGCCGCGCATGATGAAGTTCGGCATGCCGACGATGCTCGCGTCGCCTTCGATGCGCATCTGCGTGTAGCGGCTGAACGAGGTTTCGGCTGCGTCATAGTCCTCGCTTTTGCCGACGTGCGAGATCAGGGTTCCGACCCGGTGCACCTTGAGATCAAGTTTGGGGGAGGAGACATCACCCAGGATCAGCGGTGTTATGTAGTCCCAGTCACGCAGGGCCAGGCGGAGAGTAAGAGGCATGAAATTCACTCGCGGAAAAACTTGTTTTCTAAGTGACTAAATGTTCAATATGAGGTGATCAAATGTTATTACGTTATTGAACATTAAAACTGGCGCAGGAATGAGCGAAAATCGAGACGCGGCGTGGTTTGCCGAAAAATTGAACGACCGGACAATTCGTGGCATTGCATTGGAGACGAGCGCACTCATCCGCGCCGGAGCGCTGCCCGTCGGGACGAAGTTGCCTCCGATCCGCGATCTCGCATTTGCGCTCGGCATAAGCCCGGCGACGCTCTCGGAAGCATGGAGCGAACTCAGGCGCCAGAAAATCATCAGCGGGCGTGGTCGCAATGGCACCTGGGTCAGCGGCGACCGTTTTATCAACCAGCCGGCCCGGCTTGCAAGCGCCGGGCATTATGGCGATCACGTCCTTGATTTGACCTCAGCTGGCCCGGATGTGCGGCTGCTTCCGCAACTGGAGGCCGCGATGGCCTACGGTGCTTCGGCCGCCAATCTCAACAGCTATGAACGCAGCCGCATTCTCCCGGAGCTCGAGGCGGCAGTCAGGAAAACCTGGCCTTACGAGCCGGAGGCTCTCCTTGCGACCAACGGCGGGTACAATGCTGTGTATACGCTGATCAATGCCCTCGTCATGCCTGGCGCCGCTGTTGCCATCGAGGATCCGACCGGCATGCGGCTTCTCGACATTCTGGAAGATCGCGGTGCCCGAATTATCCCGGTGCGATGCGATGAAGAGGGCCCTCTGGCGTCCTCACTGGAGGAGGCGATGAAATATCGCCCGGTCGCCTTTGTCTTCCAGCCGCGTCTGCATTCCGTCACCGGCCAGAGTGTGAGTGCTGCCCGCATGGCAAAACTTGCGGAGATCCTTCGCGACAAGGATACGCTGATCGTCGAGGATGACGGAGTGGCGGATATTTCTGCCGCGCCACGCCAATCGATGGGGCATCTCTATCCCGATCGAGTCATCCATATTCTGTCGTTCTCGAAGACCCATGGGCCTGATCTGCGACTGGCGGTGCTGTCGAGTTCGCGGGCCATCGTCGATCAGATACAATCCTATCGCAGTTTTAGTGCCGGCTGGACGAGCCGTATCCTTCAATCGGCGGCGGCATGGCTATTGCGCGATCCCGCGACCGAGGCCTGTTTGGATCATGCCCGCAATGTCTATGTTGAACGCCGCGCTGCACTGATCGATGCGCTCAATGAGCGCGAAGTGCCCGCACTGCAGGGAGCTGGCCTATGTGCCTGGATACCGATTTCGTCCGAACCATTCGCAATGGTAACATTGGCGGCACGCGGCATCGCGGTCAACCCGGGTGCCAAATTCTCCATCCTGCCGAGCAGTCACCTGCGTGTTGTCACGGCCACTCTTTCCGAACGCCTCGAAGAAGTGGCCGATGCCATCGCATTGGCTGCCATCCATACCTGATCGGGTAAGTCAGTTGCCCTGAGTTGCTCTGGTGCTCTTCGGCGCTGCTTTCAAGGATCCGGCATAGCGAACCAGAATAGTTGCGAGTTTTGCCGAGATGAGCGCGATGATGATGATCGCGATGAGGTAGATCGCGATGTAGATGGGATGCGGCAGCTGCACGTCACGCATCAGATGCGCGTAGATCTCCGTAAAGCCGCGATGGCACATATAGATCGGGTAGGAGAGATAGCCGAGAAAGATGCCCGGCTGCTGCAGCTTGGCCGGCAATTCGAGCATTGTGCCGGCAAGGACGATCAGCGGCGAGATCAGGACACAGAACACCAGCGCGTATTTCAGCGAGTAGGTCGGCAAAAACAGCAGGATGCAGATCGCCGCGATGGGCAGTAGGGCGGCATAGCTGTTCACCGTCCGGCCAAGCGTGGTGAAGTTCCGAAGGCGATAGATGATCATGCCGAGCGTGAAGGAGAAAAAGACGCGGGCAAAGCCGCCGTCGACCGAGCGCCATTCCCAGCCAAGATCGAGCGATTTGTGAAAAAAGACAGAACCGACCAGCATCGCCAGGGATGCCGTGGCGATGAGAACAAGGCTTCGCGTTTTCAGCTTGAATAGTATGAGCGCGAAAACGAGGTTGGCCAATAGTTCCCAAAACAGCGACCATGCCGGCCCGTTTAGCGGATACAGCGGCCAGATATCTCCGGCCGATCGTGTCAAAAAACTCGGCGACGGCAACATGAAGACGGTCGATAAAATGCTTGCGCCAAGATCCGCCCGCCCGACGCCGGCTGCCTGCCACTGCAGCAGCGACTGCACGAGGCCGAAGACGCTGCCGATCAGAAATAGCGGATAGAGGCGGGCGTAGCGCGCCTTCATGAAGGCCAGGACGGTCATGCCACTGGCGAGCTTTTCGCCATAGGCTCGGGCGATGACGAAGCCGCTCAGCACGAAGAAGAAGTCGACGGCGATATAGGC
>NZ_JAELTU010000228.1 GCF_016429015.1 Rhizobium sp. ASV20
TCCCTGCTCTTCGAGCTCGATACCTTCCGCTGTCACCGGAATATCGAGCGAGCGAGCCAGTGCCACGGTTGCCCGCAGCATTTCGCGGGCACGGCTGTCCTCCAGCACGTTCATCGTCAACGAGCGATCGATCTTGATACGATCGAAGCCGAACTGCCTGAGATAGCCGATCGACGAGAAACCCGACCCGAAATCGTCGAGCGCCACCTTGACGCCGAGCGTCTTCAACCGCTCGATCGACTGCCGGGTGCGCTCCGGATTCTGGATGATATAGCCTTCGGTGATTTCCAGCGTTACCCGACCCGCCTCGATTTCCGTCATGTTCAACACGCTGCGAACGTAGTCGGCAAAGGCTGGATTGCGGAATTGACCCGGCGAGACGTTGACGGCGACACGCAGATCCGGCCATTGCTGCGCCGCTTCGCATGCCTTGCGCAAGACGAACAGCCCGAGTGCCTCAATCAATCCGCTGGTTTCGGCGACAGGGATGAATACTTCAGGCGAAATCGGTCCGTGGCCCGAGCGATTCCAACGCACGAGCGCCTCGACGCCGGTCATTTCACAGCTCGAAGCATCCACCAGCGGTTGATAGACGAGCATCAACTCTTCAGTCTCGATCGCGCGGCGTAGATCGAGTTCCAGGGCGTTGCGCTCCTCGCGATGCGCATCCATGGCCGTCTCGTAACAGGTCATGCGGGCACGACCGGCCTCCTTGGCCTTGTACATGGCAAGATCGGCACGTCGCACCAGCTCCTCGCGGTCGATACGACCTTCGGCGGAGCTTGCAATTCCGATGCTGGCACCGACGACGACCACGCGTCGTCCAATCTCCAACGGTTCCGACAGAAAATCGAGAACCTGTTCGGCCAACCGCAGGGCCGGAGCATCGTTGAGTTCCTTGGTCGGGAAGACGATGGCGAATTCATCGCCTCCAAGCCGCGCAAGAGACGCCTGCGGCGGCACCAGCACGCTGAGCCCCGCCGCCACGGCGCGAATGAGCTGGTCACCCGTACCGTGCCCGTAGGCATCATTGATTTCCTTGAAACCATCGAGATCGAGATAGAGAAGCAGAACATTGCTGCGGTCGCTGCGCGCCCGCTCCACAAGCCGATCCACATCGAGGCGCAATCCCTCCCGGTTGAGGAGACCGCTCAGGCGATCGCGTAGCGAGCCTTGACGGGCCTGCACTTCTTCCGCCCGCAGCCGGCGCCCGGCAAGCCACCCCAGGATCAGCAGCACGACGAAGAACAACCCGACCAGGCCGAGGGCGCCAGCCACCAGAGGACGCACCTGCTGGTAACTCAGATCGCCCGGTTCGCGCGATTTCCAGACCAATCGGCCCAGCGGCTTGCCAAGCGGATCGACGATGGAAACGGCGTATCGCGCCACGGTCTGCGCCGGCACCAGCTTCAGACCGCTGATCACATAGATATTCGAGAGCATCTTGATCCGTGCCGCATCGAAATAGCGCACGAGAATCAGATAGCGCCGCTGGCCTTCGGGTACCGGAATGCGGCCGGATCTCTCTCGAATCGTCGCAGCGCCGACAGCGGCGATCCCCTTGTTGGTCATGATATAGCCGCTCGCCTCGGGAACCCCGGTCACGAGCGTGCGCCTTGCCTGGTCAACCAGGGCCCAAACCGCCGTTCCAAGCGCATCTTCGACGTTCCCCATCATCGGCTCGCCATCGTGGAACGCAACGATCGGTTTATTGTTGTCATCGACGATGATCGCCATATCGAACAGCGCCCCGTTCGAGGAGATATCACCGTAGTTGCCGGCGACCCAACCTCGATCGTCCTTGCCGTAGACACTTTTCGCTGCGTCATTGCGTGCGGAATGATCGTGCAGCGTCGCCTCGAGCTGTCCCTGAAAGGTCTTGAGCGCGCCGACCGTCGTCTCCCAGGAGCGCTCGTCATCCAGCTTGTTGGAATAATCGGCGACCCGGCCGATCGCGCTGAGAACCATCAGGGTCACGACGGCAACGACCACTGCAAAAGAAATCAAAACGGCCGTCACAATGGAATGACGACCGATATGCGTGCCCTGCCGCAATGACTCGAAAACTGCTCCCAAGGCCTTTTCTCCTTGGTGCGAAAGTGTGCCGTCAGGACTTCAATAAACGGTTAAGGTGAGTTCCAGATTCCTACAGGAAAGGGTTGTATCTTTGCCGATATGGGGAGAATTCACCCTTCGATGGAAATCGCGTCCACGAAACGGCTGATACTGGTGAGAAACAAACCGTTATCGCGTGCCTCCGCGAGAGCCTCCGCCTGCGCTTCGTCGCCCTTGCCGGCAATCGGCAAACGCAAAAAGGCCTCGGGTATGATGCGCAGCGACATCGTTCTCAGCACCTCCGCGAGCTGCTCCAGAACGAGATCACCGCGATGCGATGCATGTGCGAACATCAGCGGCTTGAACGGGACCTCGTCACGCGACACCAGCCAGTCGAGTGCATTCTTGAACCCTCCCGGTATGCCATGTGCATATTCCGGACAGGACACGATCAGGCCATCCGCCTCCCGGATCCTCGCGGCAAATTTTTCCACGATGGACGGCGTTTTACCGCCCTCGTGATCCGGATTGAAGATCGGTAAATCTCCGATCAGATCGCAGATCTCAATGGTAATATCGTCAGGGCAAGCAAGCCGCATGGCTTCCAGCAGCCGGCGGCTGGTCGAAGCCTGCCGCTGGCTACCGCAAAGTGCATAGAGTAAAAGCGGTCGGGAGGTCATCGACGGACCCTAGCAGGCTCCGTCGATTCGGGCGACGCCCAGTCGGATCGATTAATCCGCCTTATGGTTGCCCTTCGGGAAGTGGCCCGCAAGCTCCCTATACCATTTGCCGCTTTTCTTGACAGTGCGCACCTGCGTTTCGTAGTCGACATGCACGAGGCCGAAGCGCATGCGGTATCCTTCGGCCCATTCGAAATTGTCCATCAGGCTCCAGGCAAAATAGCCGCGCATCGGATAACCGTCCTTGATGAGATCGGCGACGACACCGAGATGCTCTATGTAGTAATCGAGGCGCGGCTGGTCATCGACCTCGCCGTTCACGACGCCCATATTGTAGCAGGCACCGTTCTCGGTGATGTAGCACTCCGGCAGCTCGTAGCGCTTGTTGAGGTCTTCGACGACGTGCTTCAGGCCCGGCGAATAGACTTCCCAACCGATATCCGTCTTGACGTCGCTGACCGGCGGCGCATCCTTCGTCCACGGGAAATCGCCGCTCCTGGAGGCGTCATCGAGGACGCGCATCGGCATGTAATAGTTCAGCCCCCACCAATCGAGCTTCTGGTTGATGGTCTTGAGATCGCCATCCTCGACGACGGGCATGCGATCGCCAAGCGCCTCCACGAACTCCTTCGGATATTCACCCTTGAAGATCGGATCGAAGAAGGCGCCATTGTGGAACTGATGCGCGCGCTCTACCGCAGCCAGATCTTCGGGACGGTCCGAGCCCGGCAGGATAGACGCGGCATTGAGCACGATGCCGACAGGCACCTTCGGCGCCACGGAGCGGATCGCCTCGACGCCGAGACCATGGGCAAGATTCATGTAGTGCATGGCGTAGAGTGCCGCCTGCATGTTGCGCTCGCCCGGGGCATGAATGCCATAGAGGTGGCTCAGCCAGACGATGCACCACGGCTCATTGAAGGTGGCAACCGAATCCAGGCGGTCGCCAAGGCGAGCCATGACGGTCTTGGCATAACGCTGGAAGGCATGCGCGGTCGAACGCGCCGTCCAGCCGCCGTCGCCCGCCAGTGTCAGCGGCAGATCCCAATGATAAAGAGTCGCAAAGGTCTTGATGCCGCGTGCCTTGCAGCCGTCGACGAGGCGATCGTAGAAATCGAGGCCGGCTTCGTTCACCGGACCGGTGCCATCGGGAATGATGCGCGGCCAAGCGATCGAGAAGCGATAAGCTTCGACGCCCATATCCTTGATCAGATCCAGGTCCTGTTCCAGCCGGTTGTAGTGATCGCAGGCAACATCGCCATTATCCCGCTGATAGACGCGGCCGGGCATGTTGGCGAAAGCATCCCAAATGGACGGCTTGCGGCCATCAGCCTTGGTCGCGCCTTCGATCTGGAAAGCGGCGGTGGCAACGCCGAACGTGAAATCGCCGGGGAAGCGATCGGCAAGAAGCTTCGGATCGATCATGGTGAAAATCCCGTCTGTTTTGGCTTCGTTGGCTGCGGTTTAACCAAGCGGCACGGCAAAGTACAGGGGCGACGCTGGAAAACTGCAACGTTGCAGATATCGATAATTCACGCCTACCAGGTGAAATCCGGAAAATTCACCGACATCGGAGCGATCTTGACACAGCTCGATAACATCAATGTCAACAGTCGTGACTTGTCTTTCGGCGACGGATCAATTGAGGGTAGCGCTCAAACTTGACAACGGAAGGATACAAATGCTCCCTGCGCTCCACGCTTTTCAACCTCATCTGCTGAGCCTCCTGCGCGTCGTCGCATCGCTGGTGCTGTTCAGCTACGGAACGCAAAAGATCCTGCATTTTCCCGCCGCCGAGACTGTTCCGGCCGTCGGATCGCTGTCTTGGGTTGCCGGCCTGCTTGAGCTTACGCTCGGCTTCCTCGTGTTAATCGGTTTCCAGACGCGGATCGCCTCCTTCGTCCTCTCGGGGCTCATGGCGTTCGCTTATTTCATGGCCCATGCGCCGAAGAGCTTCTACCCCGCGCAAAATGGCGGCGTCGCCGCCATCCTCTTCTGCTTCATCTTCCTGTTTCTCGCCAGCGCCGGCGGTGGCCCGCTGAGCATCGATGCGCTGACGAAGCGCAAGCAGCAAGCTGCGGCCTGAACAAGCAGGTCCGAGGCGGGTTCACCGCCTCTGACCTCATCCAAAGCCTAGAGCTTGACCCAGGCGCCGTTGCGCTTGGACGAGGCAACGCAGGCCTCAACGAAAGCCACACCCTTCACGCCGTCATCGACAGTCGGATAGATCACGGCCGGATCGACCGCCACGCCCTTCTTGGCCGCATTGATGGCGCGCGCAGCCTCGGTATAGATCGTGGCAAATGCTTCCAGATAGCCTTCAGGATGGCCCGAGGGGATGCGCGAGACGCGCCCCGCGGCAGCGCCGGAACCTGCACCGTTGCGGGTAATCAGTCGCTTCTGGTCGCCGAACGGCGTGTACCACAGATAGTTCGGATCGGCCTGCGTCCACTCGATGCCACCCTTGGTGCCATAGACGCGGAGTTTAAGGCCATTTTCGTGACCCGGCGCCACCTGGCTGCACCAGAGCATGCCCTTGGCCGGCTTTTCCTTGCCCTTTGCCTTGAAGCGCAACAGCACATGGCCGTTATCATCGAGACGACGTCCTTCGACAAAGCTGTCGAGATCGGCGGCGAGGCTGTCGAGCTCAAGGCCGGTGACGAAGGACGCGAGATTATAGGCATGCGTGCCGATGTCGCCGGTGGAACCGCCGGCGCCGGACTGGGCCGGATCGGTGCGCCATGCCGCCTGCTTCTGGCCGGACTGCTCGATATTCTCGGTCAGCCAGTCCTGCGGATATTCCACCTGCACGATGCGGATATCACCAAGCTCGCCATTCTCAACCATCTCGCGCGCCTGACGGACCATCGGATAGCCGGTGTAATTATGCGTGAGGATGAAAAGCGCGCCGCTCTCGTCAGCCACCTTCTTCAACTTCTTGGCGTCGGCAAGGTTCGAGGTCAGCGGCTTGTCGCAGATGACATGGATACCGCGACGCAGGAATTCCTTGGCGGCGTCATAATGGACATGGTTCGGCGTGACGATCGACACGGCTTCGATGCCGTTCTTCAGCTTGGCTTCGCGGATCGCCATGTCGCGATAGCTGGAATAGGTGCGCGAGGGATCGAGACCGAGATCGCGGCCGGAAGCGGCAGCCTTCTCCGGCGAAGACGATAGCGCGCCCGCGATAAGATCGAACTGGTCGTCAATGCGTGCAGCAATGCGATGTACCGCACCGATGAATGCGCCCGCACCGCCGCCCACCATGCCGAGCCGAATGCGCGGCTCCCGCGTCTGTTCCGATGATCCTTCGATTGCCATTCTGTCCTCCTGAGAATTGAATTGTTTGAGCGCGATCGCCTGCCGCAATCGTCCCTCTCCCCGCATTCGGGGAGAGGGTTAGGCGTGGGTTCGAGCCTTCCGCACGCTCTGAATGGGGAAGTATCGAGAAGGCTCCGCATCCGCCCTATCCCGGCGGCGCCAGCTCGAGTCCACCGTCTCCCCGAACGTGCGGAGCGAAGGGGCTTGATTAGAGCCCCAGCATACGGCGGTTCGCCGCCTGGTCTGTGCCGCTGCCCGCAAAGTCGTCGAAAGCCTTTTCCGTGACGCGGATGATATGCGCCTTGACGAACTCGGCACCTTCTCGCGCACCGTCCTCGGGATGCTTCAGAGCGCATTCCCATTCGACCACAGCCCAGCCGTCGAAATTATTGGCGGTCATCTTCGAGAAGACGGCACCGAAATCCACCTGGCCATCGCCGAGCGAACGGAAGCGGCCGGCGCGCTCGACCCAGCCCTGATAGCCACCGTAAACGCCTTGACGCCCGGTCGGATTGAACTCCGCATCCTTGACGTGGAACATCTTGATGCGGTCCTTGTAGATGTCGATATTGTCGAGATAATCGAGGCACTGCAGGACATAGTGCGAGGGATCGTAGAGCATGTTGGCGCGCGGGTGGTTCTTCACGCGCTCCAGGAACATCTCGAAGGTAATGCCGTCATGCAGGTCTTCGCCGGGATGGATTTCGTAGCAGACATCAACGCCGTTTTCATCGGCATGGTTGAGGATCGGCGTCCAGCGGCGGGCAAGCTCTTCGAAAGCGGTTTCGACGAGGCCGGCCGGGCGCTGCGGCCAGGGATAGACGAAGGGCCAGGCAAGAGCGCCCGAGAAGGTCGCATGCGCCTTGATACCGAGATGCTTGGAAGCGGTCAGCGCCATTTTCACCTGTTCGACAGCCCATTCCTGACGTGCCTTCGGATTCCCACGCACTTCCGGCGCGGCAAAGCCGTCAAAGGCTTCGTCATAGGCGGGATGCACGGCGACGAGCTGACCCTGCAGATGCGTCGAAAGCTCCGTTACCTCGACACCGTTCGAGCGGGCAATGCCGGCAAACTCATCACAATAGTCCTTGGAGGATGCCGCCTTCTTCAGGTCGATGAGCTGGCTTGCCCAGGTCGGAACCTGCACGCCGACATAGCCGGCATCGGCAGCCCATTTCGTGATCGAATCCCACGAATTGAACGGCGCGGTGTCGCCTGCGAATTGTCCGAGAAACAGGCCGGGGCCCTTGATCGTCTTCATAGCTATTTCCTCCCTAGTCGCGTTCTGTAAACGTTTCCGATGCCATTCCGACCCATATTCGAGGTGGTATGGGATACCATGACCTCAAAAACTATAGGGTCGTCAGGATGAAAGTCGAATGCCCCGTGACCTAATCACGGCCTGCCGCCGGCGGCAAGAGGTACGTGCCGCAAAAATTCTCCCGGGTAGCGAAACAAGGCGGCACACCCATAAAAAACGCCCGCCGGAACCGGCGGGCGCATTTGTTCGACCCAACCGATCAGAACGGTGAATCGGCGAAGTAGAAGTCCTTGGCATTATCCTTGGTGACGAGCGTCGCATCGAGGATGTAGTTGCCGCGAACCGGAACCTGATTGTAGAAATTGGCGGCGGTCAGTTCCATCGCCGTGCCGACCATTGCCGGCGGGTAGAGCACGTCGACCGGGATCAGCTTGTCGCCATCCATGACCTTCTTGATCATGTCCTTGGAACCGGCGCCTGCGACGACATACTTGATGTCGGTGCGCTTGGCCTGATCGATCGCCTGCAGCACGCCGACAGCCATGTCGTCATCCTGGCACCAGACGACGTCGATCTTCGGGAACTTGGTCAGGTAATCCTGCATGACCTTGAAGGCATCGTCGCGGTTCCAGTTGCCGTACTGGCGATCGAGAACCTTGACGTTCGAGCCGGCGATACCCTTGTCGAAGCCGTCCTGGCGCTGCTGGTCGATCGGAATCGGCAGGCCGCGGATGACGACGACCTGCGCGTCCGGAGTCGTCTTCTTGATGTATTCGCCGGCGGTCTGGCCGAGTGCCGGATTGTTGCCGGCGACGTACAGATCACGGACGGAGTTGTCGTTGCTGCTCGGCGCACGGTCGACCAGCGTCACGAACTTGCCCTTGTCCTTGACTTCCTTGATGGCGTTGACCAGCGGATCCGGATCGGACGGCAAGATCACGAGAGCGTCGATGCCCTGCGTCTCCAGGTCCTGCACGGCATTGGCCTGGCTTGCCGCATCCGGCGAGGTCTTGACGATGACGTTCAGCCCCGGATGTTGCGCCATCAGCTGCTTGGCGACGCGCTCGGCATGGAACACCACACCGGAGGTCCAGCCATGGTCGGCGGCCGGAATGGAAACGCCGATGGTCACTTTCTTGTCTTCGGCGTGTACCGTGCCGGCCAAAGCCGCCATCGCCACCGCCAAGCCCAATAGTCTTTTGCGCATTCTATCCTCCCACTTTGAAACAGGGCCTTGTCCTGATGACCGGGCGCCCCCTGACCCGGTTATTGGCTATTTGCGAGCAAGCGAACGCTGAACCAGCATGGCGATAATGATGATCGCACCCTGGATGGCACTGAGCAGATACTCGCTGATGAAATTGGAGAGCAGCATGATGTTGCCGACGAGCTCCAGAATGAAGGCACCGCAGATCGTGCCCCATACCCTGCCCGCGCCGCCCTTAAGAGCCGTGCCACCGACAACCACGGCAGTGATCGCCTGAAGCTCCCAGAGAATACCCGTCTGAGCCGACGTCGACCCAAGCCGCGGCACGTACAGAAGCACCGCAATGGCGACGCAAAATCCCTGGATGATGAAGGCGATGGTCCGCACGCGATTGACGGCCACGCCCGAATAACGCGCGACGTCACGATTGGAACCGACCGCGATGACATGCCGTCCGTAACGGGTACGATAGAGAATGAAGGCCGCGACGCAGGTTATCACAAGGATGACCACGATCGGCACAGGTACGCCGAGCACCGAGCCGTAGTAAGCAGGCTTGTAGAGTGCCTGCACCTCTGCCGAGCGCAGGGTGATCGCGCCGCCTTGCGATAGCCAGGTCGTCAAGCCGCGATAGACACCCATCGTACCCAGAGTGGCGATGAAGGGCTCGATCTTGCCCATGGTCGTGATCAGACCATTCGCCAAGCCGCACAGAATGCCGGCCACGACCGAGAAGAACACCGCCGCCGCGAGCATCAGCACCGGATCGGCAATAATGCCGGAGTTCATCAACAGTATCATCAGGCTGGCGACGAAAGCCACCATGGCCCCGACAGACAGATCGAGATCACCAGCCGAGATGACGAAGGTAGCGCCGACGGCGATGATGGCGATGAACGCGCATCTCGTCGCAACGTTTGTGAGATTCGTGATGCCGATGAAGTTCGGGTTGACCAACGCGCCCACGATCAGAAGCAGCACCAGCGCTGCAAACGGCGCAACGGCCCGCAGATCGATATCCCGCCAGGAACGTCCCCGCCGACCTGTCTTTCCGCTTCCGTCTTCGCCCACGCTCATAACCAAAACCAACCTCCCGTCCCACGACTGCTGGGAATTCGCCCTGCCTTATGCCGCCCGTTCAGGCGGCGGTCTTTTTCTTCAGGCCCGCCGCATAACGCATGATTTCCTGTTCGGAGATCTCGTCGCCCTCGAGCACGCCGACGATCCGGCCCTCGCGCATGACGGCAATCCGCGTGCACAGCCCGATGACCTCAGGCATCTCCGAGGAGACCACAATGATGGAATGGCCGTCCCGCGCCAGTGCCGAAATAAAATGATAGATCTGCTGCTTGGTACCGACATCGATACCGCGCGTCGGCTCATCGATGATGATGATCTGCGGCTCGGTCTCCATGACCTTTGCCAGAAGCAACTTCTGCTGATTGCCGCCCGACATGCGGCCGGCGACGATATTGCCATCGCGCACGCGGATGTCGAACCGGCGACGCGCCCGCGTCAGCGCATTGGCC
>NZ_JAELTU010000229.1 GCF_016429015.1 Rhizobium sp. ASV20
GATCGCGGCAGCTCTCTTCCGGACCGAACGCCTGGACAAGAAGAAAGGTTGCCGCCCATCGACGAACTGATTGAGCAGTAATGCGTCGGCGACCGAGAGCCCCGCGATGCCGACAACGTCCGTTGACTGATGCACGGTGACAATGCCTTCAGCCACTGCCTGGGCCGGGCTATCGGCACGATACTCTCTGCCGTTCCACAGAATGCTGCCCGAATCCGCCGAATGGATGCCAGACAGTATCTTTACCAGTGTCGATTTGCCGGCGCCGTTGGCTCCCATCAGCGCAACGATTTCGCCCTTGTCGATTGTCAGCGATGCGTCCGCCAGGGCTTGTGTCGAGCCGAAAGCGCGGGATAGATTTTGGATGGTCAGCAGGGTCATGGAGGCATATTCGGTGAAAGTCTGCCACACTCGTAAGCTTCTGCTATCCGATCACAAGGACACTCTTTCTTTCATCACTTATTCTATGGAAATAATTTTCCATTTCCGCCAATGGCGGCGCGTGCGGACGCAAGGCGAGCCGCTGACACAGGGATGTTTCAACCGCAAGGACGCTGCTGCCGAGACATACAACAGGGAGAACATGGCCGGAAAAAGGGCTTCTGCCGCGCATGACGCAAGCGCGGGAGTGGAATGTGGCCCGGCGCAGGTTTCTGCGCCGGGTTACGCTGTCGCTAGTTGATCGAGTCGAGATTGACGCCCTTGGTCTCGCGCACGAAGATCAGGCCGATGACGAGGGTCATTGCGGCAATCGCAATGGGATACCAAAGGCCATAGTAGATATCGCCCTTGGCCGCGCTCATCGCAAAGACCGTTGCCGGAAGCAGGCCGCCGAACCAGCCGTTGCCGATATGATAGGGCAGGGACATGCCGGTATAGCGGATGCGGGTCGGGAACATCTCCACCAGAATGGCGGCGATCGGGCCGTAAACCATGGTCACATAGATGACGAGGACCGTCAGGATGAGGATGGTCAGCGGCCAATTGATGGCTGCGGGATCGGCAACCATCTTGAAGGCACCGCCCTTGGCTATGGTGTAGACGGGCATATCAGTTGCGCCGCCTGCTTGGTCAGCCGTCAAAAGCTTGGCCTTGACCAGATCGGCAACCGGCGTGACGGTCTTGTCTCCAGCCCGTACCGTTGCCGCATTGAGCCCCAGTTCGGGATTTGCGGCGATGAAGGCATCAAGCTTTGCGTCCGGAACCTTGATCGGGTCGCGCGCCAGCGGGAAGCCGGATTTTTGCAGGGCAAGGTTCATGTCATGAGCAAATGCGGCACCCTTGGCGGTCGCGTCCTTTCCGGCGGCGGTCGCATCGTAGGATGTCACGGTAGCGTCGCCGACCTTGACGGTTGCCGGTTGGCCTGCGGGACCTTCGGCGATCGTGTAGGGAACGGATGATTTCGACAGGAAGGACGTGGCGATGTCGCAGGAATTGTTGAACTTCGCCGTTCCCACGGGATTGAACTGGAATGTGCAGTCGCCGGGAGCTGCAGTCACTGTGGCGCGAACCGTTTGTTCGGCCTGCGCGAGTGCTGGATTTGCCGCGTTCGTCAACGCCTTGAACAGCGGGAAGTAGGTTAGAATTGCAAGCAAAAGGCCTGCCATGATTATGGGCTTGCGGCCGACCTTGTCGGAGAGCCAGCCGAAGAACACGAAGAAGCCGCTGCCGATCAGCAGGGCGATCGCGATCATGATGTTGACCGACTGGCCGTCGACCTTCAGCACGTTCTGCAGGAAGAACAGCGAGTAGAATTGACCGGCATACCAGACGACGGCCTGGCCGGCGGTGAGGCCGAGCAGGGCGATAAGCGCGATCCTGGCATTCTTCCATTGGCCGAAAGCCTCGGAGAGTGGAGCCTTGGAACCCTTACCCTCTTCCTTCATTTTCTTGAAGGCCGGGGATTCGCTGAGCGACATGCGGATCCAGACCGAGATGGCGAGCAGCAGGCACGATACGAGGAACGGAATGCGCCAGCCCCAGGCGGCGAAGGCATCCTTGCCGACCGCATTCTGAACAATCAGGATGACGATCAGCGACAGGAACAATCCGAGCGTCGCCGTTGTCTGGATCCAGGACGTATAGTAGCCGCGCTTGTTGTCGGGCGCATGCTCGGCAACATAGGTGGCGGCACCGCCATACTCGCCGCCGAGCGCGAGGCCCTGCAGCATTCGGAGGATAATGAGGATGACAGGAGCAGCGATGCCCCAGCTTGCCGATCCCGGAAGAACGCCGACCAGAAAGGTCGAAAGGCCCATGATCAGGATCGTGACAAGGAAGGTATATTTGCGCCCCACGAGGTCGCCGATCCGTCCGAAGACGAGAGCGCCGAATGGTCGGACAAGGAAGCCTGCCGCAAAGGCGAGCAGGGCGAAGATGTTGCGGGTTGCCTCTGGATAATCACTGAAGAAGGCCGTGCCGATAAAGGCGGCAAGGGATCCATAAAGATAGAAGTCATACCATTCGAACACTGTCCCGAGGGATGAGGCGAAGATGACCTTCTTCTCCTCCCTGGTCATGCCTCGACTCGTTGTCTCGGCCACGGACGTGATTGCCATTGCTCAATCCTCCCAATTGCACCAGGGGCATCGCCAATTGATCTGTCTGATATCCCCCATGACGGATTACGCAGGACGTTCCGGCCGAATGGGCGCGGAATGTCGCGCCAGTGGGTGTTCTCCCGATTTCCTCCCCCGGGAGATCACGCACCTAATGCATCGGTGAGTTTTGGCTAAAAATTGAAAATTGCAATGCCTGCAACTGCTGCGACTTGGGGAAAACTGTGTGTAAGTATCGCGAAATACGAATATATCGGCGGGTGGAGCCGTTGCGTCGTATTTCCGCCGGAAAGGAAGGCGCCGGACCGCCTGAAATGTGACGAGCCCGGCAAAGCCGGAAGATATGAGTTTAGGCCGCCTGAGCCTGATTCATGCTGCCCGCAGCCGCAGGCGTTGCATGGGCGGAAAGGCGAGCGCGATGGCCGCCGCGCCCAGTCCCACCATCGAGGATCCGATAAAGAGCCAGGAGTAGTTGCCGAAGCTATCGAATATCCAGCCGCCGATCAGTGGTCCGGCGGCCATGCCGATGCTCGACAGCATCGATGCGGCGCCGAAGACGGTGCCGATCACCCGCGGTCCGAAATATTCGCGGGCTAGCACTGCGTAGAGCGGCATGACGCCGCCATAGGCGCTGCCGAAAACGACGGCCAGGGCATAGAATTGGCCAAGTTCGCTGACGCGTAAATAGGTCGCAAGCGCGATGGCCTGAACCAAAAGTCCCGCGACCAGCACCGGCTTGACGCCCAGCCGATCCGCAAGCGTGCCGTAAAACAGGCGACCGCCAAGACCGGCAAGGCCTTCGACGCTGTAGATGCTGACAGCCGCCATCGGCCCCACGCCGCAGATCGTCGCGTAACTGACCATGTGAAAGATCGGGCCGGAATGGGCTGCACAGCAGGCAAAGAAGGTGGCCCCAAGGACGAGGAATTGCGGCGAGCGGAAAATCCGGCCAAGCGGCAGGCTTTGTTCCGCCATCTGACCGTTCTCACCGGATTCTTCAGATGGAGCGGGTGCTCGCTTTACCAGCAGCGCTGCCGGTATCAGGAGAACCCAGGCCATGATTCCGATCAGAAGCATGGCGAAACGCCAGTCATAGGCAGAAATCAGGTATCGGGCGAAAGGCGATACGGTCATCGGAGCGACGCCCATGCCCGCCGACACCAGCGATACGGCGAGGCCCCTGCCTTTCTCGAACCATGCGGTTGTCGCTGCGATCATCGGCGCGAAGAAGGCGCTGGCTGCAAGCCCGACCAGAATGCCGTACGTCAGTTGGAACTGCAGAAGCGAAGCGGCGCGGCTCGCCAGCACGAGCGCAAGTCCGAGCAACAACGCGCCAATGACGACAACGATACGGACGCCGAAGCGATCGCTTGCAGCACCCCATGCAAACGCTCCGAGCCCCATGACAAGAAAATTCAATGTCATGGCGGCTGCGATGCCGGCATGTGACCAGCCGGTGTCAGCGGCGATCGGCACCTGAAATATGGCGAGAGAAAACATCGTGCCAAGTGCAACACAGGTCATCAGCGCGCCGGCGCCGACAATCACCCAACGGTATGACGAACTCATCTCCCAGCTCCTCTTCAATGGTTCGGCCCGCGACGGGAAGCATCCGGGGTCCGTGTTTCGCAGCCCGTCTCAGTATAAAGACGGTCGCGCCCTTCACATTTCGACATTACCGTCTGAAAATTTCTCCTCAGCCGGAAATAGCGTATCGCCATTGCGCGTTTCGCCAAGCCAATTTAATCTTCAGCTCATATAGGGCTGCTAAGGGTGCAGCCTCGATATTGGAGACCTGCTTCGTTGTTACAGCGTTGAGCACGAACGGGTCCGAATAGCATGCAAGCTTGACATGATACCGAAGCAGATCTTCACAGTCATGAGGCGGCATATTCAATGGCTCATATCGTCATCATTAATCCGCGTTTCGAAACGTCCTATTGGGGCATGGAACATGCCCTGCCGCTATTCGATGTGAAAGCGAACCTGCCGGTGGCCTGCCTGCCGCTGCTTGCGGCGCTTACGCCCTCGGAACACACCGTCACCCTGGTCGACGAGAACATTGAACTCATCGACTTCGATCTCTGCGAAAAGGCCGACATCGTTGCGCTGACGGGGATGATCGTCCAGCGGTTCCGAATGACGGAGATATTGACCGAGCTCAAGCACCGCAATTGCTTTACCGTCGTCGGCGGCCCTTGGGTGACGGTCAAGGAAGACTATTTTGGCAATCTCGTCGATGTCTCGTTTATCGGCGAGGCGGAAGAGACCTGGCCGCAATTCCTGCTCGAATGGGAGGCAGGTAGCCACGCGCGGCGCTACGAACAGTCCGACAAGACGGATATGAGCAAGGTGCCGGTGCCCCGCTTCGATCTCCTGAAAATGGACGAATACGCTGTCGGCAGCGTCCAGTTCTCGCGAGGCTGTCCCTTCACCTGTGATTTCTGCGATATTATTGTCGTCTTCGGACGCAAGCCGCGCATCAAGCAAAGCGCCCAGGTCATCGCTGAAATGGAGGCGCTGCTGGCATCCGGCATGGATACCGCCTTTATCGTCGACGACAATCTGATCGGCAACAAGAAGGCGATCAAGGAGGTTTTGCGCGATGTCGTCGCCTGGCAGGAAAGTCGGCACTATCCGATGACCTTCCTCACCGAAGCGTCAATCGACTTGGCGGACGATGCCGAACTGATGCAGCTGATGGTCGACGCCAATATCCGCGTCGTCTTCATCGGCATCGAGACACCGAACGAGGAGGCGTTGCGCGAGACCAAGAAGCTGCAGAATCTTCGCAAGGGTGGCACGATGCTGGAAAAGATCCACTCCATCCAGCAGACTGGCATGGAGGTCTGGTGCGGGATGATCCTCGGCTTCGACAGCGACGACGCCACGATCTTCGATGCCCAGCGCGTCTTCATCAAGGATGCGCGCATCGTCAACGCCATGATCGGCATGTTGGCCGCTATTCCGAAGACGCCGCTCTACACGCGCCTCGCCAAGGAGGGGCGGCTCGATCATGACGATCCGCCCGCATACGGCACCAACGTCATTCCGCTCAATCTTTCCCGCGAAACGCTGCGAGATGGGTACCTCTCGGTGCTGAGCGACCTGCATCAACCGTCCGCCTATTTCGATAGGCTCGATGCGCTCTATATCGACGCCAATATCAAACCGGAAAGCTCCCGCTTACGTCATCTGCGCCGTCATCCGTTGCGGCTGCTCGCTCTTAACGCGACATGGTGCTTGGAAGCGGTCGGCATCTTCGTCCGATTGATGAGCCGCGTGAAGGAAGCGGATCTGCGGGCGGTTTACCGCCGACGGTTTTTCAAGCTTTTGCGGCATCGGCAATCTCCTGTCATTCTGCAAATCTATGCAATCAAATGCGCCATGCACTACCACGCCCATGTCATGGTTCAGCAGATGCGAACCGGCGGTGGGATCGTCAATTCGTTTTGACGGACTTCGAGGTGCGGAAGCCCAGCTGAAGATGGTACTTCCCGCGCGGTCTCGTCTCGGTGGCTGTGCCGTTGCTCGGGACAGTCACTGTTGCGTCGATGCAACACATTTCGTGAGATATTTGCAATTCGAAATTGTGGGGGTTGCCGATCCTCTGATCTCGCGTATTATACGCTCGTCCGCAAATCAAATACAGGAGGCGTGAAATGCATCATCAGCTAATGTTTACAAACGCCACTGGCGGAATGATCTCGATGACCTTGGTGTGCTCTGCACCAAATTTTCGACGACTCTATAATTAAAGCTCTAAAAGGCTTTATCTGCCGCCATCAGGCGCATTTCCAATAAACCCATATGACTTGCTACGGGAATAATTTGACTCGTCGTTGACGTGTCAGCTCCTGAGGCCGGTCGAGCTTCAAGAGGACCTGGCTGCTTAATTGCGCCAGGAAAAGATAATGACGTCTTCACAACTTTTGCTTGCCGAAAGCTTAACGGCAACGGTCGATGAACTGTACCAGAAATTCGGTGCGTGGAGGACTGCACGTGCCCTGCTGTTCGTCATGTGGCGGCAGCGGCAAACGCTTAAGCAGGTAGCCGAACTTTCGGATTACCAGCTTCGCGACATCGGTCTTCCCGAGCGGCAGAGCACGTCGCGCTCTCCGCATTTCATGCCGCCGCATCTGCGCCGCTTCGATTGATCCGGAGCGGACGCCGATGAGCGGTTCCCGGCAAATTGCCGACCCAAAAGACTGGTTCGAGCTGTGTCCCTTGCTTATGAGGCTGGGGCACGCAGGGCATTGTTCGCGGAATGTAACGGCGCAACTATGTGCGCTATTGCTTACAATTGAACTTGATCCGGTCACGATCTCGACAGGGGGAGGCAAGCATTGCTTTCCCCTGTCGATATGCGGGTATTGATCCGTCGCCCATATCAGCCTTGTCACGATAGATCCCCATTGCGGCTGCTGCGGCGTGGGCTCGACAAGGTGGTCGCAATGTTCTCGCAATGCGCCTATGCAATGCAGGCATTCTTTGCGCAGAGGTGGGACATTGCGAATACTGCTGCTTGAGGACGAGCCGGAGATGGCATCAGCTCTGTGTAGCGCGTTGCGGGCTCGCGATGCCGTTGTCGATCATATGATAACGCTTGCGGATGCGGAGGAGGCTGCAAAGGTCGTCGTATACGATGTCATTCTTCTGGACAGGCAGGTGCCCGATGGCGATGGCCTGTCGCTCATTCCCAAACTTCGCTCAAATGGCGTAAGCGCCCCTGTCATCGTGTTAACGGCGCGCGGGCAGCTCGACGATCGTATAGATGGGCTTGATACCGGAGCCGACGACTACCTCGTCAAGCCTTTTGCCGTCGAGGAGCTTCTCGCACGATTGCGCGCCGTCATGCGCCGGCCGGGCGATGTCCGTGCCGAAGTGGTCCGTCTCGGACGGATGTCCTACGATTTCGGCTGCCGGGAGGCGCAAGTGGATGGCCGCCGGTTCGATTTGCCGCGCCGGGAATTGCTGGTGTTCGAAACACTGGCCCGCCGGATCGGCCGCACGGTTCAACGGCACATGCTCGAAGAAGCCGTCTATGGTTTTGAAGACGATATCCAGTCCAACTCACTCGATGCCCATATCTCCCGACTGCGGCGGAAGCTTATCGATGCCGATGCCGGCTTAGAAATCCATCCGGTGCGCGGTATCGGCTATCTCCTGAAGCAGACGTCATGAACACGGGCCAGCCTTCGCTGCGATGGCGTCTGGTGCTGCGGCTGGCCTCGCTGCAAGCGGTGCTTCTGAGTATCCTTGCTATCCTGATTGTCGGAGCCCTCTGGATGACGGGAAGCGTCATCTCGCTTCAGCCGGAGGACGAAACCATCGATGCGATTGCGCAGTCGATCGAGCGTGCGAATGACGGCACACTTGCTATCAAAGTCACGCCGGCGCTCACGGCTCGTCGCGCGGAGCTGCCCGATCTCTGGTTCGTGGTGAGAGACCGCGCCGGTTCGATGGTAACAGGCGGGAAGGTGCCGCAGGTCTATGCCGGCATCGGCGGCACTCTCGACGGCATCGGCCAGGCACGCTTTGGCAGCAACCTCGGCGGAGATATCGTTCCGGTCGCGCGCCTCCAATGGGTCGGATCGCCTGCAGGCGAGATACAGGTTCTGACAGGTGTTGACGGACGCGTCTCGCCATCGAGGGCGATAGCGGCGACCGGTCTCGTCTTTTTCAGCACTCTTCTGCCGTTGCTCGTCGTGACGGCGGTTGCGACGGTGGTGGCGGCGCCACTGGTGGTTCGCCGCGCTTTTTCCTCACTTGATTCCGCCGTGACCCGCGCTGGACAAATCGATGTCGATCGACAGGGAACGCGGCTTCCCGTCGAAGATGTTCCCCGAGAGATCCTGCCACTGGTCGAAGCGGTCAACGACGCGTTGAGCCGATTGGATGAGGGACACGAGCGCCAGAAGCGGCTCTTTGCCCATCTGGCACATGAGTGGCGCACGCCCGTCGCGATCCTGCAGGCGCGCCTCGATGGCCTCCCTCCCGGCCCGCTGAAAGAGAGGATCTTCGAGGATACGGTGCGGCTTGCGACGCTGGCCGAGCAGTTTCTCGACCTGCAACGACTCAATCATCGATTTGAACCTGTACCGCTCAATCTCGTCGATGTGGCGCGTCAGGTCGTATCCGAACTGGCGCCGCTCGCGATCGCCGCCAACTACGAGCCTTGCTTCCATGCGGACGAGGATGAGGTTGAAATTATCGGCGATCGCGTCGCCCTCGAACGCGCAGTTGCCAATCTCGTGCAGAATGCCATCCAGCATGGCGGCCGAAAGGGCATGATTACGGTTGATGTCAGCCGGGCAACCGGTATCACCGTGACGGATGAGGGCAAGGGCATTCCGGCCGATGAACGTGCGCGCATCTTTGAGCCGTTTCATCGGCTTACCGGCTATGGCAAGGGCTTCGGTCTCGGCCTCAACCTCGTCCAGGAGATTGCCGGGCTTCATGGCGGGCAGGTCACGGTCCTGGAGGGGCCGACCGGCGGTGCGGCCTTCCGACTGAGTTTCCCGTCGGCGGCATAGGCCGGTAAGTGGCGGATTGATGCAATGTTCCCGCAATCGGCGCGACGGTAGGATTTTCGAACGAACAGTCGAATCTCCAGCACCGCGCGAACGGGAACAGATGTCCAATACGTCATTATTTATGCGAACTCTCTTGAGCAATCCGCGCATGGTGGGTGCAATAGCGCCATCCGGGCCAATGCTGGCCAACCTCATTACTAGCGAGGTGGATCCGACCGCAGGGCCTATTCTTGAACTCGGGCCCGGAACAGGAGTTTTCACCGAGGCGCTGCTCGCCCGCGGCGTCCGGGAGAACGACCTTACCCTGGTGGAATTCAGTGCCGATTTCGCGGTCATGCTGCAAAGGCGCTTTCCCGATGCCCGTGTCTTATGCGCCAATGCAGCAAGGCTCGATACCCATATCCCCGCGGAAAGCCCTCCGTTCGGTTGCGTGATCAGCGGTCTGCCTCTTTTGAACATGTCTCCAAGAGCTGTCGTCGCGATCCTCGATGGTGCGTTGTCCCGATTGCGAGAGGGTGGTGCGCTCTATCAGTTTACCTACGGGATGCGCTGTCCCGTGCCGCATCGCCTGCTCGATCGCTTCGGCTTCAAGGCGACGTTGCATGGACGAGTGCTGCGTAACTTTCCGCCCGCGCGTGTCTATAAGATAGTGCGGCGAAAGCCATTGCGGCAGGCGGTGGCCAAGGCATGATCAATCAAGCAGACGTTCTCGATTTCCTGCAGGCCCTGGCGGCATGGGGACTGCTCGGCCTGGCTCTCTGTTC
>NZ_JAELTU010000022.1 GCF_016429015.1 Rhizobium sp. ASV20
CCGGCGCAAAGGCCGCGTTCGCCTTCGCCCATGACAATGACACTTGCAATTTCGGGATCGGCAGCGAAATCCTCCAATGCGGACGCGATAGCCCGCACCATCGGCAATGTCAGGCTGTTCAGCGCCTTCGGGCGATTGAGCCTGATGACGCCGGCCGATCCGCGCCGCTCGATAATCACCTCGTCCGTGCTATTCATGCAAATCTCCTGTCCTTACTGCCGGAACGGTCTGCGTCTCTCTCATTGCGCCGCCACACCGCTCTGGTTCCTTGCCTTAACGCAATTCCTGGGAATGCCGCTGTGCGCTTTTCCAGGAATTGCATTCTTCAATGCGCCTTCACTCGTTATCGGCCAGAATCATCTCGGCCGCCTTTTCGGCGATCATGATGGTTGGCGAATTGGTATTGCCCGATGTGATCGACGGCATGACGGATGCGTCGGCAATGCGAAGCCCCGACAACGCCCGCAACCGCAGGCGAGGATCAACCACGCTCTGTGAATCCCCGCCCATGCGGCATGTGCCGACCGGATGGAAAATCGTCGTGCCGATATCGCCGGCAGCCCGCTCCAGATCCGCGTCCGTCTCATAGGCCGGCCCTGGCTTGAATTCCTCCGGCCTGAACCGGGCAAAGGAGGGCTGCGCCACAATGCGCCGGGTCAGACGAATGGAGCGCGCAGCAATCTCCCGATCCCGCTGCGCCGAGAGATAGTTCGGGCTGATGTCCGGCTGCATGGCGAAATCGGGGCTGCGCACATGCACAGAACCGCGGCTTTCGGGCCTGAGATTGCAGACACTGGCGGTGATGGCTGGAAAGGGATGGACCGGATCCCCGAACTTGTCGAGCGAAACAGGCTGCACATGATATTGCAGGTCGGGCGTTTCCTTGTCCGGGCCGGAGCGCGTGAAGATGCCGAGCTGGCTCGGCGCCATCGCCATCGGCCCTGAGCGGCGGATGAGATATTCCATGCCGATCGCCGCCTTGCCGATGAGGCTTGTCGCCTTCTCGTTCAGCGTGGGGACACCCGTTACCTTGTAAGCCAGGCGAAGCTGCAAGTGATCTTGCAGATTTTCGCCGACGGACCTCACCTCGCGCACGACCTCGATGCCGGCATTGGTCAACACATCGCCACGGCCGATGCCCGAAAGTTCGAGAACATGCGGCGAGCCGATGGAGCCAGCTGACAGTACGGTTTCCCTGGCGGCATAGGCGCGTTTCGCCGCGCCGTCATGCTGGAATTCGACACCCGTCACGGCATTGCCTTCGACGATCAGGCGGCGGACCTGCGCCTTGGTGTAGACTGTCAGATTGCCGCGCTTCATGGCCGGCCGCAGGAAGGCCTTCGTCGTGTTCCAGCGGATGCCGGAGCGCTGATTGACGTCGAAATAGCCCGATCCTTCATTGTTGCCGCGATTGAAATCCGCCGTCTCCGGGATGCCGGCCTCCTTGGCTGCTGCCTGGAAGGCATCGAGCACCGCCCAGCGCACGCGCGCCTTTTCCACCCGCCATTCGCCGCCGGCACCGTGCATCTCGTCCTTGCCGCGATAGTGATCCTCGGACTTGACGAAATAGGGCAGCACATCATCCCAGCCCCAGCCGGCACAGCCGAGCTGGCGCCAGAGATCATAGTCGCGCGCCTGGCCGCGCATGTAGATCATGCCGTTGATCGAAGAGCAGCCGCCAAGCACCTTGCCGCGCGGATAGTTGAGCGACCGGCCATTCAGGCCCGCTTCCGGGGACGTGGTGAAACACCAGTCGGTACGCGGATTGTTGATACAATAGAGATAGCCGACCGGAATGTGGATCCAGTGATAATTGTCGTTGCCGCCCGCTTCCAGCAGTAGCACGCGGTTGTTTCGGTCGGCCGAAAGCCGATTGGCCAGCACGCACCCGGCACTGCCGGCGCCGATGATGATGTAGTCGAAGCGATCCATGTCCAAACTCAATAGTTCCCTCTCCCGCTTACGGGCAGAGGATTAGGTGAAGAGCCGGAAGGTTCGGGAAAGGCCAGCTTCCCGGTTCATCTCCCAATAGCCCCTCATCCGCCCTTCGGGCACCTGTCCCCCGTCCTTCGCCAAGTTCAGGACGGGGGAAAGGAAAAGCGGATAGTTATCGGCGATATTCAAAGCCCAGCTTCCGTCCCAACCGCGAGGCATAGAATTCGCCTATGACGCCGCGGCGGAAGAGGAGGACGCAAACCATGAAGACGATGCCGGTGATGATGGTGACCGGGAACTCCGAGGTCGCGAGATAGTTTTCCAGCGTCGCCACGAACCCCGCTCCGAAAATCGGGCCGATCAGGGTGCCAATGCCGCCGAGCAAGGTCATGAGGATGACCTCTCCGGACATCTGCCATGCGACATCGGTAAGCGTCGCGAACTGGAAGACCAGCGCCTTGACCGCGCCTGCAAGCCCGGCCAGTGCGGCCGACATGACGAAGGCACCAAGCTTGTAATGCGCGACGGAATAACCGAGCGAGATCGCCCGCTGCTCGTTTTCGCGGATCGATTTCAGGATCATGCCGAAAGGCGAATTGATGAAACGCCAGGTGACCACCACGCCGATCAGAAACACGGCAAGGACGAAGTAGTACATGTTGAAGGAGTTGTTGAGATCGAGAACCCCGAGCAGGTATCCGCGCGGCACCGACTGAATGCCGTCCTCGCCTTGCGTGAACTTTGCCTGCAGGCAGAAGAAATAGAACATGTAAGAGAGTGCCAGCGTGATCATGGCGAAATAGATGCCCTGCCGGCGGATGGCGACGAAACCCATGACCAGGCCGAGCAGCGCCGCACCCGCGACGCCGATCAGGATGCCGAGCTCGGGCGGGGCGCCCCATTCCTTCACCGCGTAGGCAGTGAAATAGGCGGCGCCGCCGAAGAAGGTAGCATGGCCGAAGGACAGCAGGCCGGCATAGCCGAGCAGCAGGTTGAAGGCGCAGGCGAACAACGCGAAGCACAGCACCTTCATGACGAAAATCGGATAGATGAAGAACGGTGCCCAGATCAGCCCGACGAGGCCGAGAACCAGCAACAGCTTCTGTGCCGAGAGCGTCTGCTCCGTCTTCGGTTTTAATGTGATCAATCCAGCCATATCACGCATCCCGACCGAAAAGGCCCGCCGGCCTTATGAGCAGCACGATCGCCATGATGACGAAGATGACGATGTTGGAGGCCTCCGGATAGAAGACCTTGGTCAGGCCCTCGGCGACCCCGAGCATATAACCAGTAACGATCGCGCCCATGATCGAGCCCATGCCGCCGACGACCACAACCGCGAAGACGATGATGATCATGTTCGATCCCATCAACGGCGAGACCTGATAGATCGGCGCGGCGAGCACGCCGGCAAAGGCGGCGAGCGCAACGCCGAAGCCATAGGTGAGCGTCAGCAGCACCGGTACATTGACGCCGAAAACCTGGACAAGTGTGGAATTTTCCGTCGCCGCGCGCAGATAAGCGCCGAGCTTGGTCTTTTCGATCAACAACCAGGTACCGATGCAGATGACGAGCGAAACGATGACCACCCAGCCGCGATAGACGGGCAGGAACATGAAGCCGATATTTTTCGCACCCGCCAATTCCGTAGGAACGGCATAAGGTTGGCCGGAGGAGCCGTAGAGAAAGCGGAACGTGCCCTCGATGGTCAGTGCCATGCCGAAGGTGAAAAGCAAGCTGTAGAGCGGATCGATCCTGTAGAGCTGACGAAGGCACAGCCGCTCGACGACCGCGCCAAAGATCCCGACGATCAGCGGCGCAACGATCAGGGCCGGCCAATAGCCGATACCGGCATAGGCCAGCAGCAAGTAGGCGGTAAAGGCGCCGAGCATATAAAGGGCGCCGTGGGCAAAATTGATCACCCGCAACATGCCGAAGATGATTGCGAGGCCGAGGCTCAAGAGCGCGTAAAAGGAGCCGTTGATGAGGCCGATCAACAATTGGCCGAGAAGCGCCTGGGCGGGGATGCCGAATATCGTCGTCATGGCTAGACCCCCAGAACCTTGTGCAGCATATCCATGCGCTCCGTGAGCTCGCCGACCGGAAATTCCGAGACCATCTGGCCGTGATCCATCAGATAGAAACGATCGGCGATGCGGCTGGCGAAACGGAAATTCTGCTCGACGAGCAATATGGTCATGCCGCGGCCTTTCAGCTTCTGCAGGACTTCGCCGATACGCTGGACGATGACGGGAGCAAGGCCCTCCGTAGGTTCGTCAAGCAGCAGCATGCGAACGCCGGTGCGCAGGATGCGGGCCATGGCGAGCATCTGCTGCTCGCCGCCGGAAAGCTTGGTGCCGACGCTGTTGCGCCGCTCATGCAGATTGGGAAACAGTTCGAAGATCTCGTCGAGCGTCATACCGCCGGCCGCCACGACCGGCGGCAGCATCAGGTTTTCATAGACGCTGAGCGTCGAGAAGATGCCGCGCTCCTCCGGCACGAAACCGATGCCCTGATGCGCCGTCTTGTGCAGCGGCACCTGCATCATGTCCTTGCCGGCGAAAGTGATCCTGCCCTTGCGGGCGCGGACGATGCCGACGATTGTGCGCAACGTCGTCGTCTTGCCGACGCCGTTGCGGCCGAGAATGGTGACAGTCTCCCCCCCGCCCACCCGCATGTCGACACCGTGCAGGATATGGCTTTCACCATACCAGGCATTGAGACCCTGAACGTCCAGAAGCGGCGCCATCGTCAAGCCTCCTCCGTACCCATATAGGCTTCGCGAACGCGCGGATCGCGGCTCACCGTCGCATAGTCGCCCTGGGCGAGGATCTCGCCGCGCTGTAGCACCGTGACATGATGGCAGATATCGGCAACCACCGAGAGATTGTGCTCCACCATCAGTACGGCCCTGTCGCGCGCCACATCACGGATGATAGCGGAGACCGTGTTCACATCCTCCAGCCCCATGCCGGCCATCGGCTCATCGAGCAACAGCACCTTCGGGTCGAGCGCGAGCGTCGTTGCGATCTCCAGCACGCGCTTGCGGCCGTAGGAAAGATCGGCGGCTATCGCATTCCGCTCCCTCGACAGGCCGACGGAGGCGATGAGCTGTTCTGCGCGGGCGTTGAGACTATCGAGTGACGATAGGGGCCGCCAGAACTGGTGAGCGAGATTGTTCGGCCGCTGCAGGGCAACACGGACATTGTCCAGCACCGTCAGATGCGGAAAGACCGCTGAAATCTGGAAGGAACGCACAAGGCCCATGCGTGCGACCTTGTCCGGTCTCGTGCGCGTAATGTCGGTCTCGAGCAGTGTGATCGTGCCATGGGTCGGCTGCAGAAACTTGGTGAGCAGGTTGAACACCGTCGTCTTGCCAGCGCCGTTCGGGCCGATCAACGCATGCACGCGGGCATGGTGTACGTCGAGATCGACATTTTTGACGGCGGTGAAGCCGCCGAAATCCCGTCGCAGTCCCCGGGCGGACAATACCACCCGGGGTTTCTCATATTCTTCTGTCGCGGGGATCGTCATAGGCCGGTTGCAGCCCCTATTGCTTGACGAGGTCGCAGCCGCTCTTGGCTGGATCGATATAGGCTTCCTTGCCAGGAATCGTCGCCAGCACGTTGTAGTAATCCCACGGCTCCTTGCTCTCTTCGGGCTTCTTGACCTGAAGCAGATACATGTCGTGGATCATGCGGCCGTTGGCGCCGACCGTGCCGCCACGTCCGAAGAAATCGTCCACCGGCATTTCATGCAGTTCCTTGGCGACAGCCTCGGTATCGTCGGTTCCGGCCTTCTGCACTGCCTTCAGATACTGCAGCACTGCGGAGTAAGTGCCGGCGTGGATCATGTTCGGCATCTTGCCTGTGCGGGCAAAGAAGCGCTTGCCGAATTCGCGGCTCTTGTCGTCGAGGTTCCAGTAGTAACCTTCCGTCAGTGTCAGCCCTTGAGCTGCCTGCAATCCGAGACCATGAACTTCGGCGAGCGTAAAGAGCAGCGCCGCGAGATGCTGGCCGCCTTGGGTGATGCCGAACTCGGAGGCCTGCTTGATGGCGTTCGAGGTATCGAGGCCGGCATTGGCAAGGCCGATCACCTTGGCGCCCGAAGATTGCGCCTGCAGCAGGAAGGACGAGAAATCATTCGTCGACAGCGGATGGCGGACGGATCCGAGGATCTTACCGCCGCTCGCCTTGACGAAATCGCTCGTCTGCTGCTCCAGCGAATAGCCGAAGGCATAGTCGGCGGTCAGGAAGAACCAGGTGTCGCCGCCCTGCTTGACCAGCGCCCCGCCGGTGCCGACGGCAAGCGCGTGCGTGTCGTAGGCCCAATGGAAACCGTAGGGCGAGCATTGCTTGCCCGTGAGATCCGACGTCGCAGCGCCCGTGACGATGTCGATCTTCTTCTTCTCTTTTGCGACGGCCTGCACGGCAAGCGCCACCGACGAGGTCGTCAATTCCATGATCGCGTCGACATGATCCTGATCGTACCACTGGCGAGCGATGTTGGAGGCGATGTCAGGCTTGTTCTGGTGGTCGGCATCGATGATTTCGATCGGCACGCCCAGGACCTTGCCGCCAAAATCCTCGGCCGCCATCTTGGCGGCTTCCACGGATGACTTGCCGCCAAAGTCGGCATAGACGCCGGATTGGTCGTTCAGGATACCTATTTTAACGAAACCGTTGGCTGGTCCGGCGGCGAAAGCCGCGGTGCTCGTTGCAAGCAGAAAAGCCAGGGATGCAATAAGACTCTTTCGCATATCTTCTCCTCCCAGAGATTTGGCAAAAACGAATCTGTTCAAAATTGGCGAGCCGAATTCGTCGAAACGACTTTCCCTTGTGGGCAGGATCACGGAATTCACGCGTTGACGCAAGTCGCGATTGGAACTAATTCCAAACAAGGTCTGTTCAATTTTGAACAGAAGGAGAAGCATGAAGCACGCGCCGCACTTCACCTGGGACGATCTGCAATTCTTCCTCGCGGTGGCGCGAACCGGGCAGCTTTCAACCGCCGCCCGGCAGCTCCGCACCAGCCACGCCACCGTTTCCCGCCGCATCGATCGGCTGGAATTCTCCTTGAAAGTCAAACTTTTCGAGCGCAATCCGCGCGGCTACATGCTGACGACCATGGGCCAGCGCTTCATCGACACCGCCGAGCGCATGGAGCAGGAGACCGAGCGCCTCCAGGCGGATCTTTCCGCCGGATCAGCGGCACAGCGCGGCGTGGTACGCATCAGCGCGCCTGAGGGCTTTTCCAACTTCTTCTTCACCGGCGTGCTGCCGGAATTCACCGCCAAGCATCCGAACATCTCGCTGGAGCTGATCACCATCCAGCAGATCATGTCGCTCTCACGCAAGGAGGCCGATATCGTCGTCGTACTCGACCCGCCGAAGGCTGGCCCCTATTTCACCGAGAAGCTGACTGACTATCATCTGCAGGTCTACGGATCGCGCGACTATCTCGCCCGCCACCCACCGATCGAAAGTCGCGACAACCTGCCTGCCTTTGCTTTCATCGGCTATATAGAGGACATGATCTTTGCGCCGGGTCTGGACTATCTCGGCCACGTCCATCCGCGCATCAGGCCACAATTCCAGAGTTCGAGCATATTTGCACAGCTGACGGCGGCAAAGAGCGGCCTCGGGCTTTGCGTGCTGCCGTTTTTCATTGCAGGCAAGCACCCGGATCTGCAGGTCGTACTGCCACATGAGGTCGATCTCCGACGCCATTACTGGATCACATGCCACCGCGACCTGCGCCAATCGCCGCGCGTGCGCACCGTCATCGATTTTCTGATGGAAGCCGTGCGCCGAAACGCTCCAGCCTTCCTCGGCCCGTGGAGAAGCACGGAGGGCTGAGAACGCCAATCTCCGATATCAGGCGTTCTGAGCTGCGAGCAACGGCTGCGGTTCGTCGCCATCCGATTCTGCGCGCTGGGCCAGACGTAGCTCCCAATCCAGCGACGAACGCACGATCGTTTCGAGGCTATTGTATTTCGGGACCCAGCCCAGCTCCCGATGCGCCAGCGTTGCATCCGCCACCACGCTGGCGGCATCGCCGGGCCGGCGTGGTGCGATATGAATGCGAAACGCGCGGCCATGCACGCGCATGACCATATTGAGCACATCGAGGACGGAGTAACCCGTGCCATAGCCGCAATTGGCGACCATTGACTGGCCGCCACCGCGCAGATACCGCAATGCCAGGAGATGCGCCTCGGCAAGATCGCTGACGTGAATATAGTCGCGAACGCCGGTTCCATCGTGCGTCTGATAGTCCGTGCCGTAGATATTTACTTGGCGGCGGCGGCCGAGCGCCGCCTCGCAGGCAACCTTGACGAGATGGGTTGCACTTTGGCTCGATTGCCCCGCCCGCCCTTCTGGATCGGCACCGGCGACGTTGAAATAGCGCAGCGCCACATAGCTGAAATCGTAGGCCGCAGCGGCATCGCGCAACATCAGTTCCGACATCAGCTTGGATTGGCCATATGGGGATTCCGGCCTCGGCAGCGCGGTTTCGCTGACCGGCATGTCGGCCGGCTGCGCTCCATAAACGGCGGCCGTGGAGGAGAAGACGAAATGGCGAATTCCGGCGCGCACCGCAGCACTCATCAGGATGCGGGTCTTGCCGGTATTGTTTTCGTAGTAGGAGAGCGGGTCTTCGATCGAGGTCGGGACGACGGCCGAGCCGGCGAAATGGATGATGGCGTCGATGCGGTTTTCAGCAAAGATCGTCTGCAGCAGCGCTTCATCGGCGATATCGCCGAGATAGAAGCGGGCGGCGGGCGGAACTGCCCAGCGAAAGCCGGTGGAGAGGCGATCGATAACCACGACGTCCTCGCCCGCATCCAGCAATTTCCAGACCATATGGCTGCCGATATAGCCGGCTCCGCCAGTCACCAACACCGTCATTCTTCGCGTCCCCGCCAAGTCTTGTTGGCGATATATGGCGCGTCGTCCCTTGCCAATTTGATTAAAAGCAGACGGCGGGAGGCGGAAGATTGCCAGAATGGTTAGGACAGCCTTTCCCGGATCAATTGCATTTTACCGATTGACGCCAAGCATCTTGCGGAGAATGCGTCCCTCCGTCCTTTCTTCGGGACAGAGGGTTATAGAGAGCGCGAAGCCAAACGTCGCGAATTGCGGTAGCGGCCGTTCTTACAACCCCTGAATATAGCGGCTCAGACGCTCTGCGGCGTCGGCAATCTTTGCCGGATCGCGGAGGAAGCAGGCACGCATGAAGAGCTCGCCGCCCTGCCCGAATGCCGTTCCCGGTGCCAGGCCGACGCCGGTCTTGTCGACGATGTCAAGCGCAGCCTCGCGGCTGTCGGTGACGCCATCGATCTTCAGGAAAGAGTAGAGAGCGCCATCCGGCTTCAGCGTGTGCACGCGATTGGTCGCAATCAGCGCGTCGCAGAGAATGTCACGCGAGCGGGTCGCCTTGGCGATGTTGGAGCGAACGAAATCATCGCCTTCGTTCAAGGCGGCGACCGCCCCCCGCTGCATGAACTGCGCAACACCTGACGTCGAGTACTGCACCAGGTTCTCTATCACTTGACCGATCTCAGTCGGGGCGACGATCCAGCCGACACGCCAGCCTGTCATCGACCAGTTCTTCGAGAAGGAGTTGACGAAGAGGATCTTGTCGTCGGCTTCCTTGACGTCCAGGAAGCTCGGCGCGCGGCCGCCGGCATAGTAGTAAAGCGCATAGATTTCGTCGGCCATGATCCAGAGGCCGTGTTTGCGCGCCAGCGCCAGAATATCCCGGAGATCCTGATGGGTCGCCGTCCAGCCAGTGGGATTGGATGGGGTATTGATGAACAGGCCCTTGGTCTTCGGCGTGATCGCCGCTTCGAGGCGTCCGAGATCGATCGCCCATTTGCCGTTTTCGAATTGCAGCGGCACGCCGACCGAGCGCGCGCCGGCAATTTCGAGCGCCGCGGCGATATTCGGCCAGGCGGGCGTCAGATAGACCATCTCGTCGCCCGGCGAGGTGATCGCCTGCACCGAGAGCTGAATCGCCTGCATGCCGGAGCCGACGACATAGAAATTCTCCATCGGCAGCGAGGTGCCGAAATGCCTGCCATAATAGTCTGCCAGCGCCTGACGCAGTTCCGGAATGCCCCGCTGCCAGGTGTAGAAGGTTTCGCCGGCATTGAGCGAGGCCATGGCGGCGCGATTGATGAAATCGGGCGTCGGCAGATCGCCCTCGCCGACCCAGAGCGGCAGGAGGCCATCACGGCCACGGGCGTAGTTCACCACTTCGACGATGCCGCTTTCGGGGGCTGCGAGCGCGCGCGGGCTGAGGCTGTTCAGTATCGACATGCAGAATCTCCGGTTTCTGCCTTCATAAAGCAGAGCGGCGGACAAATCCCATGACTTTGCCTTAGCGACCGATCGATTTCCGTGATGAATAAAGCCCCGGCCCATTGCGGGGCCGAGGCTTTTAAAAACATTCCCTCAAGGAGAAATCAGCGCTTCGCAAGAAGATCACGGATTTCCGTCAGCAGCTGAACATCGGCCGGCGGCGGAGCTGCCTCGGCGACCTTCTCTTCCTTGCGCGCGACCTGGGTCTGCAGCTTGTTCACGCCCTTGACCATCAAGAAGATAATCCAGGCGAGGATCAGGAAATTGATGAGGACGGTGATGAAGTTGCCGTAGGCGAAAACCGCGCCCTGGGCGCGGGCGGCAGCCAGCGTCGGCGCATTGACCGCCGAAGAAAGACCGACGAAGTAGTTCGAGAAATCGAAGCCGCCGAAAATGGCACCGACAATCGGCATGATGATATCGTCAACCAGCGATTTCACGATGCCACCGAAAGCACCGCCGATGATCACGCCGACCGCGAGATCCATGACATTGCCTCGGGCGATAAATGCCTTGAATTCATTAAGCATTGAGCAGTCCCCTTCGCGTTGCCGTTGAATTCACTATTGATGATTAGCATCATCTTTTATGTTATTTTTCAACAGCAAATTGGTACTTCGCTCTGCTCCGGCACCCATATCCCAAGATAATTCCATGGTTAAGACAACCTATTCGTGCGCACACCGGTTTTCTTGTTCGTCAGTTGCGGGCAACGCGATCAGAGGCGCCGGCAACGGGCCTAGCAGAATTCCGGTCGCGCATCGCATTCGGCAGCGACAATCTACCCTTGGAGTTTCCGCATCACCTTCGCGATCAGCTCGCGAACATAGTCCTCCCCGAGGGGGCAATCGAAAAGGATGCGGTATATGATCGGCGAGATGACATGATCCATGAGCTCTTCCAGGTCAGGAAAGGGCTCGCCGGATTTTTCCGCCCGAGCGATGAGAACGGCAAGTTGCTGCTGCATGTAGCAGCGGCACTTTTCGACACTATTGCCGTCAGTCGAGGAAAGAACGTCGCGCAACATCTGCCGTCCGACACCGGATGCCATCTCGTCGGCATATTGCTCGATCCATGACTCCAGATCCTCGCGGGCACTGCCGATCTTCGGGGGCTCGCTCTCCGGCCGCAAGCGCGCAGCAGCCACATCAGCCAGAAGCTCCTGCAGATCGCCCCAGCGACGGTAGATGGTGGATGGCGTGACATTGGCGCGCTGCGCGATCAAGGGGATCGTCACATCGGTGCGATCCATCGTTGCGAGTATGTCGCGGACGGATTGATGAACCGCTGCCTGTACTCTGGCGCTGCGCCCACCCGGACGCGGATTCTCTCTGTGGCTCATAAGCCTTTGCCAATCTTTCGTTTTTGCGGGCAGTGGTGCACAATCCGACACCGACTAACGCAAATTATTTGCTTTTGCGCGTCTGGCATCCTATATCCGCCTAACGCAATCTTTTAGCTTTAAGTCAGGATATAGTCGATGACTGAGCCCGTTTCCACCGCTAGCGCGCCGATTTCATCGGCCAGACGCCTCGCGCCCCTCTACTATGCCGCAACCAGCGCGCTATTTTTTGCCGCCTCATCAGCACCGACGCCGCTCTACCGTCTCTACCAGCAGACCTTCGCCTTCTCGCCGGTGCTGATCACGGTCATCTTCGCCGTATATGCCTTCGCCCTCCTCGTCGCGCTGCTGATCGTCGGCTCGATTTCCGATCATCTGGGCCGGCGCCCGGTGATCTTCGCATCGATCCTCCTCAATATGGTGGCAATGGCGCTATTTTTAATGGCCGAAGGGCCGAATTGGCTGATCGCGGCCCGCATCGTGCAGGGGTTGGCAACGGGCGCTGCCGCCAGTTCCATCGGAGCTGCCCTCGTCGACCTCGATCCGATCAAGGGCTCGATTACCAATAGTCTCGCGCCGCTTGCCGGCATGGCGATCGGCGCGCTCGGGACGAGCCTGCTCGTTCAGTTTGCGCCTGCGCCGATGCTGCTCGTCTATGCCGTGACGCTCGCCCTCCTCGTCGTCCAAGCCGTGCTCCTTTGGCTCGTGCCGGAGACGACGCAGCGCCGCGCCGGGCTGCTTGCATCGCTGAAGCCGGAAGTGGCGGTGCCGCCGCAGGTGCGGCGCACACTGCTGGCGCTGACGCCCATCAACATCGCCGTCTGGGCGCTCGGCGGCTTCTATCTGTCGCTTGTCCCTTCGCTAGTCAGCGCGACGACCGGCAGCACTGCACCCTTGATCGGAGGCTCCGTGGTTGCGGCCTTGACAATAAGCGGGGCGAGCGCCGTCTTCCTGTTGCGCAAGAGATCCGCTGCCACGGCCATGTGGTTCGGCGTATCAAGCATGACCCTCGGCGTCCTGGCCGTGATTGCCGGCGTGCATACGGCTGAAGTATCGATCCTCGCCGTAGGAACTGTAATCGCCGGCTCGGGCTTCGGAGCAACCTTCCTTGGCACGGTGCGCAGCATCATGCCATTGGCCAAGCCCGACGAACGCGCCGGTCTTCTCTCGGCTTTCTACATCGAGAGCTATCTCGCCTTCAGCGTGCCCGCCATCGTCGCAGGCTTCCTGTCGAAGGCGCTTGGATATGCCGAAGCGGCCGATATTTATGCTGCAGCCATCATTCTGCTTGTCGGCTGGGGCGTTGTTGCCCTGAGGACCGGCAAGGACAAGCAACTAAGCATAGCGTAAGATATTGCTTACAAATTTACCTCGGCAAAACCGCTGTTATTGACCACAATGCCGGCTCGTCAAGGATAAAAGAAAAGGCCGCCCCAAAGGAGCGGCCTATCGTTTGCCATCAAAGACGGCGCCTCGCCTCAGGCTGCCTTCTCGACGCGATAAGGGTCAAAGCGCCCGTAGAAAGTCTCGCCCTTCGCGGCCATGTCCTTCAACAGCGTCGTCGGCTGGAAATGCGGGCCGTAAGCGGCGGCGAGCTTTTCGCAAAGTTGCACGAAAACCTTCACGCCCATGCCGTCGATGTAGGAGAGCGCGCCGCCGGTATAGGGGGCAAAACCAAAACCGAGGATCGAGCCGACATCGGCCTCGCGCGGGTCGGTGACGATGCCCTCTTCGATGGTGCGAGATGCCTCGAGCGCGATGGTGACGAGGAAGCGCTGCTTCAGCACGCTGACATCGACATCATCGGCCTTCTTCTGCGGATACAGATCCTTGAGGCCCGGCCAGAGCGACTTCTTGGCCGGCTTCGGCGGATACTCATAGAAGCCCTTGGAATTCTTTCGGCCCAGACGCCCCTCGCGCTCCACCAGACCGGTGACGAGCTGCATGTGACGCGGATCGACAGCCTTCTCGCCGAGATCGGCGACGGTTGCCTTCAGGATCTTGTAGGAGAGATCGATGGCGACTTCGTCGTTGAGCGCCAGCGGTCCGACCGGCATGCCGGCCATCTTGGCGGCATTCTCGATCATGGTCGCGGGCACGCCTTCGATCAGCATGTCATAGGCTTCGTGGATGTAGCGGAAGACGCAGCGATTGACGAAGAAACCGCGCGTGTCGTTGACGACGATCGGCGTCTTCTTGATCGCGGCGACATAATCAAGCGCGACGGCCAGCGCATGATCGCCGGTTTCCTTGCCGAGAATGACTTCCGTCAGCATCATCTTCTCCACAGGCGAGAAGAAGTGGACGCCGATGAAATCGGCCGGGCGCTTGGAATTCTTTGCAAGCCCCGAGATCGGCAGCGTCGAGGTATTGGAGGCGAAAACGGCGCCGGCGGGCAACACGGCTTCAACGGCCTCGATGACGGCCTTCTTGACTTCGCGATCCTCGAACACGGCCTCGATGACAAGATCGGCATCCTTCAGATCGGCATAATCTGATGATGGCGTAATGCGGGAGAGCAGAGCTGTGCCCTCGTCTTGCGTCAGCCTTCCCTTACCGATCGAATCCTTGACCAGCCCTTCGCCGACGCCCTTGCCTTTGGTCGCGGCTTCGATATCGCGGTCGATGAGTGTGACGGGAATGCCGGCCGCTGCAGTCACATAGGCGATCGAGGCTCCCATGAAGCCGGCGCCGACGATGCCAACCTTCTTCAGCCCCGTCTTCGGCTGGCCTGCCGGACGGCGGGCGCCCTTGCCGAGCTCCTGCATGGAGATGAACAGCGAACGGATCATCGAATAGGCTTCGGTCGTCTGCAGTACGTGGGTGAAATAGCGCTGCTCGATCTTCAGGCCGGTATCGAAGGGAACCTGCAGGCCTTCATAGACGCATTTGAGGATGGCAAGTGCAGCCGGATAATTGCCCGAGGTCTCGCGGCGCAGGATGGCGGGCGCTGCCGGCCAGAGCTGTGCTGCAGCCGGCGTCCAGATGCCGCCGCCCGGTGCCTTGAAGCCCTTTTCGTCCCATGGGGCGACGGGCTTCAGGCCGTCCTTGATCATCTGCTTGGCGGCCGGGATCAGCTGATCCGGTTCGACCACCTGATGCACGAGGTTCATCGCCTTGGCGCGCGCCGCCGTCAGCGACTGGCCCGTGGTCATCATCTGCAAGGCCGATTGTGCATCCGTCAGGCGGGCGATGCGCTGCGTGCCGCCGGCGCCGGGGAAGATGCCGACCTTGACCTCAGGCAGCGCAATCTTGACGCTCTTGGCGCTCGACGCGACGCGGCCGTGGCAAGCCAGCGACAGCTCGAAAGCGCCGCCCATGCAGGTGCCGTTGATGGCCGAAACCCAAGGCTTGCCGCAGGTTTCGAGCTTGCGGAACAGGCCCGTCATGCGACCGACGAGATCGAAGAGCTTCTTCGCAGCCGCTGCCGGGTTTTTCGCCTTCTCCTCCTGATAGAAGGAGAACATCGACTTGATCATCGAGAGATCGGCGCCGCCGGAGAAGGAAGACTTGCCAGACGTGAAGACCACGCCCTTGACGGCGGCATCGGCGACGGTCGCATCGATGATGGCGTTCAGCTCTTCGAGGATCTCAGCTGTGAAGACATTCATCGACTTGCCGGGCATGTCCCAGGTAACAAGCGCGATGCCGTCTGCGTCGGTCTCAACGGTGAAATTTGTGTAAGCCATTGGTTTCCCCTCCTCAGACGCGTTCGATGATCGTCGCGGTGCCCATGCCGGCACCGATGCAGAGCGTGACCAGCGCGGTGTTGAGGTCGCGGCGCTCCAGCTCGTCCAGCACGGTGCCGAGGATCATCGCGCCGGTTGCACCGAGCGGATGGCCCATGGCAATCGCGCCGCCATTGACGTTGATCTTGTCATGCGGGATCTCGAAAGCCTGCATGTAGCGCAGCACGACGGCGGCAAAGGCTTCGTTGAGTTCGAAAAGATCGATATCGGCAAGCGTCATGCCGCTGCGCTTCAAAAGCTTCTCGGTGACATCGACCGGGCCGGTCAGCATCAGCGCCGGGTCGGAGCCGATATTGGCAAAAGCCTTGATGCGGCCGCGCGGCTTCAAGCTCATGCTCTGCCCACCCGCCTTGGAGCCGAGCAACACGGCAGCGGCACCATCGACGATGCCGGAGGAGTTGCCGGCATGATGGACGTAGTTGATGCGCTCGACTTCCGGATGCGCCTGGATGGCAACGGCTTCGAAACCACCCATTTCGCCGGGCAGCTGGAAGGACGGATTGAGCGAGGCGAGCGCCTGCATATCGGTGCCGGGACGCATGTGCTCGTCGCGGTCGAGAATGGTCAGGCCGTTGATGTCCTTCACCGGCACGACGGAATTCTTGAAGTAGCCCTTCTCCCAGGCATTGGCGGCGCGCTTCTGGCTTTCGACCGCATAGGCATCAACGTCATCGCGGGAGAAGCCGTATTTCGTGGCGATGAGATCGGCGGACACGCCCTGCGGCATGAAATAGGCCGGGAAGTTGACCGAGGGGTCCATGAACCATGCTCCGCCGGACATGCCCAAACCGACGCGCGACATGCTTTCGACACCGCCGGCGATGACGATATCGTCAGCCCCTTGCGCGATCTTGCCCGCAGCGAAATTCACGGCATCGAGGCCCGAGGCGCAGAAGCGGGAAATCTGCATGCCCGGCGCCTTGTTGGAATAGCCTGCTTCGAAGGCAGCGCCCTTCGGAATGACGGCGCCGGCATCCATGACGGGATCGACGCAGCCCATGATGATGTCGTCAACCGTTTCGGTGTCGAGGCCGTTGCGGTCGCGCAGTGCCTCCAGCGTCTTGGCGGCGAGGCGAACGGACGGCACTTCGTGCAGCGACCCATCCTTCTTGCCGCGCCCGCGCGGCGTGCGCACATGGTCGTAAATGAAAACCTCGGTCATGTCTCATCTCCCTGCAGCGGCAAGTGCCGCCTTGATCAAAAGGCTTCCGCCGCCAGTTCCATCATCGTGTCGGCGCCGGTTTCGATGCGGGCCTTGCGCAACGTCGTTTCCGGCATGATGCGCTCCATATAGAACCGCGCCGTGACAAGCTTGTTCTTCAGATAATCCTCGCGCGCGCTGTCGCCGCTTGCAAGGCCATCCTGCGCCGCCTTCGCCATCTTCGCCCACATGTAGCCGAGGACGACGAGGCCGAAGAGGTGCATGTAGTCGGTCGAGCCGGCGCCGGCATTGTCGGGCTTGGCCATGGCGTTCTGCATGAACCACATGGTCGCGGCCTGCACGTCGTTCAAGCCCTTCTTCAGATGCTTGGTGTAGAAAGCCATCTGCTCGTCGTTGCGGTTTTCCTCGCAGAAATCGCCGATTTCCTTGAAGAGGGCCATGACGGCGCGGCCACCATTCAGCGCCAGCTTGCGGCCGACGAGATCGAGCGCCTGGATGCCGTTGGCGCCTTCGTAGATCATGGCGATGCGGGCATCGCGGACATACTGGCTCATGCCATGCTCTTCGATGTAGCCGTGGCCGCCGAAGACCTGCTGCGCCATGACGGCGTGCTCGAAGCCCTTGTCGGTCATGACGCCCTTGAGAATAGGCGTCGCGAGACCAAGGATATCATCGGCCGCCTGACGATCCTTTTCGTCCGGGGAACGATGGGCGATATCGGATTTCAGCGCCGTCCACAGCAGGAAGGCGCGGCCGGCTTCATTGAAGGCGCGGATCGTCATCAGCGAGCGGCGGATATCGGGATGGACGATGATCGGATCGGCCTTCTTGTCCGGTGCCTTCGGGCCGGAAAGCGAGCGGCCCTGGATGCGCTCGCGGGCATAGTTGGCAGCATTCTGATAGGCAATCTCGGCGATGGAGAGGCCCTGCAGGCCAACCCCGAGACGCGCCTCGTTCATCATGACGAACATGGCGTTGAGGCCCTTGTTCTCGGCACCGATGAGGAAGCCTGTCGCCTCGTCATAATTCATGACGCAGGTCGCGTTGCCGTGAATGCCCATCTTGTGCTCGATTGCGCCGCAGGAGACCGGATTGCGCGCGCCGAGCGAACCGTCGTCCTTGACCATGAACTTCGGAACGATGAACAGCGAAATGCCCTTGGTTCCCTCAGGCGCGCCTTCGATGCGGGCAAGG
This sequence comes from Rhizobium sp. ASV20, assembly GCF_016429015.1. Lineage (GTDB taxonomy): Bacteria > Pseudomonadota > Alphaproteobacteria > Rhizobiales > Rhizobiaceae > Rhizobium. The sequence goes on from NZ_JAELTU010000022.1 coordinate 17,749, forward strand.
ACGAGATGGACGATATTATCCGTCATGTCGTGCTCGCCGGCGGAGATGAAAATCTTCTGGCCGGAGATTTTGTAGCTGCCGTCGCCCTGCGGAACCGCCTTGGTGCGCAGGAGGCCGAGATCGGTGCCGCAATGCGGTTCGGTGAGGTTCATGGTGCCGGACCAGGTGCCCTCGACCATTTTCGGAAGATAGGTCTGCTTCTGCGCATCGGAGCCGTGGACGAGGATCGCGGCGATCGCGCCCTGTGTCAGGCCCGGATACATCATCAGCGACATGTTGGCGGCGGAAGTATATTCGCCGACGGCGCAATGCAGCACATAGGGAAGCCCCTGCCCGCCGAACTCTTCCGGCACGGCGAGGCCGAGCCAGCCGCCTTCGCGATAGGCGCGGTAAGCCTCCTTGAAACCCTTCGGCGTCGAAACCGTGCCGTCGTCGTGGCGTACGCAGCCTTCCTGATCACCCGAGTAATTCAGGGGGAAAAGCACCTCTTCCGACAGCTTTGCCGCTTCGCTGACGATCGCCTCGATCATGTCAGGCGTCGCATCGGCATAACCCGGAAGGTTGTTGTAGCGCTCCACCCCGAGCACATCGTTCAGGACGAAGAGCGTATCGTTCACGGGGGCCTTGTAGACTGGCATCTTTCGAATTCCTCCAATTCGCCGCCGGACCTCGGATTCCGGTCGCTGCGCTATTCTTACAAAATATTGACGTTTGCGTAAACGTCAAATTTATGGCGCATCGATTTTTTGATGAGCCGCTGGAGTAGCTCATGGAGCGAAAGCGGCGCGATCACCCGTTTCCAAGGTCCTCGGCAATGCCGTGCCGCAAGAATATCGAGGCTTCCGACAGCAGAACCGAAATAAAAGGTTAAGACTTCCGACAAACTTAACGAGTTGTTTACCACGTTTCGTAAATTGTACGAGTTGAGCAGCAGTGCTTCGCGTTTCTTCAATCTATCCTTTGATGGCGCGGTGTTTTGCAGCTCGGTTTGAGGAAAGCCAATACATTTATCCCTTTCCGAAAGGCGGAACCCAGGCAGTGCGACAAGGTCGCAACGTCTTTCTTCCGTCAACACGGCGGCCCGGGGTGGTCCAAAGTTCGAGGCGAGCAAAAGATATGAGCGGATCGCGATCAAATCCTACCGGCACGGGCGACTGGACGTCGCTGGATGCTCTGAGCCGCACGATCGAGGGGCTGGAGGCACGCATCGAGGGGCTGATGGGCACTGCCGCCTCACGCGATACGCGCCAGCGCGTCGCAGCCGGCTACGGCGCCGTTCCCGAACGGGCACCAGCGCCTGAGCGCGCACCGCCACGCGCCGAACGCGAATATCCGGCAAACCGGCCCTATGAACGTCCGCTGCGCTCCGAACGCCAGGAGCAGCATGACGCCCGCCCAGATCCGCTTACAGAAATCCGCCAGCGCCAGCGCGCGCTCGAGGCGAACCGCGAACGGCTGCTTGCCCGCCGCGAAGAAATTCCGCAGGCCGAGCCGCAGCAGGCCCGGCGTCCGCTCGATTCCTATAGCCCGCGCCAGCCGCAGCGGCCGACCGCCGAAAGCTCCGTTGACATTGCACAGGCGCTCGTCAACCTTCGCCAGGATCTCAAGCGCGATATCGCCGACAGCGTGACCCGCGAAGTCAGCGCTTTACGTGCCGAAATCCGCGATATCCGCGAGAACAGCAACGACAAGCATTTCGCAGCCGATGTTCGCGAGGACATGGCGCGGCTTGCCGACAGCATCAACCAGCTCACCGGACAGCCGGAGACGGCAGGCCTGAAGGCCGAGTTCGACGAGCTGCGCTCGCTGATGGACGGCCTTGCCCGCGAAGAATCCCTGCACCACGTCGAGCGCCAGGTGAAAGCGATCGACACGACCGGCCTGCAGGATGAGCTCGTATCGCTTGCCTACCGCCTGGACGACATCAAGCAGCACCTCGGCGGCATGAACGACAGCCCCGCCGTACATGCGCTGGAAAACAAGCTGCTGACGATCGCGACCGCTATGGAGAGCCTCGGCTCGATGATGCAGCCGCAGGATCAGGCGATGCAGCGGCTCGAAGGCCAGCTTAGCGGCCTTGCCGACCAGATCGATGTCATGAGCCGCGATGCGGCACGACGCCAGCCCGCCGACGATCTCTCCGGTCGCCTCGAAGCGCTCGCCATGCGCATCGACGAACTCGGCAGCGCCAAGTCCGTCGCTCGCCTCGAAGAGCGTCTGGACCAGCTTTCGCACCTGATGGAACGCTCGCAGAAGGCGGCGCCGCAGCCGGAGCTCGTTACCTATCTCGCCGACATCTCCCACAAGATCGACGCGCTAGAACATGGCTCGGTCGGCAATGTGCTTGCGGACCGGCTGGACTATCTGGCACGCCGCATCGACGAGATTGATTTCCATCCGCCAGCTCCGGTCGCAAACATCGACGACGGTGCGGTCCGCCGGCTCGAAGGTCGCCTCTCCGATATTGCAGCCCGGCTTGAAGCAAGCACAGCCGCACCGCCGACGGACACGCAGGCGCTGCGCAGCCTCGAAGAACAGATCGCCCACCTGTCCACGCTGCTCACCAGCGAACCCCGGGCAGTCGCAGGCGAGCACTTCCCCGTCGATTTCGATCGGCGGATGAGCGCCATCGAAGATTATATGGCGACCAACGACGAATACATTATCGAAGCTGCACGCCATGCGGCCGAAACCGTCGTCGAAGCCTATTCTCGCGAAGGCGGAATGGCCGGCGGCGCGCAGCACGGCGATATGGCCGCATTGACGGCGCTTGCCGAAGACCTTCGTCATCTCGAAGATCTCAGCCGCGTCAGCGACGAGCGCACGCATCGCACCTTCGAAGCACTGCACGACACGCTGCTGCAGATCGCTGACCGGCTCGACCACATGGAACATCGCCGGCCCGCACCCGCCATGCCGGCAGCAAACTTCGAAAGCGACGTCTTCGCCGAAGAGGACGCGCCGGCTATCAAGCCGCCGATGGCCGCACAGCAGAAATCAGGCCCGATCATCCGCACGGTTGCGCCCGCAGAAACGGCCGTAGCGTCCGAGACCGCTGTCGCGCAGGCAATCGATGCCAATACCAAGGCGGAGATCAAGGCTGCCGCCAAGAAGAGCGGCTCGAAGGCAGGCCTTCTCGCCAGCCTCGGCAAGCGCCTCTTCACGCCTGAGAAGGCTGAGCCGATCTTCCCGCCGGATCGTCCGGTCATCGAACAGGCTCCTTCCATCGACCCAGCTGACATGATGCCGACGGAAGAAGCAAACGAATTGCTGGAACCCGGCTCCGGCGCACCTGACATCAAGAAGATCCTGGAGCGCGTGCGCGCCAGTCAGAACACCGCTCGCGGCGGCCGCCAGCCGACGGAAAACGAGCGTGCAGACTATATCGCGGCGGCCCGTCGCGCCGCACAGGCAGCAGCGGTCGAAGTCGATCAGGTCCAGCGGACAACACCCACCGGCAAAAAGGATGCGAAGAAGGGTGGAGCGTTCTCGCGCTTCCGCCGCCCGATCCTGCTTGCTATCGGCGCGGCCCTGCTCGCGATCATGGCTTTCCCGCTGGTCAACACGCTGACGCGCGGCCAGAAGGCACCCGCACCCGCTGAGATTTCGACCATGGCTCCGCCGGTTGACAACACAGCGGCCAACCGCGTCGCCACCAATGCGCCCCCGGTCGTCAACGATCAGCAGCCCGCTGCAAGCCAGGCGCCGGCGTCGATCGCAACGACGCCTGATACGGCAGGCGTTCAGCCCGCCGCTGCAACCGCCAATCCGGCGCTCGCACCGACAAGCGACCATCCTGCCGCGACGTCTCCGGCCGAAGTCCCGCAGGCAGCAGCCGATAGTTCCGGCGGAAACATCGCGCCCGTGCAGCAAGCAAACGCTGGCGCCTCAACCGACAATATCGCCACGGCTCCGGCCGCCGCGGATATCCAAGTGCCTGATGGCATCCAGCCGCCGTCGCTTGTCGCTGCCGCCAAATCGGGCGACCCAATTGCACTCTTCGAGATCGGCGCGCGCTATACCGATGGCCGCAATGTCGCAACGGATCTGAAGCAAGCAGCGAACTGGTATCAGCTTGCTGCCGCGAAAGGCTATGCTCCGGCCCAGTACCGGCTCGCGAGCATGTACGAAAAGGGCAACGGCATCGACCGCGACCTCGTCAAGGCCAAGGAATACTACGAGCAGGCCGCCAATCAGGGCAACGCGAGCGCCATGCACAACCTTGCTGTCCTCTATGCATCCGGGACGGCAGGGCAGCAGGACTACGATTCGGCTGCGAACTGGTTTACCCGCGCTGCCAACCTCGGCGTATCCGACAGCCAGTTCAACCTCGCGATCCTTTATGCTCGCGGCAACGGCGTGAAGCAGGATCTGCAGGAATCCTACAAGTGGTTCGCAATCGCCGCGAAGAGCGGTGACAAGGACGCTGCGCAAAAGCGTGACGAAGTCGCCAACGCCATGAAGCCGGCCGACCTCGAAGGCGCCCGCGCCAAAGTCGACCTCTGGAAGGCACAGCCGATCGACCCCAAAGCCAACGGCACTGATGTTCCCGACGAGTGGAGCACGGGCAAGGGCGTGAACACCGCCTCCATCGACATGAAGAAAGCCATCCGCAACATCCAGGCCATCCTCAACAAAAACGGCTTCGATGCCGGCGCACCGGATGGCAGCATGGGCGACAAGACCGTAGCGGCGCTGAAGAGCTTCCAGAAGTCCGTCGGCCTGCCGTCCGATGGGCGGGTGACCGACCAGGTTGTCAAGGAACTGCTCGCCCGCAACAAATAGGCGGCACGAGCTTGCCGAAGTCAGACAAAAAGCCGGCGCGACCACGCCGGCTTTTTTTGTTGCCAGGTGTCCGCAAACCCTTTCGAATGCCACCCCTCGGGCGGCCGCCCCGCACGTCACAGAAAAGCGAAAAAAGCCGGGCTAAGGTAGGGCCGGCAATTCGAATCTGTCATGCCCAGCTTTCCTAAGGCTCTGGCAACGATTTCAGGTTAGAATTCGCCGTTTAAAAGGGGAAGATGGCTCAGGCTCCGATTTCCGTGCCGGAAAGCCTGCAAATGGGAACAGCGCGTGACGATCTATCTACCGATCGCAGAACTGTCGGTGAATATCTTCATTATTCTCGGCATGGGCGCAGCCGTAGGGTTTCTCTCCGGCATGTTCGGCGTCGGCGGCGGTTTCCTCATCACACCGCTGCTGATCTTCTACAATATTCCCCCGGTCGTCGCCGTCGCCACCGGCTCCAACCAGGTCGTCGCCTCCTCCGTGTCGGGAGCGCTCACCCATTTTCGCCGCGGTTCGCTCGACCTGAAACTCGGAACCATCCTGCTCGCGGGCGGTCTGGCAGGCGCGACCTTTGGCCTATGGCTGTTTGTGCTGTTGCGCCGGCTCGGTCAAATCGACCTGATCATCTCGCTGATCTACGTACTCCTGCTCGGCACGGTGGGCACGCTCATGCTCTGGGAAAGCGTGCGTGCCATGCGCCGGGCTGCGGGGAAGCTGCCGCCGGTCACGGCTAAACTGCGTCATCACAATTGGGTGCAGCGCCTGCCACTGAAGCTGCGCTTCAAGAAATCCAAACTCTATCTCAGCGCCATTCCGGTGATAGGCCTCGGCTTCTTCGTCGGCATGCTGACGCCGATGGGTATCGGCGGCGGCTTCATCCTCGTGCCGGCTATGATCTACCTCCTGCGCGTGCCGACGAACGTCGTTGTCGGCACATCGCTGTTTCAGGTCATCTTCGTCACGGCCTTCACCACGATCGTCCAGGCGGCGACCAACTATTCCGTCGATATCATTCTTGCCTTCCTGCTGATGGTGGCCGGTGTCGTCGGCGCCCAATACGGTGTCCGCGTCGGCCAGAAGCTGCGTGGCGAGCAGCTCCGCGCCCTGCTCGGCCTTCTCGTTCTTGCCGTCGGACTTCGTCTGGCAATCGCGCTCGTGGTCACCCCGGCGGACGTCTACTCGATCATTATGGAAGGGGTGAGCCGATGAGAGGTTTCGGGCTCCTCATTGCCGCGATCTTGCTGCTTGCGCCGCTTGGCGCGCAGGCACAGGTGCTACTTGACCAGCCGACAACCTCGACGACTGTGCGCGAAACGATGGAAATCGGCACGTCGACCAGCGAGATCGCCATCACCTCGGACTTTACCGGCGCGGATCTGACGATTTTCGGCGCACTTGCCAATACCGATCAGCTGTTGCTGGCGATCGGCCAGTACGACATCGTCGTCGTGCTGGAGGGGCCGCGCGAAAATGCGACTGTGCGCAAAAAAGAACGTGTTTTCGGGATCTGGGTCAATACGCGATCGATGACGTTCGAACATGTGCCGGAGGCCTATTCGCTGTCGAGCACGCGCGCCGTCGACAATATCACCGCGCCGCTGGAACTCAGCGACCGCGGCATCGGCGTCGACCACATCCCCCTCACCCCGGTCGGTTTCGTCGGCAATGTCGGCGATGTTCCGGAATTCCGACAGGCTTTCCGGCGTCTGCAATCGGCGGGAGGGCTTTATGAGAGCGATCCGGCAGGTGTGCGCTTCGTCAGCTCCTCGCTGTTCAAAGCAACGCTCAGGATCCCCGCCGATGTGCCGAACGGCGTTCATACCGTTCGCGCCTATCTCTTCAAAAGCGGCAAGTTCATCGGTGAACAGGCATTGCCGCTGCGTGTCATCAAGACCGGCATAGAACAGATGATCACGGATGCGGCGCACCAGCAGCCGATCGTCTACGGCGTGTTTTCCGTATTGCTGGCTCTCGTGACCGGATGGGGTGCGAGCTTGATGTTCCGGAAAAACTGATCAGCCGCTCTTCTTGCGATCAACGACTTCGAGATAGGCTTCGGTCAATCGGCCGAGTACCGAGGGCGTGCCCGGCGGCAGCACCTTGCCGAGATGTTGGGCACGCAGCTCGTCCATGAAATCCGCCCAGAGCGTCGGGCCGCCATTTTCCAGAAGCTCGGCCCGGATCGACAGCTCCTCGGATACCGGCAGATGCTTGCGGCCCCAGGCGCCCATATGGGCAAAGAGCGGCACAAGGTCGATCGCCATTTCCGTCAGGCTGTAGACGGCCTTCTGCTTGTGGGTGGGGTCATCCGCACGGGTCAGCAGGCCGCGCTCCACCAGCCGCTTCAGTCGGTCGGCGAGAATATTGGACGCGATCCCCTCCTCCGAATTCTGCAACAGCTCGCGGAAATGCCGGCGATTGCCGAACATGATGTCCCTGATGATGATCAGGCTCCAGCGATCGCCGAGGATTTCCAGCGTCAGATTGATCGGGCAGCCGGAACGGTGCAGTGCGTCCATAGGGATCTCCAAAAACTGCTTGCATTTTGCCATCGGTGCGACTAGCTTTCAACTGATTGCATTTAGCAACCAGTTTTACTTTCAATACGGTTATCGCAATGGAGGACGTGATGAGGAAGCTCGTGATCTGGAATCTGATGACGCTCGACGGCTACTTCGAGGGAACGAAGCCCTGGGATCTCGATTTTCACATTCTCGCCTGGGGCGACGAGCTGGAGCGCTATGCGACGGAGCTTGGCAGCGAGGGCGATCTGCTGATCTTCGGCCGCAAGACCTATGAAGGCATGGCCTCCTATTGGCCGAACGCGTCGGACACACCTGAAATCGCCACTTACATGAACGGCATCGCCAAGATTGCCGCCTCACGCACGCTCGAAAAGGCCGAGTGGAACAACAGCCGCGTCGTCCGCGACATTGCCGCCGAGGTGCAAAAGCTAAAGCAGGAGCCCGGCAAAACCATATTCGTCTTCGGCAGCGCCGAGGTGGCGGATGTGCTGCTCAAGGCTGGGCTGGTGGACGAGATCCGCATCTGCCTCGTTCCCGTCGTGCTGGGATCCGGCAATCCGCATTTCAAGCCGGCTTCGCAACAGCGACCGTTGAAGCTGATCGACTCCAGCCCGTTGAAAACCGGAGCAGTGGTCCTACGCTATGAACCAGTTGAGGCGGCTTAGGCCGAGAGATTGCCGAAGCGCACGGAATAGATGCGGTCGCGGCCAAGCAGGTGCGCGATCAGGCTCTCCCGCTCGAAGAGGCCCGCCATGGCCTTATGGCGAAGATCGAGACCGCCGGTCATGACGCCGAAAGCCGGCATCAGCAGACGAGAGCCATCGGTGGCGAAGCATGGGCGGCGCACCGACTTCTCTCGACGCCGCACGGTGGCGGAGGGATGCAGATGGCCGGCGATTTCGCCTGCCTGCCGCCCAGCCTTCGGTTCGTGGCGGAAGGTCAAACCGCCATAATGCATCTCATCGACCGAATGACCGGGCAGATCGACCGTGCCATCCGGATCATGATTGCCGTTGATCCAGATCCATTCGCGACCACGGGCCATGCTGACGATGAGGCTGCGAAACTCTTCCGGCAGGTGCTGCGAACCGACGCGATCGTGAAAATTATCGCCAAGCGAAACGACCAGCTTCGGATCGTAGCGCGTGATAACGGCGGAGAGAACGGTCAGCGTCGCCAAGGTATCGTAGGGCGGCAGCATCATGCCGCGGCGTGCGAAGGCGGCACCCTTTTCCAGATGCAGGTCGGAGACGACGAGAAGACCGGCATCCGGCAGATAGAGCGCGCCCAACGGATCGCAGACGGCAGCAACGCCATGAACAACGGTCTCGACGCCCGCAGCCGGCGTGGATTCGCCGCTGTCTTGGCAGTTCAAGCTCCGTGCCAGCGCCAGCCGGTTGATCACGTCAGTTCATCCTTGTTCTTTCAGCCCATCGCCTCGCGGATCAGGTCGTCGGCCGCTTCCGCAAGCAGGGAATCGTGCGCCTCGCCTGGCACCGGCACCTTGCCGATTTCCAGCATCACCGGCACGGCGAGCGGCGAAATATGGTCCAGCGCGCGGTGGGTGATATGGCCCTTGATTCGTTTCAGCATATCCGCAAGTCGGCCAATATCCAAAAGCCCGGTTGCGGCGTCCTGCCTCGTTGCCTGCAGCAGGATATGGTCGGGTTCGTGGCTGCGCAGCACGTCATAGATCAGATCGGCAGATACGGTCACCTGCCGGCCGGTCTTTTCCTTGCCCGGATGCCGGCGCTCGATCAAACCTGCAATGACGGCGCAATTGCGGAAGGTCCGCTTCAGCAGGAAGGATTCATCGAGCCAAGCCTCCAGATCGTCGCCGAGCATATCCTCATCAAAGAGCTCGGAAAGGCTGAGGCGTCGATTGGCGATCATCAGCCCCATGTCCTCGAGGCCCCAGATGCCGAGGGAATAGTCGGTCGCAACGAAGCCCATCGGCTTGGCGCCGGCGCGCTCGAGCCTTCGGGTGAGCAGCATACCAAGTGTCTGGTGCGCCAGCCTGCCCTCGAATGGATAGGCGACGAGGTAAGCGCGGCTACCGCGCGGAAAGGTCTCGATCAGGAACTCGTCGCGCTTCGGCAGCAACGACTTCTCCTTTTGAATTTCCAGCCAGTCGCGTACCTGATCCGGCAGGCGATGCCGTCGATCGGGATCGGCAATCATCGCTCGGACCTGATCGGCGAGATAGGTCGAGAGCGGAAACTTGCCCCCGGCATAGGAGGGAATTTTCGGGTCGAGCGAGAAGGCTTGCGAGGCCAGACACTCGCTCTCGCGGATGCCCTCAAAGCGCAGCACCTTGCCGGAAAAGAGGAAGGTATCGCCGGGTGCCAGCTGCTCGACGAAATATTCCTCGACCTTGCCAAGCGGCGCGCCGCCTCGTCCGAGCGAGCCCAGCGCATTGCGCTTCACCAGACGGATATTCAGCATCGCCTCTTCGACGATCGTGCCTAGGTTCAGGCGATATTGCTGGGCGACCTGCGGATTGGAGACGCGCCAGCGCCCATCCGCCGTCTTGCGAATACGGGCATAGCGCTCATAGGTGCGGAGCGCATAGCCGCCGGTGGCGACGAAATCGACGATGCGCTCGAAGGTCTCCCAGGGAAGCTCGGCATAGGGAGCCGCACTCTGAACCTCATCATAAAGCTCGAGCATGTCGAAGGGCTCGGCGCAGGCCATGCCGAGAATGTGTTGGGCAAGCACATCGAGCGCTCCGGCCCCGATCGGCGGGGTATCCTGCGCGCCGATATAATTCGCATCGAGTGCCGCCTGACACTCCATGACCTCGAAGCGATTGGCCGGCACCAGGATCGCTTTCGACGGCTCGTCCATGCGGTGGTTGGCGCGGCCGATACGCTGGGCAAGGCGGCTCGCACCCTTCGGCGCGCCGACATGGATGACGAGATCGACGTCACCCCAGTCTATGCCGAGATCCAGCGTCGAGGTGGCGACGACGGCACGCAGCCGGTTTTCGGCCATAGCCGCTTCGACCTTGCGGCGCTGGCCGACATCGAGCGAGCCGTGATGCAGGGCGATCGGCAGATTGTCGTCATTCGCCGTCCACAGCTCCTGAAACAGCATTTCGGCCTGCGAGCGCGTGTTGACGAAAAGGAGGGTCGTGCGATGCGCTTTCAGCTCACGATAGATATCGGGGATGGCATATTTTGCGGAGTGACCGGACCAAGGGATGCGCTCTTCCGTCGACAGAATGGAAATATCCGGCTTGGCACCGCCCTCGACGATGACGAGGCCCGCGTGGCGCTCCTCTCCCGGCTCTTGCGCCACCAGCCATTTCTGCAGGTCCATCGGGTCGGCAACGGTCGCCGAAAGACCGATGGTCTGCACATGCGGCGCCAGTTTGCGGATGCGGGCAAGGCCGAGCGACAGCATATGGCCGCGCTTGGAAGTGACGAGCGAATGCAGCTCGTCGAAGACGATGTATTTCAGGTCCTTGAAGAAGCGCTCGGCCTCGCGATTGGCAAGCAGCAGCGCCACCTGCTCCGGCGTCGTCAGCAGGATATCGGGCGGGTTGAGCTTCTGCCTTTGGCGCTTGCCGCTCGGCGTATCCCCGGTGCGGTTTTCGACCGATACGGGCAGGCCCATTTCCGAGACGGGCTTCATCAGGTTGCGCTCGATATCGACGGCAAGCGCCTTCAGCGGCGAAATATAGAGCGTATGGATGCCGGTGAAGGCCGAGCCCGGCGGGATCTTGCCGCGCCGGGTGAGATCGGTAAGCGACGGCAGGAAGCCTGCGAGCGTCTTGCCCGCGCCTGTGGGTGCAATCAGCAGCGTGCTTTCGCCAGCCTCGGCACGGGCAAGCAATTCCAGCTGATGGGCGCGCGGCTGCCAGCCCTTTTCCGCAAACCAGCGGGTGAAGGGGGTAGGCAGGGCAAGAGGATGCTTCGGCTCGATCTGGTCCACACCTCAACCCTAGCGACAAATTGCGGAAAAAAGAAAGGGCTTGACGGCTTCCCTAATCGCGGATAAAAAATGTCCATGATTAAGGAGCAGAGAGATGAAGCTCGGAGACGGCGTCGAACAATCCATTCATTGCGTTGGCATGCTGGCTGGCCTGTCCGATGGCGGAGTGCTCTCGGCAGCGGCGCTTGCGGAGTTTCACGGCGTCTCTGTCAGCTACCTGCTGAAGCATCTGCAGGCGCTTTCGGGCGCCGGTATTCTCGATACCGTACCGGGACCAAAGGGTGGCTATCGGCTGGCGCGCAAGCCGGAAGAGATCACTCTGCTTGACATCGTCCTGGCAGCGGAAGGTCCGGCGCCGGCCTTCCGATGCGCCGAAATTCGCCAGCGCGGCCCGAACCCGCTGGAAGGGCGTTACTTTACGAAGCCATGCGGCATCAATGCCGCCATGCTGGCCGCCGAACGTGTTTACAGGGCCGAACTGGCCAAGACGAGTATCGCCGACGTGCTGACCGATCTCAGGCAGACGGACACGGATGGTGGAATAGCCGCGAGAGGCTGCGCCTTTCTCGAGCTGCATGAACGCAAGACCAGAAACTGAACTTCAAGATCAAAACCCAAGGAGTAGACCATGCATCCGCGTTTCAACTTCGCCAAGGCCTCCCCGGACTCCTACAAGGCCGTCGTCGCTCTGGAGAACTTCGTTCAGAGCAGCGGCCTCGAACGCCGCTTCATTCACCTGATCAAGCTCCGCGCCTCTCAGATCAATGGCTGCGCCTATTGCGTCGACATGCATGTGAAGGAAGCCCGCCACGATGGCTTGAGCGAGCAGTGGATCAACCTGATGTGCGTCTGGTGGGAATCGCCCGTCTATGACGATCGCGAGCGCGCCCTGCTTCGTTGGGTCGATTCAGTGACGAAGATCGCCCAGACCGGCATACCGGATTCCGACTACGAGCCGCTGCGGGAACATTTCACCGAGGAAGAGATCGTCAAGATCACGGTCGCGATTGCCACGATCAACGTCTGGAACCGTCTCGCCGTCGGCTTCCGTTCGCAGCATCCGATCGACGCTGCCAGCAAGGCTGCTTGAAGCAAGCTCTCGAAACGCAGAAAGCGCGGGACCGAAATCCCGCGCTTTCTGTTTGTGTCAGTCTTACAGGACTCAGGCAGCTTCGGAAGCGAAGCCAGCGGTCGGAACTTCCGAGATGGTCTTCAGAACCTGGGAAGCGATCTGATAGGGGCAGCCCTGCGAGTTCGGACGACGATCTTCGAGGTAGCCCTTGTAGTTGTTCTTGATGAACGAGTGCGGGACGCGGATCGAAGCACCGCGGTCGGCAACGCCGTAGCTGAACTTGTTCCACGGAGCCGTTTCATGCTTGCCGGTCAGGCGCAGATGATTGTCCGGGCCGTAAACAGCGATGTGAGCTTCGAGGTTCTTGTCGAACTGAGCCATGAGCGCTTCGAAATAGGCTTTGCCGCCGATTTCGCGCATGAACTTGGTCGAGAAATTGCAGTGCATGCCCGAGCCATTCCAATCGGTGTCACCGAGCGGCTTGCAATGATACTCGATGTCGATGCCGTACTTTTCGGTCAGGCGCTGCAGCAGGTAGCGAGCCATCCAGATCTGGTCGGCAGCCTTCTTGGAGCCCTTGCCGAAAATCTGGAATTCCCACTGACCCTTGGCCACTTCAGCGTTGATACCTTCATGGTTGATGCCGGCTTCCAGGCACAGATCGAGATGCTCTTCGACGATTTCGCGAGCGATATCGCCAACGTTGCTGTAGCCGACGCCGGTGTAGTACGGACCCTGCGGAGCCGGGTAGCCGGATTCCGGGAAGCCGAGCGGGCGACCGTCCTTGTAGAAGAAGTATTCCTGCTCGAAGCCGAACCATGCGTCTTCATCGTCAAGGACGGTTGCGCGGCTGTTGGATACGTGCGGCGTAACACCGTCCGGCATCATGACTTCGCACAAGACGAGCACGCCGTTCGTGCGAGCCGGATCGGGATAGATGGCAACCGGCTTCAGCACGCAATCCGAGCTGCGGCCTTCGGCCTGCATCGTCGAAGAGCCATCAAAGCCCCAAAGCGGAAGCTGCTCGAGCGTCGGAAATGCGTCGAATTCCTTGATCTGCGTTTTGCCACGCAGGTTCGGCACCGGAGTGTATCCATCGAGCCAGATGTATTCGAGCTTATATTTCGTCATTACGCACCTCATAACAGTTAATCAGGCAAAGCAGGAAACTTGCCCGGCGCCCGCCGGAAAATTCCTAGCTGTGAACGGCTGCCAAGGTAGATGCATTTGCCGTGCCAGTTTCTTCAAGCACGTCGCTCGTCGATGAAATTTTTAAGATTTAAGACTTTCGGGGCTGGATTTCCGGGCTTTAAGCATTGGAATCTTTTCAAATCGCCAGCGTCATTCCAACCGAACTGACAAGATGTCGCAGGCTCGCTGTCACGCAAACGGATTGGGAAACCGACAGTTCAAAGAAGTGGCATCGGCCCTGCGACCGCTAAATTGCCTATAATTTACTCATTCAGCATTTTTTTTAAGCGGAATGATGATATTCGCATTCGGCTTTGCTATATATGAGTTGTCTCTTCAAGCGCGTCTGCTTGAAAACCAAAAGGGAGAGACGGCGAATGGCAACCAGTGCTCGGCATGAGACGGCAAAAATCTATCAGTTCCCGGTCGCGGCCCGCCCGACGGCGGTGAGCCAGCGCCCGAAGGTGAACCTTACTCCCGATATCGGTCCGAGCATCGCAACGGCTGCGTTCGACAGCTGGTATCATGAAGACGCGATCGTCGAAACCGATCCCAGCCGCAAACAGTAAGCGGACTGAAAGCCGCAAACCCGATTAGAGGGCGATGTAGCGATCCGAGCGATGATTGATCGCGACGAAGAGATTGAGCGCAATGGCGCCGATCACCGAGCAGATGACCACGGTCGGCGTGGTAACTGCGAAAGCGACAGCGAGCACGCAGAGATCGATCGCTAGCTGTACCAACCCCGCCCTGATGCCGAAACGCTCCTGCACATAGATGCCAAGAATGCCCACGCCGCCGAGGCTGGCGCGGTGACGATAAAGCGCAAGCAACCCGAAGCCGAGAAGGATACCGCCGAGTATCCCCGACCACAGCGCATTGATGTGAGCCACATCGAACAGCAGCGGCTGCAGATTGGTGAGCAACGACGTCAGCGTGATGGCGACAAAGGTCTTGACGGTGAAGACCGTGCCGAGCTGCTTCAGCGACAGATAGAAGAACGGCAGATTAACGACAAAGAAGGCCAGGCCGAAATTCACGCCCGTCGCATAGTGCAACAGGAAGGCGACGCCAGCCGTGCTGCCGGTCAACAGGCCTGCGCTTGAAAGGCAGAACAGCCCGAGCGACGAAATCAGGCTGCCTGAAATAATGCCCTGAAAGTCCTCGGCCCATGAGTGCCGGGTCGCAGATGTATTCCAGACGCCAAATGCGCTCTTCGCGTTTGCCATGTGCTTTTCCCTGTGTTTCCGGGGCTTTCTGCTGAAAGCTCAGGCGACAATCAAGCAAAAATACGTAAGCAATGCTGACCTATTTCAAATTCGCAAGATTCGAATAATCAGGCCGATTTGCGGGCAATGAACAGAATGCCATGGACCGGTTTTCCGGCATCCATGCGAATGACGCTACGGGCGAGATCCTGCACGGCAAAGCCATGATCGGCCAATACCTCCCGCACATACGCTTCGGAATGTGCGAAGCGCAGGGAATCGCGCAGCAGATAGCCTTCCGGCTGCTGAGCATCCTCCACCGAAAAGGCAAAGACGGCATCATCGGCTGCGAGCTTACCAGCGATGCTCATCACATCTTGCAGATTTCCGAGATACATCAGCACATCGGCCGCGGTGATCAGATCCGCACGACCAGCAGCAAAGCCTGCATCGAAAACACCTGACAGATCCGGTTCCACCGACAAATCGGCCTGGCCGAGATGATCGTAGACATCCTTCTCCGCCGCCTTGGCGAGCATGCCCTTCGAGAGGTCGTAGCCTTCGAGCCGATCGACGTGGTCACGAATTTCCGGCCCTAAAAGGCCGGTGCCGCAACCGAGATCGACTGCGAGGCGGAAATGCTTTGGGATCCCTTGGGTTTCGGCAATCAGCGCCGCAAGCTTGCCGGGCACGCTATAGCCGAGCTTCTCGACAAGAGAGGTTTCAAAGCGATCGGCATAGTCGTCGAACAACCGCTCGACATAAAGGCTCGGCGGCCGCTCGGGTAGTTCGGCTCCGCCTAGAACCGCAAGCTTCAGCCGAGCACCGAAGACATCCCCCTCATCAAGCGATAGCACCTCATTCAGCGCAGCGATCGCGCCTGGCGCATCGCCGGCCTTCTCGCGATAGGTCGCAAGCGTAAACCATCCCGCCGCCCAGCGCGGCACGAGCTCGAGCGCCTGCTCCATCAGTTCGGCGGCGCTCGCCGGCTCGCCGCTCTCGGCAAGCATCTTCGCATAGTCGGCACGGCGGTCGGCAATGACATCGCCGGAGGAAAGCTGACTTGGCAGCATGGATTTGATCCTGTTTGACGCTCGGCTTTGAACGTGGCCATAAAAAAACTCAAGTCCTATTTCAGGCAGACACTGGAGCGCTTCCGCCTTTCTTCGAATCGTGAAAGCGCGCCACCTTGTTGTTTCGTTCCGCATTCCGGACGGAATTCCGCTGAGTACTTTTCCTGGAAGTGCTCCAGTTTGAGCTTTACGCCAGGCAAAAATGCTTGCGAGTTATGGACCCCGGCCCTATCTCAACCTCTACCGACTGCCATCATGGAGACGTCAGCATGTCCGATCAGGTGAACAGATTCCTCGGCGACTCGCCCGGTCGCACGCTGGTGAAGCTCGTCATCGTCTCGCTCGTCGTCGGCTTTGTCATGAAGTTCTTCGGTTGGCGGCCGCTGGATTTCTTCTATGGCGTCCGCCGCTTCCTGTTCGACCTCTGGCACAGCGGCTTTGCCGCGCTCGGCGAGTTTGGCGATTATGTCGTCGTCGGCGCGTGCATCGTTGTCCCGATCTTTATCCTCCTCCGCCTGTTCAACTATCGCAGCTGACATGACCTCCCAGACACTGAACTATTCGCGCCGCGATGCGCTGCGCCTTGCCGCCCTTGCGCTCACTGCATCCATTGCAAGCTGCGCCACGCCGCCCGCCCGCGTTTCCAATACGCCTGCCAGCGACCAGACGGCGTCTGCCCTGCCGCTCGTCAATGCACTGCGCGCCAAGAACGGCTTGCCACCGCTCAAGATCGACACGGCCGCCGGTGCTGCCGCCGTCTATCAGGCGCGGCGCATGGCGGATGCCGGCAAAATGGAACACCTGATCGGTATCGGCGACGATTTCGGCAAGCGCGTCAAAGCGAGCGGCGTCAAGCTGCCGGCAGCCGAGAACATCGCCGAAGGACAGCGCGACGTGAATGCCGCCGTACTGGCCTGGATCAATTCGCCGAAGCATTTGCACAACATGCTCGGCAAATATGACGGACTTGGCGTCGCTCTTGCCTATGCGCCCTCTTCCGGTGGCAGGCCTTATTGGTCCATGGTGCTTTCCTCGGATTGAGGAGGCATAAGATAGAATGGACGTCCAGAACGCGAGCGGGAGGGTGCTGCCCTTCGACGTGACGCATCGGCTTGTGCTGTCGATCGCGATTCCGATGACGCTTGGGTTCATGACGACGCCGCTGCTCGGCCTCGTCGATACCGCCGTGGTCGGCCACATGGGCCAGCCGGATGCGCTGGCCGGGCTGGCGATCGGCGCTGTCCTGTTCGATCTTCTCTTCGCGAGCTTCAACTTTCTGCGCGCCTCGACGACAGGCCTCACCGCCCAGGCCTTCGGCCGGCATGACCGGCGCGAACAGCAGGCTGTTTTCTGGCGGGCGCTGATCTCGGCGCTCGGCTGCGGTGTCCTGATCGTCGTTCTTTCACCTCTGCTTCTCTGGATCGGCATCAAGCTGATGGGGCCGGAAGGAGGCATTGCCGACGCGACCCGTACCTATTTCTCCATTCGCATGCTTTCCGGCCCGGCAGCGCTTGCCAATTACGCTTTGCTCGGCTTCGTGCTTGGGCGCGGCCAGGGTCGCATCGGACTATTGCTGCAAACCGTCATCAATGGCGTCAACATCGTGCTTGCCATCCTGCTCGGCCTCCACCTTGGCTGGGGTGTAGCCGGCGTCGCCTGGGGCACCCTGATCGGCGAAGCATGTGGCATGCTGCTCGGGCTCTTTATCGTGCTGCGCAGCTTTGCCGGCGAGGAACGCCCGTCGCGCCCGGAGCTGCTCTCTCCTGCCAGACTGACACAGCTCTTCGCGCTCAATCGCGATATCCTGATCCGCACCTTCGTATTGATCGGCGCCTTCACGCTGATGACGCGCATCGGCAACAGCTTCGGCGCCGTGATGCTCGCCGCCAATGCCGTGCTGATGAACTTCTTTCTACTCTCAGGCTATTATCTGGACGGGCTGGCGAATGCCGCAGAGCAGATCACTGGCCGCTCCATCGGCGCCAATTATCGGCCGGCCTTCGAGCGCGGGCTAAAGCTGACCGGGCTTTGGTCCTTCGGGCTGGCACTGGCTGCAGCCATCTTCTTCTTCACTCTCGGCCCGGCGTTGATCCGCCTGCTGACGACCTCAGAGGACGTCCGCATCGCAGCCGGCACCTATCTGCCCTGGGCTGCAGTTACCGGCCTCACTGGCGCCCTCGCCTTCCTGATGGACGGAGTCTTCATCGGCGCCACATGGTCGCGCGAGATGCGCAACAAGATGCTGCTTTCCTTCGGGGGCTACCTCTTGGCGCTCGTCGTGTTCGTGCCGACGCTCGGCAATCACGGCCTCTGGATGGCCATGAACGCCTTTCTTCTGTTTCGCGGCATCTTCCTGGCCATGGGCCTGAAGAAGCGTGCGGATCAGACGTTCCGGTTCGCCCAGTAATCGAGCCTGGCATCGCGCAAATCGCGGATCGAGCCGGCGCGTTCGCGGTCGAGCAGCTTCGACAGACCCGAAATGATCTGGCCGGGTAGACCAGGCCCCTCGTAGACCATGCAGGAATACAGCTGGACGAGATCGGCGCCAGCCTTGATCTTTTCCAGCGCCGTCTCCGCCGACGACACGCCGCCGACACCGATGATCGGCAGGGAGGCACCTACGCGGCGGCGCATCTTGGCCAGAACGACGGTCGACTTTTCAAAGACCGGTTTGCCGGAAAGACCGCCAGCCTCCTTGGCCTGCCGCTGATCCCTCAACCCATCACGCGACAGCGTGGTGTTGGAGACGATCAAGCCGTCCAGCGCATGGGACGTAGCTTCGGCGGCGATATCGTCCATGCCCTCCTCCGTCAGATCGGGCGCTATCTTGAGCAGGACAGGGATACGCCTGCCGGCCTTGGCGGCTTCCTCGTCGCGCGCGGCCAGCACGGCCGACAGCAATGCTGACAGACTTTCGCGCGCCTGCAGGTCACGCAAGCCCGGCGTGTTCGGCGAGGAGATGTTGGCGGTAAAATAGCGCGCCACGGAGTAGAAGCGGCGGATGCCGGCGACGTAGTCGGCGATGCGGTCGGCGCTATCCTTGTTGGCGCCGATATTGACGCCGATGATGCCGTTGCCGCGAATGGCTTTCAGCCTTTGGAATGCCGCCTCATGGCCTTCATTGTTGAAGCCGAGGCGGTTGATGACCCCTTCGTCCTCGACGAGGCGGAAGATGCGCGGGCGCGGGTTGCCCGGCTGCGCCTTGGGCGTCACCGTGCCGATTTCCGTGAAACCAAAGCCGAGCTTCAAGAGCGCTTCCGGCACTTCGGCGTTCTTGTCGAATCCCGCCGCCATGCCGATGGGATTGGCAAATTCCAGCCCCGCCACGGTCTGGCGCAGGCGCGGATCGGCATTGATGCGACAGGCAGGAACGAGGCCGGACTTCAGCGCCGTTATCGACATGCCGTGCGCCGTTTCCGGATCGAACAGGAACAGGCCGCGCCGGCCGAGATCGCGAAAGGCGCCGATCATTCCGCCAGATCCGGAAAGACATGCGCGCCGTCTGGCCCGAGCGGCAGGGGCTTTTCCCAGATTACGGCTGAAAGCGGCAAAGTTGTGTAATGATGCGGGAAGAGATCGCCACCGCGCGAGGCCTCGAAAACGAGCTTCTCGCCCAGCGCGTCGCCGTCGATCGCGACAAGCAGCAGGTCTGTCTGGCCGGCGAAATAGAGCGCCGCCGTTTGCTTCACCTGCTTGCCGGTGGATAGATGAATGTAACCATCCGTGAAGTCGATCGGCGCGCCATGAAAAACGCCGGTTTGTCTGGCTGGCTCCCAGAGAGCACCCGGCACGATCTTGTAAACCACTGACATGGCGGTCATCATCCCTATGTAAAGCTGTCGTGATAGGGCTTTGCACGAAAATGGCAGCCAATGCCACGGCTTCCGTGGCGGATTCGAGATTTTAACGCAGAAAATCCGGAGGAAGACATGACGAAGCAAATCGGAATCGGCCTTGCGGCCTTGTTCTTGCCTGCCGCTCTTCTCCTCGCATCCCCGGGCGGAGCCGCCGAGCAGGATGCCGGACGCTTCCAGCTTGAGCGCAGCGGTGATCATTTCGTCCGCCTCGATCGGCAGACAGGTGCGATGACCATATGCCAGGACCAGAATGGCAACCTCGTCTGCCGCATGGCCGCCGACGAACGCACCGCTTATGACGGCGAACTGGACCGCCTGTCCGACCGGGTAACGAAGCTGGAAAAAACCGTTGCCGCAAACAAGGGCTCAAGCCTCCCGAGCGATGCCGATGTCGACCGCACGCTCGGTATCATGCAGAAATTCATGCGCGGCTTCATGGGCATGGCCAAGGAATTCCAGAACGAGGAACCGGACGCGAAGCCGGTGCCGCAGAAAACCTGAGCGGACAAGCAGGGCAAGGAAAGCAAGGGGATAAAGGATCCTATTCCTATGCCGGTCTTTACTCGCCCCAATGCCTCGGTTAACGTTTTTTAAAGAGTTGAGCGCCGGGCGAGCCGGCGCGCAGATGCTGAGCGGCGATGCTGTCACACGAGCAGATATGGGGAGCGATCGACCGGCTTGCCGAACGGCATGCCTTGACACCCTCGGGACTCGCTCGCCGCGCCGGGCTCGATGCTACATCCTTCAACAAGTCGAAGCGACTGAGCCAGGACGGACGTTTGCGTTGGCCGTCGACGGAATCAATCGCCAAGGTGCTGGAGGCGACGGGCGCCAGCCTGGAGCAGTTTCTCAGCGTCATCCGCCCGAGCGAGCCGCATGGCTCCGCCGTACCGCAGCCCGCCCCTCCTGCTGAAAACGCCATCCCTCTCATCGGCTTCGCTCAGGCAGGCGCCGGCGGCTTCTTCGATGATGGCGGCTTTCCCGCCGGCCAGGGCTGGGACATTGTCGAATTTCCAGCCGCGACCGGCGGGCAGACCGGCGTCTATGCGCTTGAAGTGCAGGGCGAGAGCATGTTGCCGCTCTACCGCGACGGCGATATTCTGATTGTCGAGCCAGGTGCACAGATCAGGAAAAACGACCGTGTCGTGGTGAAGACCCGAGAGGGTGAAGTCATGGCCAAGATTCTGCTGCGGCAGAGCGCGAAGTTGATAGAGCTCTTGTCGCTCAACCCCGAACACCCCAACCGCAGTTTCGATCTTGCGGATGTGGAATGGATTGCCCGGATCATATGGGCCAGCCAATAGGAAAGTTTTCTTGTTATGCGTCGTGATGTTTTGCTTGCGGGTGTCGCCGGCTCGATCGTCGGGTCTTGGTTGACCTTGATCGCGGTCCAGTTCAGCGGACATGGTTTCAACCTGCCCGGCCGCGGCAGCAATGTTTCGATGGCAAACAACCACCCGGCCGCGACGCCGGCTCCCGCTGCCGTTCCTGCGGCGACCGCCAAGGTCGACACTACCCTTCCACAGACCATCGAGCCGCCGAAACCTAGTGAGCCTGCCAAACAGGAGGCTGTCGCTACCGGCCAGCCGAAGCCGGACGAACAGGCAAAGGCCGAACCGGCAAAGCCAGCCCCGCAAGCAACGCCGGACAAGGCGCCCTCGATAGCCACAGCAGCCGATGCGCCTGCACCGACCACCACCACGCCTGCCAGCGTCATCCAGCCGCCGGACGCTGCAATGTTGGCTGCCGCTACCCTGGTATCCTCGCTCGCGATCGACGGTGCAAAGAAAGCTCCAGCCACCGAAACGACCAAGGCCGAAGACAACAAGCCTGTGACGCCCGCGTCCACGACACCACAGGCAAGCAAGGCCGTGGCCGAAGCCGTCGAGGTCAATGATACCCCGGCAAAGCCAGCGGAAGCGCCGCCGATACGACCGACGACTGCAACGCTCGATGCTGTAAAGAATTCTGAAACGGCGTCTCCCGAGCGCGCAAAGCCTGCTGAGGCGGCGGCGAACAAGCCCGACGCGGTCGCGGTATCGCCGCCGCCTGCACCGACGGACCAGGCGAAAACGGATACCCCGCCCGACAATCGGATCCCGGCCGACCAGATCGACCGGCAGAGGGCAGCGGCGGAGCATCGCACCCTCACCGAACAGCCAGAGCCCGCGCCTCAGTCCAAACCCGCATCGGAACCGGCTTCCGTCGATCCCACTCCCCAATCGGAAGGGCACACGACGACTATCGAGCTTGTTCGTCCCTTTGCGGACCTTGCTGGCATATTGACGATCGGCGGCAGGAGCGTGCGGCTTGATGGCGTCATTCCGACCGATGTCGAGCGAATGTGCACTGGTCCGAGCGGAAAAAGCTGGCCCTGCGGCCAAGCGGCACGCACGGCGTTCCGGATGTATCTGCGCGGGCGATCCATCGACTGCGATGTGCCTGATGCCGCCTGGAAAGGCACGGTCAAGGCCAACTGCCGCTATGTCCGCGTCGATCTCAGCGCCTGGCTGGTTCGCTTCGGCTGGGCGGATCCCGAGCCGGGCTCTCCACTTGCATCGCTTGTCGACGAGGCCAAGGAGAAGAAGCGCGGCATGTATGGCGACGATCCTCGCAAGAACGGAAAGTCGACCCTCGCCCCTGCCTTGCCCAAGGAAGATCCACTCAATCCAATCTGACGCCTTGCTTCCGCCACCAGCTTTTGGCATGAGACGCGCGACTTTTCAGTCTGGCAAAATCAAAGGACTTCTTCTGTCATGAACAAGCCGCTTTCCGCTCACGAGGCCCTGATCTACGTCATGGTACTGGCCTCGGCCGTCGACCGCACGATGAACGACCGGGAACTCAGCCGCATCGGAGAGCTCATTCACGCCCTGCCGGTGTTCAAGGGCTTTGACGACGAAAAGCTGATTTCGGTTTCGCGCGACTGTGCCAAGCTGCTTTCGGGCAGCGAAGGGCTCGATATCGTGCTTGAAACGGTACGTGACACCCTGCCGGCGCGCCTCTACGACACCGCGTACGCGCTTGCCGTCGAAGTCGCCTCGGCCGACCTGTCGGTGAAGGCGGAGGAACTGCGTCTTCTCAGCCTGCTGCGCGACCGCCTCGGCTTGGACAAGCTCACCTGCGCCGCCATCGAGCGCAGCGCGATCGCGCGTTATCGCAAGGCATAGAGCATCTTTGTTATCCGTCTTCCGAAGGGAGGACCGCAGCGCGCTTTCCTGGAAGTGCTCTGATCAATAAAGCCCGTATGGGAAATAACGCAGATAGATTTCCTGCAGCCTGCCGTCACGCGACAGGGTCGCCAGTGCGTGGTTGATCGCCGCTGTCAGATCGGCGTCCTGTTGGCGCAGCATGATGGTCATGCCTTCGCCGAGAAACTGCTGGGACAGATAGGGTCCGTCGAAAAGAGCGCAGCATTTTTCAGCTGCCGGCGACGATACCCAGAAGGATAGCTGAAGGCCGTCGGCAAAAGCAGCATCGACCTTGCCGCCCTTGAGAGCGGCTAGAAGCGCGTCCTTGTCGTCAAACAGCACGGGCTTGATTGTCGGAAAGAAGGACGCCAGCATCGCCTCATGCGCCGTTCCCTTGACCACCCCCACAGGATGGCCCGCGAACAACGCCGCGGTCGTTCCGTTGAGCGAGGCCTTGAGATTGCGCACGAAGCGCGCGGGCAACATCAGGAAGGGCCGCGAAAAAGCAAAACTCTTGCGCAGTTCCGGCGTGACTGCGACGCCGCCGATCACCGCATCGCCCTGCGACGCCGCAAGCGCGCCCTGCAGATCATTGAACGGCAGGGCCTGGATCTGGCATTTGTCCGCTATCGCGAGTTCATCGCAGATCTTGCGCGCAAGTTCGACATGGAAGCCGGTGAGCTTGCCGTTCTGGTCGAGAAAATTGAAAGGCGGAAAGTCGGTCGACGTCAGGAAGCGAAGCCTGACGAGCGAGGACAGGTCGGGTTTCGGCAAACGCTCTCGCGCATCGAACAGGATGGGTAGACCGGGCGGCTTGGCCTCCTGAGCAGCCAGCGGCAGCGTGCATGAGACTGCAACCAACATCGCGCGCGTCAGATGCCCAACCGCGGAGATGATCGTCGAAAGGCAAACACGCATGGTCTTGATCCGGCCTCCGATCGTGGATGCACATTCCTGATTCATCAACCCGATGTAGCAGAGTCATGCCTTAGGGGGAATATCACGTTGGAAATGACCAGCGCAGCATGCGGGGGATGAACCAATACGCCGCATGCATCACCTGGTTGCGACACCTTGAACAAGCATGAAATTAGTTTGGGAATCCGCACGCAATGTCCCCGCCGTTAGCAGTCGATTAAGCTCTCTTGATTGTACTAACCGGCATCGACGACATCGGCCGGGCCGATCGCATGACGCAGGTCGTCCAAACCTTCCTCGCAAGGTATCAAGCCATTCGACCTTCATCCGCACCCATCAGGTGACACGCCCCTTGACCATTCCCGGGCGAGCGGCTTTCCGCATGTTTCCTCGGTGCCAGCGCGGCATTCGCAGACGGACAGCCATGTTCAGGAATCTGAAAATCAAGACCAAGATGCTAGCGGTAATCCTGCTTCTCGGCATCATCTCCATCGCCGGCCTGCTGCATATCGCCAGCGAGTTCCGCCGGGCAGACCGCGCCTATAGCGCCTTTCTTGACAACGAGGCCGTTGCCGCGACCGAATCCGCGCGTGCCAGCGCCGCGGCGCTCGCCTCGGTGCTGCAGGCAAGCTTGATGTTGAATTTCGATCCCGCCAGTGATGCGTTCAAGGCGGTTGCATCGAGTGAAAATCACTTCGACGAGGCACGGACGCGGCTGAAGCATGCCCTGAGCCTCGTTCCCGACGAAAAGCAGTCGATCGAAGATCTTCTGACAGGCCTGGACGAACTGCAAGCGCTCACGAACAAGGCTGTCCAGCGGCGCGCGGACGGCGACGCCAAGGGCGCTGAAGCGACCATGGTCACGGCCAACGACAAGTTGGGCAAGATCGTCGCCATCATGATCACCAATGATGCCGCCCTGAGCAACCGCATGAATAACGGCGCGGACGACTTGTCCGCCGACGTCAACAGCGCCGTCAACTACACGCTCGTCGCTCTCAGCGGCCTGACGCTGCTTGCGCTGGTCCTGGGTATTTACGTCGCGCAGAATGGTATCGCAGCGCCGCTGATGCGCCTGCATCGACGCATGACGGCGCTCGCCGATGGCGACACGGTAAGCGAGATCGATGGGCGCGACCGGCGCGACGAGATCGGCCAGATGGCATCGGCCGTCGCCGTCTTCCGCGACAACGCCATCGAGCGAGGCCGGCTGGAAGCGCAGGCGGAGGCCGACCGGACGCTTAGCGACAGCGAGCGCGCTCAGCGGGAAACCCGCCAGGCCGCCGAAGCCGCCCATCTGCAGCAAGCCGTCCAAGCTGTCGGCGACGGCCTGAAGCGGCTGGCGGAGGGCGATCTCGTCACGCATATCGACACCCAGTTTGTCGCCCACCTCGATCAGTTGCGGCAAGACTTCAACAGCTCGCTCGTAAAGCTCAATGGAACCATGCAGGCTGTGGGCTCGAATGCGCGGGCGATCAGTGCCGGCGCCAATGAAGTCCGCGGTGCAGCCGACGAGCTTTCCAAACGGACAGAACAACAGGCGGCAGCCGTCGAAGAAACGGCGGCAGCCCTGGAGCAGATCACCACGACGGTCAAGGATGCCGCCCGGCGCACGCAGGAGGCAAGCCAGCTTGTCGCCCATACCCGCGCCGGCGCGGAGCGGTCGGGCGAGATCGTGCGCAACGCCATCGGCGCCATGGAGCAGATCGAGAAGTCTTCGGGCGAGATCAACAACATCATCAGTGTCATCGACGATATCGCCTTCCAGACGAACCTTCTGGCGCTGAACGCGGGCGTGGAAGCGGCCCGCGCCGGCGAGGCCGGCAAGGGCTTTGCCGTTGTCGCCCAGGAGGTGCGCGAGCTGGCGCAACGCTCCGCCAATGCCGCCAAGGAAATCAAGACTCTGATCGCCACTTCGGAAACGCATGTGCGCACCGGCGTGGACCTGGTCGGCGAGACCGGCAAGGCGCTCGCTGCCATCGTGTCGGAAGTGCAGGAAATCAACCGCCATGTGCATGCGATCGCCGAGGCCTCGCGCGAGCAGTCGGCAGGCCTGCAGGAGATCAACACCGCCGTCAATGCCATGGATCACGGCACCCAGCAGAATGCAGCGATGGTGGAGGAAAGCACGGCCGCGAGCCACGGCCTGGCGACGGAGGCCGCCTCCCTTGCAAACTTGCTCGGCCAGTTCCGCACGAGCGGCAATGACGCCGCTCCTCTCTTTGTTGCGCCGGTAGCCGGCAGCACATCGCGCCCACCGGCCCGCCCTGCGCCGCGACCTGTCGCAGCGCCGGCCGTCCGCTCGGTCGAGGGAGCCAAGGTGCGCGCTACCCCCTCACCGGCACGCGCGCTCGGCCAGAAATTGCTGAGCGCATTCGGTGCGGGCCAGACATCCACAAGCAAGGAAGCAGACTGGACCGAGTTCTGATTTCGTCGTCATGGTCCTGAGTAGAGCGGGGCTTTGACGCGTCTAGGATAGCTTCTTCACGCTATTGGGGCAGGCGACGTTGAGTTGCCTGCCCCTTTCATTCACCTCCGCACGGAAAGAGCCGTGACGAGAGCAATCACGCCGAAACCTGCAGCAGCCGCGCAGACGGCGGCCCACCCTCCGAGATCCCAGGCAGTACCAGCAAGCGCCGATCCAAGTGCCCCGCCAAGAAAGAAGATGCCGACGAAGAGACCGTTGATGCGTCCTCGCGCTTCCGGCTTCAGCAGATTGACGGCCCGGCGCCCCAAGGTCTGATCGCCGGTAATGCCGACATCGAGCATCACGGCGCTGACGCCAAGGAGGATCAGCAGGGTTAGCGGATGGCCCGATCTTATTTCACCGACCCAGGCCGCGAGAGCCATGGCGACAAGCACGATCAGGTGCGACACCAAAGTCGCTATCCGCGTCCATCCCCTATCGCCCATGCGGCCGAAGGGCGAGGTTGCCGCTGCGCCGCCTGCCCCCACGAGCGCGAAGAGCGCGATGCCGGACTGGCCAAGCGAGAATGGCGGCTGCGCCAGGCGCAGAGCGACGGATGTCCAGAACAGGCTGAAGCTCGCCATCATCAAGGCGGCAGTGAAGGCCCGCAGGCGCAGCACCGGCTCATCGCGAAGCAGCTGGAAAAGCGAGCCGATGAGAGCACCGTAGCTGGCGGTCACCAGCGGACGCCGCTCCGGAAGCCTCAGAGCCAGTACGGCAGTGATAAGCGCAAGCGTCGCCGCGCTGACGGCATAGAAGCTTCTCCAGCCCCAGAAATCGGCAATCAGGCTCGCCAAAGGGCGAGACACCAATATGCCGACCATCACGCCGCTCATGACGTTGCCGATCACCCGCCCCCGATGCTCGGGCGGCGACATAGCCGCTGCTATCGGCACGAGGATCTGAATGGCGGAACAGGCTGCTCCCAGGAGAAACAGGAAGATTAGCAGGCTCCATCCCGTCGGCGCGAAGGCAGCCGCAACGGCCATCACCAGCGCCGAGACGAGCATGCGCAGCACCAGCTGCCGATTTTCCATCAGGTCCGCCAGCGGCACGAGAAAGAACAGTCCAGCGGCATAGCCGAGCAGCGATGCCATCGCGACAAGGCCTGCGCCGCTCTCGGAGAAGCCGAGCGACGGGCCGATGATGCCGACCAGCGTCTGTGGTGCAAAGAGATTGATGATGATGACGCCGGTGGCGATGGCGAACAGCAATGTCGATGGAGCAGCAGTCGCGGACACTTCGTCCTCCGGCTCGCTCGCTATACATTCGGGCACCTGTGACATGGGCTCTCCAATAATTTCTGATAATAAAGATGGCCATGTTTATCGCTTTGCTGCATAATGAGACAATTGAAATGAACTAATAATGATTATGCGGGCTTTGCATGAACATTCACGATCTGGAAGCTTTCGTTGCTGTGGTGGAGACAGGGTCGATCGTTGCGGCCTCTGCGCGCATCAATCTCACACAGCCGGGCATTACCCGGCGCATCCAGAATCTGGAGGATAGTCTCGGCGTTGCCCTGCTCGACCGGCAATCGAAACCGCTCAAGCCGACCGCGGCGGGGCGTGAAGCCTATGAACATGGACGCCGCGTTCTGCGCTCGCTCGACGATCTCAAAGCCGGCGTCTCCCCCGGCGGTACGATAGGTGGTGAATTCCGCCTTGGCATCATGCCTTACCTCTCCGAAGCTGCGTTGTCGGCACCGCTCGATGAGTTGCGCAATCAGTTTCCGCAATTGACGCTGCGCATCGTCACCGGATGGTCGCCGCAGCTCGTCGAGCAGGTGGCTCGCAGTGAGCTCGATGCGGCAACCGTGTGTCTGGCCGAGGGGCTGCAGCCGCCCGACAACGTCATCGGCGATGTGCTGGGAGTTCACAGCGTCATTCTTGTCGCCGCGCCATCGCTCTCAGTTCCCAAGGCGCCGAAACTTGAGGATCTCTCTCGCTTCCCCTGGATCATGAATCAGAGCGGCTGCGGCTTCAGAGCCTTCATTCAGCATCGCTTCGAAGCGGAGCGCTTGCCCTTCGACGTGGGCGTCGAGGCCATGAGCGCCGATCTGCGCATGTCTCTCGTCGCGCGTGGGCTCGGCATTGGCGTGCTGACCCCTGCAGCGCTTGCCGACAGCCGCTGGCGCGACGCCGTCGAGATCATCGATGCCCCGGACTTCAGCCCAAAGGTTGTCAATTGGCTCGTGCATCGGCCGCCGGCCGGACGCCTCGCCCGGCCGATCGCAACCTTCGGCGAAGCGCTGGTCGAAACACTGAAAACGAGGAGGCCGTTCTCGACCTGACGCCTGCAATCAGGCGCCGGGTTTATTGACCATCGCCTCGATATTGTAGCCGTCGGGATCGAGGACGAAGCAGGCATAGTAATGCTCCGTGTATTCCGGCCGCGGCCCAGGAGCGCCATTGTCCTCAGCGCCAGCTTCCCGCGCGGCGCGATAGAAAGCATCGACTTCAGCCCTGCTTTCCACGCGGAAGGCGACATGCAGATGCGTCAAGGGCAGCTTGCTGCCGGTATGCTGTATCTCGAACAGGCTGCCTTGGCCGACATCAAACGCCCAGAACACGCCGTCCTTTCCGAAGGACAGGTTGTATCCCAGAGGCTCGAAAGCCAGCTCATAGAAGGATTTGCTCTTTTCGAGATTGCTGACTTCGATGGTTATGTGGTCGATCAACGCGAATTTTTCTCCAATCCAATTGATGGCGAGAGCAGCGTAGTCAGAGAGGAAGATTCACGCAATGGCCACAGAGAACCGTGGACGCAATCTATAATTGCATTCGCAATCAGGGATCACATCGGCTCGGGCAATGCAGAAATTTCGAGGAGAGCTGGAGCGGGTGAAGGGAATCGAACCCTCGTATTCAGCTTGGGAAGCTGCTGCTCTACCATTGAGCTACACCCGCCTGACACCCTGAGATGTCCAACAGTTGCCGGCCTCTGTCAAGGCCGGTCAGTACATGTTCAAAGCCGGAAGTGCTTCGAGAGCTTCAGGCCCTGCGCCTGATAGTTCGAGCCAAGGCCGGAGCCGTAGAGGCTGCTGGGCTGCTCCAGCATGTGTTCGTAGATCAGGCGGCCGACGATCTGGCCATCTTCGAGAATGAAGGGCACTTCATGGCTGCGCACCTCGAGCACGGCGCGGCTGCCGCGGCCGCCGGCCGGGGCATGGCCGAAGCCGGGATCGAAGAAGCCGGCATAATGGACGCGGAACTCGCCCACCAGCGGATCGAACGGCGTCATTTCGGCGGCATAGTGCGGCGGCACATGCACGGCCTCGCGTGAAACAAGGATGTAGAATTCGTCGGGATCAAGGATGATTTCGGTGCGGCCGCGGCTATAAAGCGGCTCCCAGAAATCGAAGATGTCGTGCTGGGCCTTTTTGTCGACATCGACGACAGCCGTGTGGTGCTTGCCGCGATAGCCGATCAGTCCTTCCTTGTCGCCGGCGAGATCAATCGACAGCGCGATGCCGCCGCCGGTGATATTAGGCTTC
Organism: Rhizobium sp. ASV20; assembly: GCF_016429015.1. GTDB lineage: Bacteria > Pseudomonadota > Alphaproteobacteria > Rhizobiales > Rhizobiaceae > Rhizobium. Next base: position 47,474 of record NZ_JAELTU010000022.1, read on the forward strand.
TTGCTGGCGACCAGCGTTTCGGTTTCGTGCAGTGCCAGCAGCTCCGGCTCGGTGAGCAGGGCCTGGCCGACGCGGAAGCGGATCTGCGACAGGCGCGAGCCACGGCGCACGACGATCGGGAAGGTGCGCGGGCTAATTTCGAGATAGAGCGGGCCGGAATAGCCAGCGGGGATCTTGTCGAACTCCTGCGCCCGGTCGGTAATGACGCGGGTGAAGATATCGAGGCGGCCCGTCGAGCTTTTCGGATTGGCCGAAGCCGACATATCCTCCGGCAGATCCAGGCGTTCCATCAGCGGTACGATATAGACGCAGCCAGTCTCCAGCACCGCGCCTTCCGAGAGGTCGACCACATGCAGCTTCAGCCGGTCGAGTTTGTCGGCGACGAGATGCGATGGGCCAGGCATGAAGCTGGCACGAACGCGAAAGGCATACGAACCCAGTCGCAAGTCGAGACTTGCCGGCTGGATCTGATCGACATCCAGTTCTCTCTCGCTCGTCAGCAGGCCGGTTTCAAAGAGCGCTGCTATGGCGCGATCGGCCAAAATTCCAGTATTGCGAGCCATCATGCTTCTCTCATAATTTGTCGCAGACAAAACCAAACTCAGGGAATTGACGCAAGCCGTCAACGGCAGTATTGCAACTTATCCCGTGGTGATTTGGCCGGTCGGCTTGCAGCCACGTTAAACAAATGGCTAAAAAGACCGGGGTTGAACCGGTCTGCTTTCGCGACCGGTTTTTTTGTTTGAAAGTGGTGATGGCATGAGCAAGACTTGGCGCCCCGCAACCCAACTCGTACACAACGGCACGCTTCGCTCGCAATTCAGCGAGACCTCGGAAGCGATCTATCTGACCCAGGGTTTCGTCTACGATACCTCGGAAGCGGCGGAAGCGCGCTTCAAGGGGGAGACCGAAGGTTTCATCTACGCCCGCTACGGCAGCCCGACCAACGACATGTTTGAAAAGCGCATGTGCGCGCTGGAAGGCGCTGAAGATGCTCGCGCCACCGCTTCGGGCATGGCTGCAGTCTCCGCCGCCATCCTCTGCCAGCTGCAGGCCGGCGACCACATCGTCGCAGCCCGCGCGCTCTTCGGCTCCTGCCGCTGGGTCGTCGAGACATTGGCCCCGAAATACGGCATTGAGTTCACCCTCGTCGACGGCCGCTTCACCGAAAACTGGGAAAAGGCCATCCGCCCGAACACCAAGGTGTTCTTCCTGGAAAGCCCGACCAATCCGACACTCGAAGTGGTCGATATCGCAGCCGTCGCCAAGCTCGCCAACCAGATCGGTGCCAAGGTCGTGGTCGACAATGTCTTCGCGACGCCGCTCTTCCAGAAGCCGCTGGAGCTCGGCGCCCATATCGTCGTCTATTCTGCCACCAAGCATATTGACGGCCAGGGCCGTTCGCTCGGTGGTGTTATCCTCTCCGACAAGCAGTGGATCGATGAGAAGCTGCAGGATTATTTCCGCCATACCGGTCCGGCCATGTCCCCCTTCACCGCATGGACGCTTCTGAAGGGCATCGAGACCTTGCCGCTGCGCGTTGCCCAGCAGACGAAGAACGCCGCCAAACTGGCAGATTTTCTCGCCGAGCAGACCAACAAGGTCGCCCGCGTGATCTACCCGGGCCGCAAGGACCATCCGCAGGCCGATATCATCGCCAAGCAGATGAGCGGTGGCTCTACACTGATCGCCTTCGAACTCAAGGGCGGCAAGGAAGCGGCCTTCAAGCTGCAGAACGCCCTGGAGATCGTCAAGATTTCCAACAATCTCGGCGATAGCAAGAGCCTGATCACCCATCCGGCCACAACGACGCACAAGAACCTTACCGACGAAGCACGGGCCGAACTCGGCATTTCGCCGGGCACCGTCCGCTTCTCCGCCGGCATCGAGGATAGCGACGATCTGGTCGAAGATTTCGCCCGGGCGCTCGAGCAGGTTTCAGCCTGATATCAATCGGGCCGCCCGGTTTCTCTCCAGGCGGCCCGATCCAGCTTGCAAGGCAATGTCGCAGGAGACGGCTCCCCGTCAGCTTGCAGCCCTGAACTGGACCGTACCGTCGTGCAGGAAGAACATCTTGTCGAACAAGCTGAGATCCAGGGGATTCGGCAAGCGGACATCCTCCAGATCGGGGACAGGCTTCCGTTCAGGGTCGTATGAGCGATCGATCTGGGAGATGAAGACGATGATCACGCCTCTTTCCCGCGCGAATGCCTTCAACGCCTTTACCTGGGTCATCACGTCAGGATTTTCCCGCTTCTGATCCAAAAGCTGCAGATAATCGACCACCGCCAGCGTGCCGCGCGGCGCCGCTGCCAGCCTTTTGACGATATAGTCGGCGCTAATGGCGTCCGAATTGTCGAATTCAAATAATTCAGCGAATTCCGCGTGATCAGCCTCGATCATCCGGAAGCGATTCAGAACGGCCTTCTCCGTATCCTCCAGGGTGAAAAACGCGCCGCGATTGCCTGACTTCATGGCTTCGACGGCAAGCCTCAAACTCATCAAAGTCTTGCCGTGACCGGGCCGGGCGCCGACCAGAACCAAATCACCCGGATTCAATCGACAATACAATTCACTGACGGGAACGCCGGTGCTCGTCTTCGCCGAAAGCAAACTCCAGCCTTCAAATCCTTCGGCCGCGGCGATGCGATCCAGCGCCGCATGCAAGGGTATGTTCTGCTGGCGTGACAACAGCCTCGCCTTGCGCTTCAAGTGATATACAGGGGCAGAAAGCCTCATCTAAACCTCCTATTGCGAGCCAACATCGCAACCCCTCCTTATGCCAGCGCTCAAACAGTCGGTTTGGATATCGACAGCCCGGTATGAAATATACTTTCCCGAACGGAGGGGGGAGGCACGGGCCGTGCCAGAATCAGATGATAACCCGAATCCGATCACCGGAAAATCTCAGACGAGCACTTTCGAAAGAAACTTGAGATGAAGTCCGGGGCCAGCAGCCTCAAGTCTCGACTGCGGATCGGATGAGCTGGAGATAAAACCGGAGTGTGCCAGCACTTTCGACAAGCGTATATGTGCGCCATGACACCGACTGCCGCGCATTGAGGTAGACAAGACCAAATGACAAATCAAATGAGATACTTTCAGAGCAAGTCACTAGCTCGTTTCTTCAGTCGTAATAGCTGAAATTCGGAACGACTGACCTCTATGCGCGATATTTCATCACGCCGTTCCTTGACGGAAGGGATCGGTTATAGGATATCGCTAGTTATCCTGCACTTTGCGGGAAAGACGGAAAGCGGATAATATACCGCAGACTTGGAAATGCTGAAACGGCGATGAGGCTTGAAGAAGCGCGCGACGGTTCAGGGCAGAGGCAAGGTAGCAGGCATGTATCGCGCCTTAACACGCGACATAGAAGTGGTGGTCGAGCCTTTTTATCTGGAGGAGCAATCCGATCCGGATGACGATCGCTATGTCTGGGGATACCGCATCGTCATCTCCAATCATTCCAAGATGTCCGTCAAGCTGGTAACGCGCTACTGGCACATCACCGATATGAACGGCATCGTGGACGAAGTGACGGGGCCAGGCGTGGTCGGCGAGCAACCGCATCTAAAGCCCGGCGACACTTATGAATATTCCTCGGGCTGCCCGCTGGACACGCCGTCAGGCATGATGTTCGGCCATTATCAGATGGAGACGGATGACGGGGAGCAATTCCATGTCAAGATCCCCGCTTTCTCGCTCGACACGCCCAACCTGCTGCGGACGCTGAACTAGAGCGTTCCGCCTCTTCGATCAGCGGAACGCCCCATTTCCTGGATTTCACGCATTCTCCGTGGAGATGCTCTGAAGCGGCATCAGGCCGCCTCTATCTCGGATACTTCGAACCGATAGGTGGTCGAGCAGAATTCGCAGGTCACGGCGATTTCGCCATTCTCTTCGCTGGCCTGAATTTCTTCAGCCGAAAAGCCCTTCAGCACGCCCTTCAGCTTGTCACGCGAGCACGAACAGCGGTCGTAGACGGCCTTCGGTTCGTAGACGCGCACGCCACGCTCGTGGAAGAGGCGATAGAGCAGACGCTCGGTGCCGACTTGGGGATCGGTGAGCTCGTCGGCATCGATGGTCTCGACCAGACTGCGCGCTTCCGACCAGGCATCGTCCTCGGTATGGTGGCCCGCACCGGTATCGCCATCGCCGCCATGCAGATCCGGCTGGCGCATGCGCTCGGGCGCTTCCGGCAGGAACTGGGCGATCAGGCCCCCCGCCCGCCAGCGATGGCGCGGCTTGCCGTTTTCATCACGGTCGAAAAGCTCGGCCGCGCCCAGACGAACGCGTGTCGGGATCTGTTCCGACTGGCGGAAATAGGTCCCGGCGATCTCCTCGAGCGAGGCGCCGTCGAGAGCGACGATGCCCTGATAGGGCTGACTGAACCGGCCCTGGTCGATCGTGAAAGCGAGCACGCCCTTGCCAAGCAGCTGCTCCGGCTCCGTCCGGCCTTCTGCCACAGCCTTTGCCAGCGCCTCCTCATTGAAGCGGGCATAGGCGCGGACATTCTCAGGCGTCGAGAAATCGGCAACCAGCAGGTCGACGGGACCGTCACCCTTGGTCTGCACGGTGAACTTGCCTTCGAACTTCAGCGACGTGCCGAGCAGAACAGTCAGAACGATGGCCTCCGCCAGGAGACGGGCTACCGGGGTCGGATAATCGTGCCGGGCAAGGATCGCATCCAGCAACGGGCCAAGCTGCACGGCACGGCCGCGCACATCGAGGCCCTCCACCTGAAAGGGTACGACGTGATCGTCACCGGCGAAATCGAATTGGCCCAGCGATGCTGCATTTTCGGCCATTGCTTTACTCCTACTGCGCCCGCGCCCTTGGACGCGGCTTCATATCCTCAGATCGCGCCCAGGCACCAAGCAAGAATCGACTTTTGCGCATGAAGGCGGTTTTCCGCCTCATCGAAAACAACGGATTGCGGACCATCGATCACTTCGTCCGTCACTTCCTCCCCGCGATGGGCGGGCAGGCAATGCATGAACAACGCGTCTTTGTCGGCCTGTGCCATCAAAGCCTTGTTGACTTGATAGGGCTGGAAGACGTTGTGACCGCGGGCCCGGTGTTCCTGATTCATGGACACCCAGGTATCGGTTACCACGCAATCGACGCCGGCGACCGCACGGTCAGCATCATGCGAGAGCAGGATTTCGGCGCCCTCGTTGCGGGCCCAGTTCAGATAGTGATCCTTTGGCTCGGAACCAAGGGGTACCGCCATGTTCATGCGATAGCCGAAGCGAGCAGCACCTTCGATCAACGAATGCAGCACGTTATTGCCGTCGCCGGTCCAGGCAACGGTCTTGCCCTTGATCGGACCGCGATGCTCCTCGAAGGTCATGATATCGGCCATGATCTGGCAGGGATGCGTGTCATCGGTAAGCGCATTGATGACCGGAACGGTCGCATGTTCCGCCAGTTCGAGCATGCGCGCGTGATCGGTAGTGCGGATCATGATCGCGTCTACATAACGCGACAGGACCTTGGCGGTATCGCCGATCGTCTCGGCGCGGCCAAGCTGCATTTCGGTGCCGGAGAGGAACAGCGTCTCGCCGCCAAGCTGGCGCATGCCGACATCGAAGGAAACGCGCGTTCGGGTGGAGGGCTTCTCGAAAATCATCGCCAGCATCTTGCCGGCAAGCGGCTTGTCGGCCGCGCCCGCCTTCAGCGCCTTCTTTCGCACGATCGCATCATCGATGATGTGACGCAGATCGGCAGCCGGAACAGCTGAGAGATCGAGAAAGTGTTTCGGAGAAGCCATGTCCTTACCTGTGCTCCAGAAAAAACAATAACGCCCGCGTGGGGCAGGAACGCCCCGACTGCGGGCGGTAAACTTAAGCCGATTTCTTGGTGCGGGCAGCGCGCGCGCGTTCGGCCGCACGCTCGATGCGGGCAAGGCCTTCGCGTGCTTCCTCGGCAGTGACGACCAGCGGCGGCAGCAGGCGGATGACATTGTCGCCGGCGGGCACGCCCAGCAGATGCTCGGCGCGGATAGCCTGCAACAGATCCGCTTGCGGGATTGCCGCCTTGATGCCGAGCATCAGGCCTTCGCCACGGACATCCTCGATGATATCGGGGAAGCGATCCTTCAGCGAGGCAAGCCCCTGGCGGAAGACGAGAGCCACATCGCGAATATGCTGCAGGAAGCCATCGGCAAGCACGATGTCGAGTACGGCATTGCCGACTGCCATGGCGAGCGGATTGCCGCCGTAGGTCGAACCGTGGGTTCCCGCCTTCATGCCGGAAGCGGCCTCAGCCGTTGCAAGGCATGCACCGAGCGGGAAACCGCCACCGATACCCTTGGCCACGGCCATGATGTCAGGCTTGATGCCAGCCCACTCGTAAGCGAAGAGCTTGCCCGTGCGGCCGACGCCGCACTGCACTTCATCCAGGATCAGCAGCAGGCCGTGTTCATCGCAGATCTGGCGCAGACCGCGCAGGAATTCGTTGGTGGCCGGGCGAATACCGCCCTCACCCTGCACCGGCTCGATCAGGATCGCCGCCGTCGCATCGGTGATGGCGGCGCGGACGGCGTCGAGGTCGCCGAAAGGCACCTGATCGAAGCCCGGAGCCTTCGGGCCGAAGCCCTCGATGTACTTTTCCTGGCCACCGGCCGCGATCGTCGCGATGGTGCGGCCGTGGAAGGCGCCCTCGAAAGTGATGACGTGGAACTTCTCGGGATGCCCCTTGGCAAAGTGATAGCGCCGCGCCGTCTTGATGGCGCATTCAAGTGCCTCAGCGCCTGAATTGGTGAAGAACACCTTGTCGGCGAAGGTGACTTCCGTCAGCCGCTTCGACAGCTTCTCCTGACCGGGCACTTCATAGAGGTTCGACAGATGCCAGACCTTGTCCGCCTGAGCCTTCAATTCCGCCACCAGATGCGGATGCGCGTGACCGAGCGAATTGACGGCGACGCCGGCTGCAAAATCAAGGTAGCGCTCGCCGCTTTCCGTGACCAGCCACACGCCCTCGCCTCGCTCGAACCGCAAAGGAGCACGCATGTATGTGTCATAAAGCGGCGCGGTCTCGGCCATGGCCATATCTCCTAGATCACAACTTTAAGGACTAATCGCTTCCACTTGATGAAACGGGTCCGAAAAAATCAAAAATGCCGCCTTGCGGCGGCCTGGGCACTATTGATGTTTTGCACCGCGATGTCAACAAAACTGGCGATTTAGCAAGTGCGAGAAAGCGCTTGCGCGCAAAAGGATTACGTTCAACACTGCCTATTGCAGAAATGCCACGCCCGGGCAGCAAGTTGGGGAAAACCCCGAAATCGATTCCACAAGATTCACGCGACTCTTGTCACGGAGTCAGCCTCACACTAGGTTAAAAACCAATTGCTAGACTGCATGCGGCGGAACTAGTCACCACAATTTTAAAGCGTTTCGTGCCTCGTTCCCATTCGAGGCAATGGTGAAGGATTCTGCCACCGGAAACGCGACAGCGGAGACAGGGCATGAATTGGACAGACGAACGCGTCGAGAAGCTGAAAAAGCTATGGTCCGAAGGGTTGAGCGCCAGCCAGATCGCGGCGCAGCTGGGTGGCGTGAGCCGTAATGCCGTCATCGGCAAGGTGCATCGCCTGAACCTTCCCGGCCGAGCGAAGGCGGGTGGCACGGCGACGGCTGCTCGCACGCCGAAGCGCAGCGCCTCGGCGCCGCGGGCTCCGGCTTACACCTCGCGCGTCGCGACCCGTACGGTTACCCGCCAGCAGGGTGCAACCATGCTGAAGGAAGAGATCGAGGTCGATGCGGTCAACGAGATCACCTATCGTCCGGCTTCGAATGTCGTCGTTCCGATCTCTCGCCGTCTCGGCCTGACTGAACTGACGGAACGCACCTGCAAGTGGCCAGTCGGCGATCCGCTGAAGGACGATTTCCACTTCTGCGGTAACGACAGCCCGGATTCTTCTCCGTACTGCACCTACCATCAGCGCATGGCTTATCAGCCGGTCAATGAGCGTCGACGGAACAACGGCTAAGCAGCGAATTCAGGAAATCAGACGACGAAACGGGCCCCTCGAGGCCCGTTTTCTGTTTCCGCCGCAATGTTGATGCCTGAGCGGCTGACCGCTCAGGCTTCCATGGAATAGCCCGCGCCGCGAACGGTGCGGATGACATCCTGCATGTTGGAGAAGTTCAGCGCCTTGCGGAGGCGGCCGACATGAACGTCGACGGTGCGTTCGTCGACATAGATATCGTGTCCCCATACACCATCGAGCAACTGCGAGCGCGAGAAGACGCGGCCCGGCGAGGACATCAGGAATTCCAGCAGACGGAACTCCGTCGGACCCAGCCGCACTTCGCGGCTCTTGCGGTGAACGCGGTGGGTCTCGCGATCCAGCTCGATATCGCCGCACCGCAGCACCGTGGAGAGAACCTCCGGACGGGCGCGCCGCAGCATCGCCTTGACGCGGGCCATCAGCTCCGGCGTCGAGAACGGCTTGACGACGTAATCGTCCGCGCCGGTCGAAAGGCCGCGCACGCGCTCACTTTCCTCGCCACGGGCCGTCAGCATGATGATCGGCAGGCGCTCCGTCTCCGGCCGCATACGCAGCCGGCGGCAGAGCTCGATACCGGACACGCCGGGGAGCATCCAGTCGAGGATCAGAAGATCGGGGATGCGCTCCTGGAGACGCAACTCGGCTTCATCGCCTCTGAGGATCGTGTCGACCTCGAAGCCTTCAGCTTCGAGATTGTAGCGCAGCAGAACGCTCAGCGCTTCCTCGTCTTCTACAACAGCAACTCTCGGAACCATGCGCCTTTGGTCTCCCTTCTTCTCTTCCAGATTATTCCGTCACCGCGCCAACGGTGTTTGCAGTGTCGTCCTTCGGACGTTCGCCTTCCGGCTGTGCGCCGGTCGCCATGTAATAGATCGTCTCGGCAATGTTGGTGGCATGGTCGCCGATGCGCTCGATGTTCTTGGCGCAGAAGAGAAGATGCGTGCAGGTGGTGATGTTGCGCGGATCTTCCATCATGTAGGTCAGCATCTCGCGGAAGAGCGAGGTGTACATCGCATCGATTTCCTCGTCGCGTTCACGGATCGAGACGGCCTTGTCCGGCGAGCGGGTGGCGTAGACGTCGAGTACTTCCTTGAGCTGGCCGAGCGCCAGTTCGGAAAGATGCTCGATGCCGCGGGCGAGACGACGCGGAACGCCGGTGCCCTGCACGGCGATAACGCGCTTTGCGGTGTTCTTGCCGAGGTCGCCGACGCGCTCCAGATCGGAGGCGATGCGGATCGAGCCCATGATTTCGCGCAGGTCGGCCGCCATCGGCTGACGACGTGCAATGGTGACGATCGCCTTGTCGCCGACTTCGCGCTCGGCATGGTCGAGAACGACGTCGTCGGAGATGACCTTCTGTGCGAGAGCGGCGTCGCTGTGGACCAGTGCGCGAACGCTGTCGCTGACCATCTGTTCGGCCAGACCGCCCATTTCGGCAATGCGGCGCGTCAGGAACTTCAGGTCTTCGTCATAGGCAGAGAGAATGTGAGTGGAGACCATTTTTCTTTCCTCAAGGTGAACTGTGTGAAAGGAGCCGCGCGCCTGACATCATCAACCAAAACGGCCCATGATGTAATCCTGCGTGCGGAAATCGTCGGGATTGGTGAACATCTTATCGGTGTCGTTCTCCTCGACCAGATGGCCGAGATGGAACATTGCGGTGCGCTGTGAAACGCGGGCAGCCTGCTGCATGGAATGCGTCACGATGACGATGGTAAAATTCTCCCGCAGCTCATGGATGAGGTCTTCGACCTTTGCCGTTGCAATCGGATCGAGCGCCGAGCAGGGCTCGTCCATCAGGATCACCTCCGGGCTGACGGCAACGGCGCGCGCGATGCACAGGCGCTGCTGCTGTCCGCCAGACAGGCTCGTGCCGGCATCGTGGAGCCGGTCCTTCACTTCGCCCCAGAGACCGGCCTTCTGCAGGCTGGTTTCGACGATGTGCTCGAGATCGGCTTTCGAACGATGCAGGCCGTGGATGCGCGGGCCGTAGGCGACGTTCTCGTAGATCGATTTCGGAAACGGATTGGGCTTCTGGAAGACCATGCCGACGCGCGCGCGCAGCTCCACCACGTCGATGCTGTTGTCGTAGACATCCTGATCGTCGAGCGTGATCTTGCCTGTGATGCGGCATGTCTCGATCGTATCGTTCATGCGGTTGAGGCAACGCAGGAATGTGGACTTACCGCAGCCGGACGGACCGATCAAAGCGGTGACCGTATTGGCGCGAATATTCAGATTGACGTCGAAGAGCGCACGCTTTTCGCCATAGAAGACTGAAACGTCCTGGCCGATCATCTTGTACGGGATCGTCGTCATCTTCTTGGCCAATGCTCGTTCGCTTCCGGCTTCCGTCATCATGTTCATTTCGTACTCCTCCCCTACCAGCGCCGCTCGAAGCGGCGGCGCAGCAGGATTGCGCCGATATTCATCGCAACGAGGAAGAAGAGCAGGACGATGATGGCCCCGGAGGTTCTTTCGACGAAGGCGCGCTCCGCCTCGCTCGCCCACATGTATATCTGCACCGGCAGGGCCGTCGAAGGATCGAGCGGCGAAGCGGGATAATTGGCGACGAAGGCGACCATGCCGATCAGAAGCAGCGGCGCGGTTTCGCCAAGTGCATGGGCAAGCCCCAGGATCGTGCCGGTCAAGATACCGGGCATGGCGAGCGGCAAGACATGGTGGAAGACCATCTGCATACGCGACGCACCGAGGCCAAGAGCAGCGCTGCGGATCGACGGCGGTACAGCCCGCAGCGCGGAGCGCGTGGCGATGATGATCATCGGCAACGTCATCAGGCTCAGCACGAGGCCGCCGACCAGCGAGGCCGAGCGCGGCAGCCCCATCATGTTGATGAAGACCGAGAGGCCGAGCAGGCCGTAAACGATCGACGGCACGGCTGCGAGGTTGTTGATGTTGACCTCGATCAGATCCGTCAGGCGGTTCTTTGGCGCGAATTCCTCGAGATAGATCGAAGCGGCGACGCCCACGGGCAAGGCGAGGACGAGGACGGTCAGCATCAGATAGAGAGAGCCGATCAGGGCGACGCCAAGGCCAGCAGCTTCCGGTCGGCTCGAATTGCCCGACAGGAAAAGGCCACTGTTGAAGGCTTTGTAGAGTGCGCCGCTGTCGCGGAGTTGCTTCATCCAGGCTACCTGCCGGTCGGATATCTTTCGGTCTTTCTCGTCCACCGTGAGATCGATCTGCCCCTTGTTGGCGGAGTCGATGTTGGCGCTGGCAAGGAAGGTGACATTCTGGGTGGTCCCAACGATCGAAGGATTGGCGACAACCCGGTCACGCAGCGCGACCCTGGCACCGTCGGACACCATCGCCGTCGCCTCGCGAACGAGCGCGCGGTCGGCTGGATCGATGCCAAGCGCCTTCACCAGCGCGTCACGCACGAGAACCGGATAATTGGCCGCGATCAGCACCTTCGGATCGCTTGTCCGCTTGCCTGTCGGGTCGATCACCTTCTCGCTGAATTCGATCGGCAAGGAGATCGAGGTCTGCACGAAGGCGGTATAGCCGTTGCGAACGACCGTCGAAACCAGAATGACGAGGAAGACGAGACCGAAGGTGACCGCGGCTATGCCACAGGCGCGGAAACGACGTTCGGCGGCATAGCGCCTGGCGATGCCGATATCGCGATGCGCTCGCGTGCCCGGCGTAAGCTCGCGCGGAATTTTCTGCGACGAGGAGGATACGATATCGCTCATTCGTATTGCTCCCTGTAGCGGCGGACGATGTAGAGCGCATAGACGTTCAGGCAGAGCGTCAGGCAAAACAGGGTGATGCCGAGGGCGAAGGCGACCAGCGTCTGCGGTGAGGTGAACTCCAGATCGCCGGTCAGCTGGTTGACGATCTTTACCGTCACCGTCGTCATCGGCTCGAAGGGATCGAACTGCATGCGCGCCGCGACGCCGGCTGCCAGCACGACGATCATCGTCTCTCCGACAGCGCGCGATGCCGTCATCAGGAGCGCACCGACGATACCGGGAAGCGCTGCCGGCAGGAGGACGCGCTTCACCGTTTCGGAGCGCGTTGCGCCAAGCCCGAGCGAACCGTCACGCAACGAGCGCGGGACCGCCATGATGATGTCATCCGATAGCGACGAGACATAGGGGATCAACATCACGCCCATGACGAAGCCGGCGGTCAGAACGCTCTGCGCCTCGATGAAGCTCGTGAAGCTGCCTGTCATCAGGCCGTTGATCTCTGCCGAAATGTCTCTGAGGAAAGGTCCGACCGTGACGAGGGCGAAGAAGCCGTAAACGATCGTCGGAATGCCCGCCAGCACCTCAAGCATCGGCTTTGCGATGGAGCGCACGCGGGCCGAGGCATATTCGGCCATGTAGATCGCCGCAAACAAGCCGATCGGCACGGCAAAGAGCATGGCGACCAGGCCAATATAGATCGTGCCGGCCAGCAACGGGATCAAGCCAAAGGTTCCAGATGTCTGCGTGCCTGCGCCCGTGAAACGCGGATCCCAGACCGTGCCGAAGAAGAACTCCGCTGCAGGCACCATGCTGAAGAAACGCGCGGCTTCCGACAGCATCGAGATCACAATGCCCACAGTCGTCAGCACAGCGATGGAGGATGCAATGATCAGTGCCCCGAGAATGACCTGCTCGACACGATTGCGGGCACGAAAACGGGGAGCGATGGCACGCAGGCCATAGGTCGCGCATAGCAGCGACAGCAGGATCGCCGATACGCTCATGACGATCCGGCTGATTTCGCGCAGGCCATTATATTTGTTGGCCGCATCGACCATGTAGCCGGTCGGGCGGACTGCCAGCGGCACACCCTTCTGTGCCAGCAGCAATTGCAGATCGGCGGTGCCGTTGGCGACCTCCGTCAACTCCTGGCCACTGAGAAGGCGCATGCCGTGCGCAATGCTGCGCACCATGCCGTAGCTGAGATTGAGTTCCGCGCGCGGGAGGATTTTCACCTCCTCCGGAAAGGACTTGATCACCACGCGATCGATCACTTCGGGGCTCGCAATCGACCAGACGCAAACGAGCGCCAGTGCCGGAAGCACAGCCCATATGGCCGCATAGGCGCCGTGATAGCCATGCCGGGAATGCATCGAGGAAGACCTGCCGCCCGACGACAACGCGGCAGCCCTCACCCGCCCCAGCACGAAGGCAAAGGCGCCGATGACCGACACGCATAGCAGCAGCAGTGACACACTCATACCAATTCCCCGGCCCATTCCTCGGCCAACGTCGGCGCGCCCGAAGACTGCCCCGACGCATAGTCCTTACGCACTCACATGATCTTTCCGTCCGCAAAGTCCTTGCGGATCTGGTCGCGTTCAGCATCCGGCGCGGGCACGAGGCCATATTCGGCCAGCGGGCTATCCGGCCCGATCATCTGATCGCTGGTGAAGAAATCGACATATTCCTTGAGGCCTGGGATAACGCCCAGATGCGCCTTCTTGACGTAGAAGAACAAGGGACGCGAGACCGGATAAGTGCCGTCGGCGATCGTCTGACCGGAGGGCACGATATCGCTGACGGTGGCGACCTTCAGCTTGTCCGCGTTGTTCTGATAGAAATAAAGGCCGAAGACGCCGATGCCATGCTTGTTGGCGTTGATGCGCGCCAGCGTCTCGGGATAGTCGCCGTCGATATCGACCGCCAGACCATCCTTGCGCACGGCAATGCACTTCTTCGCCTGCTGGTCGGCATCCTGGATCGCAGCCTTGATGACGTCGAGCGCACCTGAAGCCTTGCAGCCGGCGGCAAGCACGCGCTCCTCGAAGACCTCGCGGGTGCCGTGCTTCTCGCCCGGGATATAAGCGGCGATTTCAAAATCCGGCAGCGACGGGTTGATCTGCGACCACTTCTTGTAGGGATTGGCAACCAGCTTGCCGTCGACGACGACTTCAGCTGCCAGCGCCTTGTAGAGATCGGCGGGTACGAACTTGATGTCCGGGTTGCTCTTGTCAAAGGCGAAGACGATGCCGTCATAGCCGATCTTGATCTGCTGGATATCGGCGACACCGGCCGCCTTGCAGGCACCGATTTCGCTATCCTTGATCGGACGCGACGCATTGGCGATATCGATGGTGTCGGTGCCGACGCCCTTGCAGAATTCCTTGAGGCCGGCGCCCGAGCCGCCGGATTCGACGATCGGCGTCTTGAAGCTGGTGTGGGTCTCGCCGAAATTTTCGGCAACGATCTTGGCATAGGGGAATACGGTAGACGAACCGGAAATCTGAATCTGGTCGCGGGCCACGGCAGCGCCGGCAAAAGCGGCGGATGCGACCAGCGCGAGAATAGACAATTTCAACGCGTTCATATTGAATCCTCCCTGACGGGCTAAAAGAGCACGACGGCGAGCGGTACACCCACCAGTTTCAGCGCTTCTTTCTTACCGGCCAAAGCACCGCCCTTTTATGTCAGGCGAGTGAAACAATTATGACAGTCTATCTCTTTGAAAATTATAGGCTAAATCTCACCCGGAATCGAGGATTCGCAACGACTTTCAGAAGCGGACGGTAAAGTCGGTTCCCTTCCCAACTTCCGACTTGACGATCAACCTTGCGCGGTGACGGGTCAGAATGTGCTTGACGATGGCAAGCCCAAGGCCGGTGCCCTTCTTCGAGCGGCTGTCCTCAACATTGACGCGATAAAAGCGCTCGGTCAGCCGCGGTACATGCTCGGCCGGTATTCCCGGCCCCTTGTCGGAAATGACGACGGCGACTGCCTGACCCGGCTCGTTCAAAAGCGAAACCTCGACCGACTTGCCTTCCTGGCCATACTTGCAGGCATTCTCGATCAGATTTTCGAAAACCTGCACCAGCTCGTCGCGGTCGCCCAGCACCTCCACCTTGTCGTCGGGCATATGCAGGTTGATCGTCACGTCGAGATCGCCGGCGAGCGGCGCCAACGAGTCCCGCACGTGGCCGAGCAGCGGCACGAGATCGACCTTCTGATCCGGCGCGATGTGCGACTTCAGCTCCAGCCGCGAGAGCGACAGAAGATCATCGACCAGCCGGCTCATGCGGGTCGTCTGATCGAACATGATGCCAAGGAAACGTTGCTGGGCTTTCGGGTCCGATTTGGCAGGGCCCTGGATGGTCTCGATGAAGCCTCTCAGCGAAGCCAGCGGCGTACGCAGCTCATGACTGGCATTCGCGACGAAGTCGGACCGCATACGATCGATGTGGCGCAGCTCCGATATGTCGCGGAAGGACAGCAGGAAGAAGGTGCCGGTTTCGACCTCGGCCTGCTGCAGATCGATCGGCGCGATGCGCACGATGTAGACGCGCTCCGACGGTAGCCGCTCGGAATGCTCGATCTGGTTCGGTGTGTTGGTCGCGATGGTCTCGCGAACCATGTCGAGCAGGCCGGGGGATCGCAGCTTCGACGAGATATGCGCTCCGATCGGGAAGGCACCGAAAGCCTTTTCGACCGCGGCGTTCTGCACCAGCACCGATGCCTCGCGATCAATGATCAAGACAGGAACATCAAGTGCCGAAAGACCCGCGAAGGCAGCGTGCATGGCAGCCTCCGGATCGGCCGGCGCTGGCCCTGCCTGGGCTGGCACGGCGACCCGCTGGACCAGCGGTTGGCGGATGAGCGCGACAATCACGGCAACGGCCCAGATCCAGAACACGACGCCGGTATGGATGCCTTCAATGAGCGCAAGCGCCGCAATCAGCGTCGCCAGAATCAGGATGGCGCTCTCCTGCCGCAACCGCACCATCAACTTCCTGACAATTGACCATTCGTCTTCCAACTGCGCCCGTCCCTTCGCCTGCCATCATGGAATGCTGGATTCCGCCTCTTATCCGCGATTCATGACAGAAGTATTCGGCTCTATCCACAGAAGGCGAAAACTGACGAAAATAAATGTAGCCGGCAAAAGGAGGAAAAAGCAAAAGGGTTGAAACCATTGGATAAAAGCGCCAACTTGCCGGAAGAGTATTTGCCGCGTTTCTGCGGCAAGGCTAGCAAAGCGTTAACGACCGAGGAGCCGGACCATATGGGAGAGGAAGTCAAAAGCCGCGCGGTAGAGCTGGATATTCGGGGGACCAAGCGGCTATTCGACGTCGACGACCCCGTGTTGCCGAGCTGGATCGATGATGAGGCGCTGACCTCGGGCAACTATCCCTACAAGAAGAAGCTCAAGGAAGAAGAGTATCTGGACGAGCTGAAGGCGCTGCAGATCGAGCTCATCAAGGTGCAGTTCTGGCTTCAGGCGACGGGCAAACGGGTGATGGCGCTGTTCGAAGGGCGCGACGCCGCCGGCAAGGGCGGCTCGATCGCGGCGACATCGGCCCACATGAACCCTCGCCTGGCGCGTGTCGTGGCGCTGACCAAGCCGACGGACCGTGAGGCCGGGCAATGGTATTTCCAGCGCTATGTCGCGCAATTCCCGACGGCCGGCGAATTCGTGCTGTTCGACCGCTCCTGGTATAACCGCGCCGGCGTCGAGCCGATCATGGGCTTCTGCACGCCGAAACAATACGAGCAGTTCCTGAAGCAGGCGCCGCAGATGGAAAAGCTGATCGTCCAGGACGGCATCTACTTCTTCAAGTTCTATCTCGACATCGGCCGGGAAATGCAGCTGAAGCGTTTCCACGACCGGTGCCACGATCCCCGCGCCGTCTGGAAGCTTTCCTCGATGGATATCGCCGCCCTTCCCAGATGGAAGGAATACAGCGAAAAGCGGGACCGCATGCTGAAGGATACGCATACGGACTATGCGCCGTGGACCGTCGTGCGCGCCAACGACAAGCGGCGCGCGCGCCTGAGCCTCATCCGTCACATTCTGCTGACGCTCGACTATGACGGCAAGGACGAGAAGGCCATCGGCGAAATCGACGACAAGATCATGAGCACGGGCTCGGCTGGCTTCAAATAGGTGCAGGGAGGTACGCGCGGCCGTTCTCCGGCCGCGCTTGCGTAAAAAAACAACGCTGCGCGACCCGGACTTATTGCCCGGGCAACACGCGGATAGCGTAGATGTTGATGCCGCGCGCCTTGCCATCGACATCGCTGTTGATGATCAGTCGACCGGAAGCCGTCGGCGCTTTCGCACCATCGAAGCGAAGCTGGAACAACGCATCCGTTTTCTGGCGGCTGGCGGTGAAGCGATGACGGCCGCAACGACCGAGCGCACCAAAATCGCACTCCACCGTGATCTGCGTCGGCGCGTCTGATGTCGATTGCAGGGTCAACGCGATCGTCGAAGGTTTGCCGACCACCTGCTGCAGCACGTTGGCCGGTATTTCCACGGATGCACTGCCATCCGGCCCGCTGCTGAGGGAGGTAATTCGTACCGCCGGCCCCTCATTCTCCGAAACATTCTCGGCCTTTGCCTGCGCTCCGGCCTTCACCTTCGCTGCGTCCGTCGGCTTCAGAACTTCGATCCACTCTTCGGAGAAACGGTTTTGCGGATCGATGACCGCCAGGCCTGGATTGGCGGGGCCGCTGTTGTCGTCCTCGTCGGCATTATCGTCTTCGCTAGTGTTGCCGCTGAAATCCTGCGAGTCGACATGTGCCGGCGGGTTGCGGACGCTGGTGTCTCTCTGCGCCGCCGACATGAAGACGCCAGAGGTCTTGATCCACCAAGCGCCGACGCCGAGAAAGGCCAGCAGGATGCAGAACACCAGCAAGCGCGAGAAGAACTTGCGCGGCTTGCGGCGAACGGCAGCGCGTTCCGGCTTGAAATTCATCGTTCGAGCGGATGCCGGAGCGTCGGCGGCCGCCCGCATGTCGCTGTCGGCGCCGAGATGATCTGCAGGCCCTGCCCGCATATCGTCGAAATCAGCCTGCGGGCCTGCGGGTTCGACCGAGAGAGCTTCTGCCGGGCCGACATCGCGCGAGAAAGGCGGATCGCTGTCTCGAGTTTCGCCGCGCACGCTCATGATGGGTTCGGATCGCTGTGCCGGCTGCCCAGGCACCGGGCGCGGCGGCGCTGGGGAAACATGCGAGGCACCAAGCTCCGGAGGCGGCGGCGGCGCTGCTTGCGCGGGACGGAGGCGTTCCTCGGTCTCGATCTCGCGTATCGTCGCCTCCAGCCGCTGACGCTGGGCAGCGACGACGTTGACGTCGGTAATGTCCTGTTTACGGAGGCCGGCTTCCAATGCCTGTCGTGCCGACTGATAGATACGAGCCCGGATTTCCGGATTGGCGCGATCGGACCTGTCCAACGCGCTTCTGATAGCCGTTTCTAATCCGCTCACATCAGGTCCTTTACTCTCACTCGCAACATACGCGCATACTCAGCTGGCAAGGCGGCAATGGTCTTTAGCATTCATTAACCGGATTCGGTAACGCCACGCTTGTCAATACGCAAGCCTTCGACAAGTGCGGCAAGCACTCGGGCGGGGATAAATGGCAAAGGCGACAGTTTTGCGATGGCCAAGTGGCAATCCGAGAAAGCTTATCGCGCATGAATTGCGGCTGACGGTCATTCCGCTCCTCGCCACTTCCCACCGGTTTGGACATCTGCTATTTCTTTGACGTTTTCGTAAACGTCAAAGAATGGATGATGTGTATGGCCCTTCCACCGATCCTGACCGAACGTCTGCGGCTCCCGGTCGTGGCCTCGCCGCTCTTCATCATCTCACATCCGGCGCTGACGCTGGCGCAATGCAAGGCAGGTGTCGTCGGTTCCTTCCCGGCGCTGAACGCGCGGCCGGAAAGCCAGCTCGACGAATGGCTGGCCATAATCACCGAGGATCTCGCCGCACACAATGCCGCAAATCCGGATCGTCCGGCAGCTCCATTTGCTGTCAACCAGATCGTTCATATGTCGAACAAGCGACTGGAGCACGATCTGATGCTCTGCGTGAAATACAAGGTACCGATCGTCATTTCCTCACTCGGCGCCGTACCGGAGGTGAATGCGGCCGTGCATTCCTACGGCGGCATCGTCCTGCATGACATCATCAACAACCGCCATGCCAATTCGGCGATACGCAAGGGCGCGGATGGGCTGATCGCCGTGGCTGCGGGCGCCGGTGGCCACGCGGGCCGCCTTTCGCCTTTCGCGCTCGTGCAGGAAATCCGCGAATGGTTCGACGGACCGCTGCTGCTCGCCGGCGCGATCGCAACCGGCGGCGCCGTGCTGGCCGCGCAGGCCGCAGGCGCTGACTTGGCCTATATAGGCTCTCCCTTCATCGCGACGGAGGAGGCGCGCGCCGCCGATGCCTATAAGCAGGCAATCGTCGCAGGAACCGCCGCCGATATCGTCTACTCCAACTATTTCACCGGCGTGCACGGCAACTATCTGAAACCGTCTATCCTTGCCGCCGGCCTGGACCCCGACAACCTGCCCGAAGCCGACCCTTCCAAGATGGACTTCGAAGCCGCCACCACAGGCGTGAAAGCTTGGAAAGACATCTGGGGCTCCGGCCAGGGCATCGGCGCAGTCAAATCCATTGAGCCCGTCGCCAAACTCGTCGACAGGCTTGAAGCGGAATACTATCAGGCGCGGGCTCGGCTCGCTCTTTGAATAGCCCGGCAGCGGGCTTGTTTTTCACAGGCCCGCTCGCTTTTTTGCCAAATGGCAATTTGGACGCTTGAAATCTGGTCGCATAGACTGTATCAGCGCCATGCAAATCGCGGGGCCGAACCGAACGCCCCTGGAATGCCGCTTTAGCTCAGTCGGTAGAGCACATCATTCGTAATGATGGGGTCACGTGTTCGAGTCACGTAAGCGGCACCACTTCCCAAGTGACGATCATCTACTTATCGGAACCTAGGCATCGCTGGTTCTACAGTGACAGATTTCCACTCGTTAGCCGCGCTTGAGCAAAACTAACCTCAAGCATTCGGATATCGCCAATCTGTGATAATGATCGAGGCCCGCTGCGGATTCGGCGGCATCATGTATTTTCCATCCGAATGTCTAATGGTTTCAAGGATATCGTTATGATCCATGTTCTCGCGATCCTCACCGCTTTGCCCGGCAAGCGCGCGGAGGTGCTCGAAGCTTTTCAGGCCAACGTTCCGGCGGTTCACGCCGAAGATGGCTGCATCGAATATACAGCTGTCGTGGATGTCGAGGGTGCCGACCCGGCATTCGGGGCGGATACGTTCGTCGTGGTCGAGAAATGGGCGAGCATGGACGCGTTGAAGGCCCATGCCGCTTCGGCGCACATGGCCGCTTACGGCGAGAAGGTGAAGCATCTCATGGCCGATCGCGCCGTTCACGTATTGAATCCGGCTTAAGTCTATTGCTGCCGAACGACGGCAAGTCCCTCAGCAAATGGCGCCGGAAGGCGCCATTTCGTTTCCGGCTGGAGTGTCAGTTATGCGAGAAATGCGGCCGGCTATGATACCGCCAGTGCCCACCGCCTCCGTGCCATCCATGATAATATCCGCGCCCACCAGACCAGCCGTGGTGGCGATATCCGCCAAACCCACCAAACCAGCCGAATGAGTATAACGGCGGGTAGTAGCCATAGTCGGGCTGATAATAGCCGTAATACGGGCGGTAGTAGTAAGGATAAGGGCGATAATAGTGGGGTCGGTAATAGTAGTGCCGGTAGTAGTGGTGATGATAGTAATGCCGGTGGACGATCACGCGATGATGGTGCCCATGATAGTGACGGCGGGCTTCGGCGTGGGTTGCAGGCAGTGCGAACATTCCTAGCGCAATCAGCGCTGTTGCCAGAATTTTCATTTCCAGCCTCCTTGAATGCCGGAGCCAGCGCTATTCGGATCATTCGCGTCGTCCGGACCAAAGAATAAACGCGATTATGCCCCCGAAAGTTCCGCAAACCT
>NZ_JAELTU010000230.1 GCF_016429015.1 Rhizobium sp. ASV20
GACCTCATCGGCCGGAAAGCCGCGTTCGGACAGGATGTTGAGCATTTCACGGCCGACATTCCCGGTCGCGCCCGCTACTGCAACTTTGAAACCCATTTCTCAAGCTCTCTTTCTCTTCTCTCCTCTTGGGCGAAGGGGGGAACCGTGGCCGTTACGACCGGTTCCTGTCCCCAGCCGAGCCGGGGAGAGAGCGGCAGGCCAGAGACGTCAGACGGTTTTCGTCGTCGTTTTGGCCATGGTTTTGGAAGAAACCGGAAAATAGACATCCCGCCCGGCATAACCAGCCAGGTGACTGAAGCTGTCGATCTGTTCGAAGCGAAGCATGAAAGTCTTCCTTTTCCGCCGCCGGTTCTAAGAGGTTTTCCACAGGAGTCAAGGATTTCCTCGCCGTTGCCGAGTGCGAGCGAGGAAATCCGGGGCGCTGCGTGCCGCCTTCAACAGATCGTGTTCGAAGACAGAGACTTTATGATGTCAGCGGTTGGACTTGCGCGTGATCTCGAACAGGAACCAAGTGCGGCGTTCCGTTTCGTCCAGCCAGTTTTCAAGAAGACTGGCGGTAGCGACATCGCCATATTCGTCGCAGACGTCGTGAACGGCGCGCATTTCGGCCGAGAGCTTCAGATTGTCATCCGCCAGTTCGGCAAGCATGTCCTGCGGGTCGACATATTCGGCGTCATTGTCGGGGATGCGTTGGAGCTTGGCGATCTGGCCGATCGACCGAAGCGTGTTTCCGCCGATTTTGCGGGCGCGCTCTGCCATGGGGTCGGTCATCGCGAAGATCTGATCGCCGTGCTCGTCCAACAACAGGTGATAGTCGCGGAAATGTGGGCCGCTCATGTGCCAATGAAAATTTTTCGTCTTCAGGTAGAGGGCAAAGACATCTGCGAGAAGCGCGGTCAATGCTGCGGAAATATCGCGTGTCGCGTCTTCGCTGAGATTGGTGCGAGTACCCAATTTCGATTTCGTATTGGCGGTATTCATAAAGACGTCCTCCGTTTGTTGTTCACGACAGCGATCGCCGGCGGATTTTAAGGGAGTTCGATGACATTCGCTGCTGCGTGGGATCGCATTGAAGGCAGGATCTGTTTCTCAAATTTTTCGGCACAGTCGCTGTGCCTTTATGCGGAAAGCCCGAATAGCTCTACTAAATAGGAAAACGAGGTGGTTTGGCAATCATCCGCCAATGTATTGGCTCGATGGGTGGCTATACCACCGCGCCGGGCGACACCGCGCTCCCGTGGAGGCGGTGTCTCCAATGTCGAGTTATTTCAGGCCGCCGCCGGCATAGATGGTTTCGCCCGTCAGCCAGGAGGAATCTGCTGAAGCGAGGAAGACGGCGATTGGAGCGATATCGGTCGGCTGGCCAAGGCGCCCAAGCGGCGTCTGGGAGACAAGATGCTTTTCGAAGTCGCTGCCGAGAAAGCCGGCGGCGGTGACGCCTTCGGTCTCGACGCCGCCCGGCGCCAGATTGTTGACTCGGATGTTCCGCGAACCGAGTTCCTTGGCAAGAACCTGCGTGATCGAGCTCACGGCGGCTTTGGTTGCGGTGTAAACCGATGCAGTCGGCAGGTTCATGCTGACGGCATTCGAGCCGATGTTGATGATATTGCCGCCTTGCGGACCGAAGTGCTTGACTGCTTCCTGTGTGGTGAGCAGCGTGCCGAGCACGTTGATATTGAATTCGCGATGGAATTCCTCCTCGGTAAATTCCTCGATCGGCGCGAATTGATAGACGCCGGCATTGTTGACGAGGATGTCGACGGCACCGAAGGCCTGTTTCGTTTCCGCAAAGAGACGTTTGACGTCGTCGGATTTGGAAACATCGCCGTGGACGGCAAGCGCCTTGCCGCCCTTGGCCGTAATATCAGCCACAACCTTGTCGGCGCCTTCGCGGCTCGACGCATAGTTGACGACGACTGATGCGCCCGCTTCAGCCATCGCTTTGGCGATACCAGCGCCGATGCCCTTGGATGCTCCGGTCACGATCGCGACCTTGCCTGCCAATTTGCCCATGTCATTTTCCTTCGGAAATTGTTAGATAGTTTTATAATTATCTAATCGTTTGATGCATACGACCCGAAAACTGTTCGGCGTCGTCACTTTGATATTTAGATAATCATCTAATTGATACAAGAGCAGCGATAAAAAATGCCGATCGGGCGAAACGGTCAGATCTTGGAGAGTTCGGCCATGTAGGCGTTCAGTGTGTCGCGGCGCAGGACGAGGCTTGCGAATTTACCTTCGCGTTGGATCTCAATGAGCCCGGCGTTTTCGAGTTCCTTGATGTGGTGCGACATGGTTGCTGCGCTGACGGTGTGGCATTCGTTCAGAAGGCTGCAGGGCATGGGCTGGGTGCGGCTGCCGATCTCCTTCAGCATCTGCACGCGACGCGGCTCGGCCAGCGCTCGGGAAATCAATCCCAGCTGCCTTTCGCTCAAATGTATAGGGCCAATATCCATGGTTTCATCAAACTAGAAACGAAAACGGGTTGACCACTTCTGGCGGTCGACACTTCGTCAGATATATGAATGCGTGATGACCTTGGCAACCTTTGCGATGGAGTGGCACAGCAAGGTTGCGGTTTGCTAGGCCACCGGAATTTCCTTACCGGTAGGCGCGTGGTGTCATTCCGTGATTTGGCTGAGGGGTCTCAGGCGGCGTGGCAAGCGCAGGCCAGGGAGTTTTCCACGTTTCAGCAGCGGCCATCTCGGGGTCGGCAAGCCAGTGGCGTTGATGCGAAAGAGAATGCCATAGCGGGAATAGACGATGGCCGTCATGAAGGAAAACCAACCGCCGAGCGCAAGGCCGGCCATGACGTCGCTCGGATAATGCGCGCCGACCATGACGCGGGTGATTGCCAGCCATAGGGCACAGGCTGCGAAGATGTAGCGATAACGCGGGAAGAGGAATGCAAGCGCGACGAACAAGGCACCGATCGTCGTCGCATGACCCGACGGGAAGCTCTCGAAGCTGGCACGACCATTGAAGGGCGAAAAGCCGAAAGGTCCCCAATCCGCGAAATGCGTCGGTCGGGCGCGGCCGATGGCGCGCTTCAGCATGTTGGCGAGAAGGCCTGAGAGCACAATGGTCGTCAATAGGTAGCCGCCGATCTGGCAGAGGCGTTGCGCCTGACAGCGGCAGCGCGGTGACCGCAGCAAACGGCTGGCAGCCCAGCCCTCGAAAAACAGGAAGGCGCTGACGATGATGATCCAGCCGGAATCGCCGAAATTGGTCAGCAGTCCACCGAAAAAGCGAATTGCGGGTGAGAGGCTTGTCAGGGCAGCACCGACCGGCCAGTCGAACAGGAGCGCAGAGAGCAGCACGATATTGGCCGTCAGAAACAGGCAGGTCTTCCAATGGCATGGCGCCAGCGCCGCATCGCTTCGCCGCCAACGCCGATCGAGAGATGCCAAGATCCCCTGCATACTCACCGCCTAATTTTATGTCCAATCAGGGATGAGGCTTAACAGCAACTTGTTACAACTCTTCTAAAGAATTGTGGCAAGAAGACAGGAATTGCATGAAAACAAAGAGATAGAGGGTTTTCAGATCTCTGTCCGAAATAGAATTATGCAGCAAATTTAAACTTCTGCGACGACCTTTGCGCGCCGCATATGACGCGCAGCGCTCTAGCCTGGTCCGCCATAGTAAAAAGCCCCGCTCTTCGGATGGAGAACAGGGCTTGGTGTTTCACGTGAAATATAGCGGGCGATTTATGCCGGAGTTTACGCCGACAAGGCCTTGAATTCGGCGAGGATGGCGTCACCCATTTCAGCGGTGCCGACCTGGCGGCTACCGGCCGACATGATGTCGCCCGTGCGGATGCCACTGTCGAGAACGTTGGCGATCGCCTTTTCCAGCGCATCGGCTTCGGCAACCATGCCGAAGGAGTAGCGCAGGCACATGGCGAAGGAAGCGATCATGGCGATCGGGTTGGCGATACCCTTGCCGGCGATGTCAGGTGCCGAGCCATGCACGGGCTCATAGAGCGCCTTGCGCTTGCCGGTCAAGGCATTCGGCGCACCGAGCGAGGCGGACGGCAGCATGCCGAGCGAGCCGGTGAGCATGGCTGCAACGTCGGACAGCATGTCGCCGAAGAGGTTGTCCGTCACGATGACGTCGAACTGCTTCGGCTGGCGAACGAGCTGCATGCCGCCGGCATCGGCGAGCATATGCTCAAGCTGCACGTCGGAATATTTTTCCTTATGCGTTGCGGTGATGACCTGATTCCAGAGCACGCCCGACTTCATGACGTTGCGCTTCTCCATCGAGCAGACGCGGTTGCTGCGGGTGCGCGCCATTTCAAAGGCAACGCCGCCGATGCGCTCGATTTCGTAGGTGTCGTAGACCTGGGTATCGATCGCCCGCTTCTGGCCGTTGCCGATATCGACGATTTCCTTCGGCTCGCCGAAATAGACGCCGCCGGTGAGTTCGCGGATGATGAGGATATCGAGACCTTCGACCAATTCCGGCTTCAACGAAGAGGCCGATGCGAGCGCCGGATAGCAGATAGCCGGGCGGAGATTGGCGAACAATTTGAGGTCCTTGCGCAGGCGCAGCAAGCCGGCTTCCGGGCGCACTTCGTAGGGCACCGCATCCCACTTCGGACCGCCGACGGCGCCGAAGAGAACGGCGTCAGCGGCCATTGCCTTTTCCATGTCGGCATCGGAGATCGCCGCGCCGTGCGCGTCATAGGCGCTGCCGCCGACAAGGCCTTCGTCGGTTACAAAGCCGGCATCCTTCGCCTCGTTCATATAGGCGATGATCTTGCGAACTTCGCCCATGGTTTCGGGGCCGATACCGTCGCCCGGCAGAAGAAAGAGATTGCGCACTGTCATGGGAAGGCCTCCGCGAAAGAAAAAGTTGCGGCGTTTTTAGACCTGCCAATGCGGCTTTTCAAGCGAGGAAGGGGCCGAAACGGTACGGTTTTCGGGCTTTTGGAGGCAGCCGGCCGACCCTCGTGGTTCGAGGTGGCCCTGCGAGCCTCCTCACCACGAGGGCAGGTCGTTGGTCTGCTTACTCGGCCAGTCCGAGCGAAGCGAGGTAGGCGGCCGATGCCGGAATCTTCGACTTGTCCTTGATCTCGATGATCAGACGCGGGTTGCTGTCGAGCTTGGCAAGGGCGGCAAAGACGGCGCGCCAGTGAATGTTGCCCTCGCCGAGGCTCCAGTGACGGTCGGCATAGCCGTCCGCATCCTGCAGGTGGATGTGCTGCAGGCGGTTGCCGGCGGCGTGGACGTAGTAGTCGACTGGCGGAGCGCCGGTGTAGCCATGAGCGTAGTGAGCATGACCGGTATCGATCGAGACGGCGACGGCCGGTGAGTTGAAGCTGTCGGCAAGGCCGACGCGGATATGGGGATCCTTGTCTTCGATATTCTCGATGACCATGGTGAGCCCGATGTCTTCAGCACGCTTCACTGCATCCTTCAGCGTCAGGTGTGTGTATTCGATGATCTTCTCGCGCTCGCCCTTGTTATTGTCGAGGTTGTTGTAGGACCACGACGTGTAGGGGCTATGGATGACCATCTGCGTGGCGCCGATATTGGCGCAGACGTCGAGCGCCTGCAGCAGCCTCTTGGTGACGACGGCGCGGATATCCGGGTCCTGCGAGGCAATGATGAAGCCCCAGAACGGGCCGTGGATGCCGAGGCGGCCCTGGTGGCCGTCGAGCAGCTTGCGGGCGCGTTCAGCCAGCGGCTGCCAGTCACCGTTCAGGACATTGGCTTCTACGAAACTCTGCAGTTCCAGATCGCGCGGCTTTTCGAGCAGCCAGTTGCGATGAGTTTCGACGTCGTCAAGCGTCATGGCTGCGCCGACAATAGGAAGGGAGGTCATGGAGAGGCTCCATTGTGTGGAGAGGAATTAGGGGTGGGAGAGAGGCCCGAAGGGTCTCGGCAGGCCTATATGGACCCCCTTCTTGTCGATCATATTACAGCGGGTGAAAAGGTACGTCTTTTCAAAAGACTAAAAACAAAAAAGCCGGGCTGCAAGGCCCGGCTTTGAAATGCGAAAGACAAGGATAAACCGATCAGGCGGCCCAGGGGCGCGACGCGGCATTCGTCTTTTCGAAATCGTTGATCGCGGTTGATTTTTCCAGCGTCAACCCGATATCGTCGAGGCCGTTCAGCAGGCAATGACGCTTGAACTCATCGAGTTCAAACTTCAGCGAGCCGCCGTCCGGGCCGGTGATTTCGAGGTTTTCCAGATCGATCGTCAGGATGGCGTTGGAGCCGCGCGATGCGTCGTCCATCAGCTTGTCGAGATCTTCCTGGCTGACCTTGATCGGCAGGATGCCGTTCTTGAAGCAGTTGTTGTAGAAAATGTCGGCGAAGCTCGTCGAGATGACGCAGCGGATGCCGAAGTCGAGGAGTGCCCACGGCGCATGCTCGCGCGAGGAGCCGCAGCCGAAATTGTCGCCGGCGACGAGGATCTTGGCGTTCTGATAGGCCGGCTTGTTCAGCACGAAGTCTTCGTTCGGCGAACCGTCTTCGTTGTAGCGGGCTTCAGCGAAGAGCCCCTTGCCGAGGCCGGTGCGCTTGATGGTCTTCAGATAATCCTTCGGGATGATCATGTCGGTATCGACATTGACGACCGGGAGGGGCGCTGCGACGCCGGTCAACTTCACGAACTTGTCCATGGGGTCCTGCCTTCATTCTCGTCTAAGCACGAATTATCCAGCCAATAGAACAAATCCGGCCCGAAATGAAGGAGAATCTTGGAAGTGCTCTAAAACGCAGCGCTTTGGTCGCGGTCTGTTCCTCGGTCACAGGTTCGGACCGAGGCGAAAGCGTCAGGCAAGGGTAGCCCTGCCCTTTATTCGACCTCAGAGGTCGATGATCGTGCCGCGACCGTCGTTCCAGATGCGCATTTCGCGCTGGCTGTTCGTCTTCGCCTTGGCACGTACCGGTGCCGGCTTCATGCGCAGCGAAATAGCGCGGGCGGCCATGAGCACCGTCAGAATGCCGCCGACGGCAAGTGTGAGTGACACGGTGAACAGCGCCATGGCGGCAAAGACGGTGATACCGGCAAGCGCAATGAACACGGAACGGATATTTTGCATGGTCGAGACCTCTCTACTCACAGCAATGTGGTCCTCATCTCTGTCATCTGCAAGAGGAGCATGGCTTTTTGTTGGCTTGCCTGCCGATTAAAAGCGCGGCAAAACGGCATTATGAGCGAATTTTCCCCTTCCCGTCCCGCCCGCCTGCGCCGTTCGGTCCTAAGCGTTCCCGCCATCAATCGCCGCGCGCTGGAAAAGCTTTCGAGCCTCGATTGCGATGCCGTCATCTTCGATCTTGAGGATTCGGTCTCGCCGGAAAAAAAGGCGGAGGCACGCGAGAACTTGCGGGCCTTTTTCGCTGCGGCACCGCTGCCGGGTAAGGAGCGGATCATCCGTATCAATGCACTTTCCTCCAATTTTGGCGCTGACGACCTGGCGCTGGTCGTGGAGCTGGAACCCGATGCGGTGCTGCTGCCGAAGGTGGACGAGCCGCAGGACGTGACCGGCGTCAGCGACCGGCTTGCGGAAGCCGATGCGCCGGAAAGCCTGCGCATATGGGCGATGATCGAGACGCCGCGCGGCATCCTGAATGCGGCTGCGATCGCCGAGGCCGGACGCACGGCGGGCAGCAGGCTCGATTGTTTCGTCGTCGGCCTCAACGATCTCAGGAAGGAAACCGGCGTCCCGCCGCAGCCCGGCCGAACCTATGTCGTGCCCTGGCTGATGCAGGTGGTATTGGCCGTCAGCGCCTATGGGCTGGAGGCTATCGACAGCGTTTTCAACGATTTCAAGAATGCCGGGGAATTCGAGGCCGAATGCGGTCAGGGCCGCAGCATGGGCTTTGCCGGCAAGATGCTGATCCATCCGAACCAGATCGAAGCTGCCAACCGGCATTTCGGCCCCGATGCAACAGCCATTGCCGAGGCCGAAGCCATCATATCAGCCTTTGCCGAACCGGGTGCCGAAACTCTCAACGTCGTGAATCTCGGCGGGCGGATGGTGGAACGGCTGCACCTTGTCCAGGCGGAGAGACTCGTCCATAAAGCTCGCCTGATCGAACAGCGCCCTGGCGCAGTTGTCGCGCCTCGCACCGACGTCTGATGGTCGGATTGTCTGGCCAAACAAGAAAGATGCCTTGATGAAACTCTACCGCTTTCTCACCGGTCCCGATGATGCATCCTTCTGCCACAAGGTGACTGCGGCGCTGAACAAGGGCTGGGAGTTGTCGGGCTCGCCGACCTATTCCTTCAATGCTGCGTCCGGCCAGATGCAGTGCGGTCAGGCCGTCGTCAAGGAAGTCGCCGGCAAGGAATACGAGCCGGAGATGAAGCTCTCTGAGCAGTAAGTGACAGGATAGACCTTGTCGAGGATCAATAGTTTTCCCTGACCGCATGACGGTCAGGGCAGATATTACCGATCCGTCGCTTCCTCGGCGCTTTCCTCGATGCGTTCCATATCCTCGTCGCTCAGGCCGAAATGGTGGCCGATCTCATGGATCAGGACATGGGTGATGATGTCGCCGAGGGTTTCGTCGTTTTCTGCCCAATAATCGATGATCGGCCGGCGATAGAGGCGGATCTTGTTCGGCATATCCCCGGTCTGCGCGGTGAAACGCTCTGATATGCCGCGGCCTTCGAACAGTCCGAGCAGGTCGAAGGGGGTCTCCAGCGCCATATCCTCGAAGACTTCGTCATCGGGAAAATCCTCGATGAGAATGATGAGGTTACCTGTGAGCGAGCGGAATTCGTCCGGCAGGTGGCTGTAAGCCTCCATAGCCAGAGATTCGAATGTGCTGATTGAGGGCGCGTGGCGGTCCCGCCAATCCTCGCTCTGGTCAATGCGAGCCATGAATGCTTCCTTCCTTGGCTGGTCATATAGAGACTTTGCGCAGCTTTTACGAGAGCGGATTACGGCAAAGGAATATTTTCTTATGAAATGGTGTTGACTCTTTTACCAAGCTCTGGAATCCATAAGAACATAACAGGAACATTTTTGATGTGGAGTGAACGTCATGGCCGAGGCTGCCGTGGCGCGGGAAACGCTTTTTGCCCTGCGTGAAACCATTGCCAGACTGGAAGGCAGGCCGATCCCGGCACTGGCTGCGGCGGCGCATGAAAGGCTGGCGGACAAGCCGGCTAGGCGGGGAGCAGGTCTTGCGACCCCCCTGCCCGAGCTACCGGTTCTTGCGACCGGGGTCGGGGATCTCGATGCTGCCATGCAGGGTGGCCTGCCGCTCGATGCGCTGACGGAAATCCGCTCGCTCGGCCTGCGCGATGCCGGGCCGGCCAGCGGCTTTACCCTTGCGCTTGCCGCACGGCTGCATGCGCAGGCGTCCGATACGGACGCAGCGGCTATCTCTCCGGTCCTGTGGATCGGGGATACGGTCGCCACGATGGAGGCGGGCTTGCCCTATGCCATCGGTCTTAGAGATTTCGGACTGGAGCCGGCGACCTTCCTGCAGGCTTCACCGCGCAAGCTGGAGGAGGCGCTCTGGCTGGCGGAGGCGGCCCTTGGCAGTGCTGCCTTTGCCGTCGTCATTCTGGAAGTGCGCGGCAATCCGGCCCGTTTCGGTCTGACCGAGAGCCGGCGGCTGGCGCTGAGGGCCAAGGCGGCGGGGCGGCCCTTGTTTCTGTTGCGACAGGGAGGCGAGGAAGAAGCGAGCAGCGCTCTCTTCCGCTTTTCCGTCGAACCCGCGCCGGCGCAGGCGCGGCCTCTGCTGGAC
>NZ_JAELTU010000231.1 GCF_016429015.1 Rhizobium sp. ASV20
CAGCATTCGACATCCGTCTGCATCGCCTCGCGGCGATGGCACATTGGAAGGGCGTCGCCGGAATCCACGCCTGATCGCTCAGCAAAATGCCCGATCCGTAGCTCTGGAACTTAACCTGACATCACCACCGGCGCAGTTATTCAACGAACAGCATGGTGCCATAATCGGTGGCGCCGTGCAGAAGATGGATGATGACCACTTTCGCAGATTCGACGCGATAGAAGATCAGATAGTTGCCATGGACGCGCCGGCGGATACCATGGTGCTCGTAGCGGGGGACGAGGGAGTAGCCATTCGGATTATCGACGAGATCCTCGCACTTGCTGCGCAGCTCTCGGATGAATGACAGCGCGCGCTGGGGATTGTCCCTCGCGATATAATCGGCGATCTGCTCAAGGTCGTTTTCCGCCTCGTAGGAAAATTCGAGGATCATGCCGATTTTTCGGCCTTGTCAGCCATCGCGCCGTATTTGGCCTCAAGCCGATCGAAGACATCGCTGGCCGGCTTCGTTCGGCCAGCATCCCCATCGGCAATGCCGCGCATGATTGAGGCATCCAGCGCGGCAAGCCGGGTCTCGCGGTCCTGGATCAGTCGCACACCTTCCCGCAGGACTTCGCTTTTCGAACCATAGCGACCTGTCTCGACAAGTTGCTGAATATAGCTTTCGAGCTGCTTTCCCAGATCGGCACTGATCATGCGGTCCTCCATCTGATGTGATGCAGACCAAAATAGGCAATTTATCAACTATTATCAATCCCCTTCGGGATCCCTCCGTTCCGGCCGAACACTGAAGATCTTAGGTCAAGGGCTGGCCATCTTGCGAACTCGGCTTTAAGATTACCGTCGTGGCCAATTGGTTCGGTTTCGATTTCACCCTAAATTTCCGCGGGGCGTTCCCCATGAGTTCGGTTACTATCCAATCGAGACCCGCAGTCTTTCCGGAAAGTGCGCTTGAACGGCGATTAAACAGGGGTGTAATTTCTTGGAATCGGTTGATCTTGGGAGTGCAAAACGACGCCTGGCTAACAATTTGAAGCGACTTGCTGATTTGTGGACCGCAATGAACCGGGTCGCACGTTCGACTCCCATCAAGGCGAAACCTATAACGCTGTACTTTCAGCTAAAAATTGTTGCCAAACTGGCATCAGCCTTTCTAGGTCACGGCGGTAATTTCTCGATCGTCAAACATTTGTCGCGCTTAGCTTGTTCTTTAAGTTGCGGCACATAGGGTGCCCATGGAGGTAGTCATGACCAAATTCGCGCTCTACGTTCCGCTTGAGGCAAAGCCCGGCAAGGAAGCGGCGGTCGCCGAATTTCTGCGATCAGCCGTACCGCTGGTCAATGCCGAGCCCGGTACAATTTCCTGGTATGCGATTCAGGAGGGTCCAAGTTCGTTCGCAATCTTTGACACGTTCGACGATGAGGACGGAAGGGATGCCCACTTGAACGGCCAGGTCGCTGCTGCTTTGATGGCAAAGGCAGAGGAAGGGGACCTGTTCGCTAAGCCGCCACAGATCCATAAGCTGTCTATCCTTGCGGATAAGCGGTCATAAGTGCGTACTGTCGTTGTGATGCCGATAGAAAAATTCTCGCTTTCTCGGCAGCAGAAATGAGAATGGCGTCAGGGTGACCTGGCGCCTGTAACTCGCTTTGGCCTATCGCTCATGCCTTCTGGGCAGATTTTCCGCCGGTCCTGCCCGATCATCTTGACGTTGACGGCTCTGCGGCCCTGTGGGACCGTGGTCGTCCTGGGACCGTCGTTGGCGTAATGCCTAGTTGAGAGCGTCGTGTGTTCTACACCGTGGGGGATAATCCGATGCGGATCGCGATCTTCGTGCCTGCGGACGTGCATTCACTGGAGCTTGCCGGGCTGATGGATGTGTTCGCCGAAGCGAATACTCGCGTCGATAAGCCGTTCTACGAGGTCACGATCGTCGCCGAAGGCGATAGCACGATCCGCTGTGCATCGGGTCTCAGGGTCGAGCCTGACTGCGCTTTCAGAAATTACTCTGGCAACCCGGACACCTTGCTCGTGGCCGGGAGCGTCGGAGTTCCCCACAGCCCGGGCAGGCAGGTTATCGACTGGCTGACCGCTATTGCCTCCCAAACGCGGCGCTACGGCTCCGTCTGCACAGGAGCATTCGTGCTCGGCAGTGCTGGTCTACTCAAAGGCCGGCGCGTCACCACGCATTGGCAGTTCGCGTCACTGCTTGCCGAGCGATTCCCCGATGCGCATGTGGAAGGCGACCGGGTTTTTCTACGTGACGGTGCGATGATCACGTCGGCGGGATCCAGCGCGGCGATTGACCTCGGTCTTTCCCTCGTCGAGGAGGACCTCGGCCGGGAAGTGGCACTTTACGTCGCTCGCCGGCTCGTCGTGTTCCTGAAGCGACCCGGTGACCAATCACAGTTCAGCGTGCATCTGGCAGCGCAGGCGATCGATCGCAACCGTCTCCACGACGTCCAGCAATATGTCCTGAACCACCCAGCGGACGACCTATCCGTTGCGGCCTTGGCCAAACTCGCGGCGATGAGCACGCGGAACTTCAGCCGTGTTTTCTCTCAGGAGGTGGGGATATCGCCATCGGACTATGTCGACCTGACGCGTATCGACGTTGCGCGCTTCCTTTTGGAAGGGAGCCGTTTGCCGATCGCGTCGATCGCAGAGAAAAGTGGTTTTGGATCGGCGAGCGCGATGCGGCGCGCTTTTGTTTCGCATGTGGGCGTGACGCCGTCCGACTACCGCGATCGCTTCCGTACCTCCGGTGACGGAGCCAGACGCAGTTTGTCCGAAAACGGCTGACCATTGTCCCGAAACCGCCTCGGCTGCGGGTTGCTCCGCCTAAGGTCGGCGTCCATGGTTCCTGCCATGCAAAACTTCGAAAATCCGAATCAACCGGACCTCATAAAGCGTATATCCGGCGAGCCTGGCGAGCGGCTTTCCAGCTCTGACGCGGTCCGGAAAATCCTGCCGACCCTTGTTGAGGGATTGACGGAAGGTGTTGCAATCGGAAAACGGTCAGGCGCCAGTGCGCCCTTATTCTACGTAAACAGGGCTTTCGAGCAACTGACGGGTTATACATGCGATGAGGTTATCGGAAAGGATTGCCGCTACCTGCAGGGTAACGAGCGGGATCAGCCGGAGATCGCCCGTATCCGTGCAGCGATAGAGGCGGCGGAGCCAGTGGACGCCACACTGCGCAACTATCGCAAGGACGGATCGCCGTTCTGGAACAGTCTCAGTCTGCGGCCCGTTCGGGTGGACGAAGAGCTTTTCTACGTCGGCATACTGCGCGACGTCTCTGCGCTCCAACAGGCCAACACTGCCCTGGATCGCATCGCCAATCTGGACGGCACGACAGGTTGCCTGAACCGCCAATCGTTTCTGCTTGCCGCCGAAGAACGTTTCTCGTCGCATTCAAGCGTGACGCTCCTGGTTGTGAAGCTGGACGTGATCGACTTCCACGACCTCAATACAGGATATGGTTTCGACGTTGGGGATGCTCTCCTTTGTGAGACCGGACGACGGCTGAGGGAATTGGGTGCTGCGCTCGTGGCCCGGATGGGTGCGAATGAATTCGCTTTAGTATTCGACCTTCCGGATGAAACGAGGGCGGAGGCGACCGTGGCGTTGGTATCCGCCTCGCTTGCGGCAGACTTCGTGGTGGCCGGTGCCAATGTCTCCCTGCGGTTCGCAATCGGCTATGCGATCGGCAAGCCTGCGGGGAACGCCATTTCGCTGATCCGGAACGCCGGTACCGCGCTGCAGGCAGCCAAGTCCGACCCGCTGGCCGGTCCTCGCCGGTTCGAGGACGCGGACGATGAGCAGGCGCGCCGCCGTCTGCGGATGACGCGCGAATTGAAAGTTGCGGTGGCAAACGATGAGTTCATGTATCACTTCCAGCCCCAGGTTGATCTCCTCACCGGTGAGTGGCTCGGCGCGGAAGCGCTGATCCGCTGGAACCATCCCCTGTTCGGCACTCAGCTTCCCGTTAGTTTCATCGAAACCGCGGAGAGGTCTGGCCTGCTGCTCGAACTGACCGAGCGAAGCCTGACGACTGTTGCTGCATTCGCCCGTCAGATAAACGCGGACCGCCGCGAGGCTCTGCGTTTTGCGGTGAACGTGTCGGCCGCCGAATTCCTGCGACATGACATGGCGGAGATGCTGGAACGTGTCTTGCGTAAAACCACTGCCGACCCGGCGTGGCTGACCCTTGAGATCACCGAAAGCATGTTCCTAGGCGATACGCCCGGCGTGATGGACGCATTTCAGCGTCTGCGACTGAGTGGTGTTGGGCTTTCCGTCGATGACTTCGGCACTGGCTATTCGAACTTGCGCTCTCTCGAAACCTTCCCGGTGACCGAGATCAAGATAGATCGCACCTTTGTCAGCGAGCTCGCCACAAGACTCTCCAGAAGAGTAATCGTCCAAGCCATCGTAGACCTGGGACGAGCCCTCGGCTTGACGGTTGTCGCGGAGGGCGTGGAAACCGAGGCCCAACGCGCCATGCTTGCCGAGATGGGTTGTCCGGTTGGCCAGGGCTACCTGTTCGGGCGGCCCGTCGATGCAACAACCTTTGCAGCCACCCTGGCATAACTGCGCCTGGTGATAAGGCAGCCTCAGGGCGACGAATGTGTAAGAGTATGTCCTGCCAAAAAACTTGCGGGTGGAGCGACATCTCGCTCACCCGCTAAGATCGCCGTGGCGGGCTACGGGTAAGCACCTTGGCGTTAGAGTCTGAAAGGCTGACATAAGCGCCTTTCTTCACTGCAATTGGCTTTGATGCCGCAGTACAACGATAGTTGCGAAATTCGTTATGCGAGCGTCCTTGGGCGGCTCTCCATCACTGTGCCGAACGTAAGTCGGGCGGCATCTGGACAGACTCCGTCGCAACCGTCAGGAGCTCCTCATGATCGCGCAGGCCTTTATTGAAAAGCCTGGCAACAGTTACTGTCAGCCTCCCGACAGCGGCGGGATCGTTCACGATACCCTGAGCACGCGCGACCTCTTTCACGATCCTGGCGCAGAGGCGCGCATCTTCCTTCGATGGCAAATTCATGTCTTCTCCGAGTGGCTCGCCCCATGGCGGCTGGGGCGAGCCTTCCCAATCGCCTGTTTAGAAGTCCATGACGGCGCCGGCGGGCAGGGCCGGAGCGGCGTCCTTCTTGGGCTTTTCGGCGATCATCGCTTCCGTGGTCACAAGGAGACCGGCGACGGAGGCGGCGTCCTGGAGCGCCGTGCGGACCACCTTGGCGGGGTCGATGACGCCTTGCGCGTAGAGATCACCGTATTCGCCGGTCTGCGCATTCCAGCCGAAGGAGAAGTCCGGTTTCTCCCGCAGCTTGCCGACAATGACGGAGCCCTCCGCGCCAGCGTTCTCGGCAATCTGGCGGACGGGCGCTTCGATGGCGCGCCGGACGATCTCGATGCCGACCTTCTGGTCCTGGTTTGCCGTGGCGAGATTGTCGAGTGCCTTGACGGCGCGCAGCAGCGCGACACCACCGCCCGGCAAGATGCCTTCCTCGACGGCAGCCCGCGTCGCATGCAGCGCGTCGTCGACGCGGTCCTTCTTCTCCTTGACTTCGACTTCGGTCGAGCCGCCGACGCGGATGACGGCAACGCCACCGGCAAGCTTGGCAAGCCGCTCCTGCAGCTTTTCGCGGTCGTAGTCAGAGGTGGTTTCCTCGATCTGCGCCCGGATCTGGGCAACCCGGCCCTCGATCTCGGCCCTGGAGCCGACACCATCGATGATCGTCGTATTTTCCTTCTCGATCGCCACCTTCTTGGCGCGGCCAAGCATGTTGAGCGTGACGTTCTCAAGCTTGATGCCGAGGTCTTCGGAGATGACGGTGCCGCCGGTCAGGATGGCGATGTCTTCCAGCATGGCCTTGCGGCGGTCGCCGAAGCCCGGAGCCTTGACGGCAGCGATCTTGAGGCCACCGCGCAGCTTGTTGACGACGAGGGTCGCAAGAGCTTCGCCTTCCACATCCTCGGCAATGATGACCAGCGGCTTGCCGGACTGCACCACAGCTTCGAGTACCGGCAGCATCGGCTGCAGGTTGGAGAGCTTCTTCTCGTGAATGAGAATATAGGGATCCTCGAACTCGACGCGCATCTTGTCCTGATTGGTGACGAAGTAGGGGCTGAGGTAGCCGCGGTCGAACTGCATGCCTTCGACGACTTCGAGCTCGGTTTCGGCGGTCTTGGCTTCCTCGACGGTAATAACACCCTCGTTGCCGACCTTTTCCATGGCTTCGGCGAGGTACTTGCCGATCTCCTCGTCGCCATTGGCCGAGATGGTGCCGACCTGGGCGATTTCCGAATTGCTGGTAATCTTGCGGGCGTTGGTCTTCAATTCCTTGACGACGGCGTCGACGGCAATATCGATACCGCGCTTGAGGTCCATCGGGTTCATCCCTGACGCGACCGCCTTGGCGCCCTCTTTGACGATCGCCTGGGCAAGAACGGTGGCAGTCGTGGTGCCGTCGCCTGCAAGATCGTTGGTCTTCGATGCCACTTCGCGCAGCATCTGCGCGCCCATGTTTTCGAACTTATCTTCGAGTTCGATTTCCTTGGCGACCGATACCCCATCCTTGGTAATACGCGGCGCGCCGAAGGACTTGTCGATAACGACATTGCGACCCTTTGGGCCGAGCGTCACTTTCACGGCATTGGCGAGAACATCCACCCCACGCAGCATGCGTTCACGGGCATCGGTGTTGAATTTTACATCTTTCGCAGCCATTTGTTCACTCCTTAAATAGGCAGCTATTTGACTGATAGGCTTGGATTGACGGCATCGCCTCAGGCAGCTTGTCTCTGCTCTGCCTTGGCCTCGATGATGCCCATGACATCGCTTTCCTTCATGATCAGAAGGTCTTCGCCATTGATCTTGATTTCGGTGCCGGACCATTTGCCGAACAGGATGCGGTCGCCAAACTTGACGTCGAGTGCCTGTAGCTGCCCAGCCTCATTGCGTGTGCCGGGGCCGACGGCGATGACCTCGCCTTCCTGCGGCTTTTCCTTGGCGGTATCAGGAATTATGATGCCGCCTTTGGTCTTCTCTTCGGATTCGACCCGGCGAACGAGAATACGATCATGTAGCGGTCGGAACGACATGTTTTCCTCCAATGGACAAACAAAGATTGCTTCGTTTCCCAGCCGGACCGGATGACCAGTCCGGGGGGCGCAAAACCTCGATTGAGCGCTTTGCGCGAAATGATCTGGTTTTGCGGTTTTGCGATTTCAAGGGGAAGAATATAAAAAATTAGCACTCAGCAAAACCTGCTGCTAACACGCTGTAAGGGAACAATAATCGAGCGTTTCCCGTTCAAAAAATCGTTGATGGAGGCGAAAATTTGCGCCACCATCATCTTGTCACAAAACGGAGATGAAGCATGCGATTTTCATCTGATCTCGAGCGCCAGCTGAATGGCTATGGCATGACCACCGCACACATACTTTACCGCATTCCTGATTTCGCATCCGTGCTGCAGACTTATGTCTGGCAGGATTACGATCTGGCTCCCGATTTTCCCGAGATGCATAAGTTCCTCGACTTCTGGCAAGCGACGCTAGAGGGGCCGTTGCACTCCGTTCGCTATACACACCAGCGCCTGATCGGTCCAAATGAATGGCGCCGCGTTGATGGGGAATTCAAGCTGCACTGAGGCTTGAATCTGACTTTTCCACTTCCCAGCTCACCCAGCGATCGGGGCTTGGTAAGCCCGATCGCTTGCCATGTCTGTATGGAGTGAGACCACATGGAAGAGAACATTAAAAACATCAAGGATGCCAGTATCGCGGAGAAGGAAGAGATCATCGTCGATTTCGCCCGCTGGCTGGAGACGGCCTCACAGGAGGCCCTGGTCTATGGGGAGGGGCGCTTTGCTGTGATGTCGGCCAACATGGCGGAGGCCATCCGCATAAACGCCGACGAGCTGGCACGCAACACTCCCGAAACCACCGAGCGGGTATTGCTCCAAGCCTGTGCGATGATCTCGCAGTTCAAGGCGGCCTATCCGCATCGCGTGCTCAGTCGAGCGGTTCATTGACGACAGAGCAACCCAAGGTCGCTAAATTTTTTTGCGGTAGATCTTGAATCCGAAAATCCCAAAAACCAAATCGTTTGCCGCCAGCCGCTGAAAATAAGGGCTGGCCAAGCTGGGAGCGCTGCTTTCGGCGCTTCTGTGACCATGTTGCTTCAAGGAGGATATGGCTATGGCAACATCTTACGACTACGCACCTCTCTACCGCTCGAGCGTTGGTTTCGACCGGATCTTCAATCTACTGGAAAACGCCCAGCGCGCCCGTTCGACCAACGATTGGCCGCCCTACGATATCGTCAAAACTGGCGACGACTCATACCGCATCTCGATCGCGGTGGCAGGCTTTGCCCAGGACGATCTCGATATCAGTTTCCAATCTAATCTGCTGACTGTCACCGGCAAGAAGCAGGAATCTCCCATGGATGGCTATCTGCATCGCGGCATTGCCGGCCGTCCGTTCGAACATCGCTTCGAACTCGCGGACCATGTCCGGGTGAACGGAGCGGATCTCAGCAACGGTCTCCTGTCGATCGAGCTCGTCCGTGAGATCCCCGAGGCCTTGAAACCGCGGAAGATCTCGATCCAGAGCACGCCTGCCTTGACGTCGGTCGCTCCGGCGCAGATCGAAGCGCAGAAGGCGGCATAATCACTAAGTTTATCCACTAGGTCCAAGGGCGCCATCGCGATGGCGCCCGTCAACATTCCGGGTTGGGAAGGAGAGAGCGATGAAACCCGATATGTTCAGAAAGCCTGTCACCATCCTTGTCGGCCTGGGCTTTCCTGCAGAAGTTCGTTCCGTGATGGATGCCTATCGACATCTGGTCGAGTGGCCGGTGTCATTCACGGACACGGCTCATTCCGTTGCTCTGAAGGCATGTCAAGCAGCGCTCCGCGGCGAAATCGAAGCGGAAGCGGCGCGCGGCCTGTTTGCGGCCTTTGTTGACAAGCATGATCTGCTGGCCCCGGATCCCGATGTCATCGTCGCTAGCACAGAGAGCCGCACGGCATCGTCAAGTTAACGAAGCTTGGACTTGAATTTGGGATGCTCGGCCATGACAGACCGAGATCCTCTTTACCGCCGCCATCGTTTCCCCGCCGACATCATCGCCCATGCGGTGTGGCTGTATTTCCGGTTTCCGCTCAGCCTGCGGATGGTCGAGGACATGCTGGCGGCGCGAGGGATTATCGTTTCGCATCAAACAATTCGGCTATGTCGCAAATTTTTGCAAAGTCTACATAAAGGGATATCGCTGGACACACTTATGCGGCGAGCGCAGCGAATTGCTGGAAGGCCGATTGGCCACTGGTTGAAAATTGCCGCTTGCGGATCATGTGAGCCACCTCGATGCCATCCAGTGTCGCTGACGCAGACTGAAAGGATTTGAAGCCTTTCATAGGGCGGGTCAGCGTCTTGATAAACCGGTGATCTTGCTCGATCATGTTGTTGAGGTATTTGACCTGCAGGATCTCGATCAGCCAAAACCATCCATGCTGTAGCAGCAGCCAGTTGACGTTTTGCAATCCTGCCAGGTTTACGCCGCTCTTGTCGATGACGACCTTTTCGGGCCAACCATTGTTCTTGATCGTGCGGGTGAAGAAGGCGCCGGCCGCAGCCTCATCGCGATGCTCGGACAGCATGAAATCAAGGGTTTTGCCGAATTT
>NZ_JAELTU010000232.1 GCF_016429015.1 Rhizobium sp. ASV20
CCTGCCAGATGGCGTCATAGAGGCCGGCCTTGCGGATCTCGTCGAGATAGATGGCATCGGCTTCGCGCAGGATTTCCAGCTTCTCGCGGCTGATGCCGCCTGGGCAGCGAATGGCAAGACCCGGGCCGGGGAAGGGGTGACGGCCGATGAAGCTGTCGGGCAGGCCGAGTTCCTTGCCGAGCGTGCGCACTTCATCCTTGAAGAGTTCGCGCAACGGCTCGACGAGCTGCATCTTCATGCGCTCGGGCAGGCCGCCGACATTGTGGTGCGACTTGATGGTGACCGAGGGACCGCCGGTGAAGGAAACGCTCTCGATGACGTCGGGATAAAGCGTGCCCTGGCCGAGGAAGTCGGCGCCGCCGAGCTTCTTGGCTTCTTCTTCGAAAGTCTCGATGAAGAGGCGGCCGATGATCTTGCGCTTGGTCTCGGGGTCGGAAACACCCTCCAACTCGCCGATGAAACGCTCGGAAGCGTCGACATGCAGGAGATGCAGATTGTAGTGTTCGCGGAACATGGCGACGACGTTGGCCGCCTCGTCCTTGCGCATCAGGCCGTGGTCGACGAGGATGCAGGTCAGTTGGTCGCCGACGGCCTCGTGGATCAAAAGCGCGGCGACGGAGGAATCGACGCCGCCTGACAGAGCGCAGATGACGCGCTTGTCGCCGACCTGATCGCGGATCGCCTGAACCGCCTTGGCGCGATAGGCCGACATCGACCAGTCGCCCTTGATGCCGGCGATGTTATGGATGAAGTTGCCGATCAGCTTGGCGCCATCGGGCGTATGCACGACTTCCGGGTGGAACTGCACACCGTAATATTTGCGCTTCTCATCGGCGATGAAGGCGTAAGGCGCATTCGCCGAGGTGGCGACGACTTCGAAGCCTTCC
The DNA here is from genome assembly GCF_016429015.1 of Rhizobium sp. ASV20. Lineage (GTDB taxonomy): Bacteria > Pseudomonadota > Alphaproteobacteria > Rhizobiales > Rhizobiaceae > Rhizobium. Next base: position 888 of record NZ_JAELTU010000232.1, read on the forward strand.
GGCAGCATGGTGACACGGTCACCGTGGCTCATCCAAACCTGGTGGCGCGAGCCGTTCGACCAGAGCCCTTCGAAGAGGGCGCAATCCTTGTCGACTTCCAGGAAGGCGCGGCCAAATTCGCGGTGATGGCCGCTCTCGACCTTGCCGCCGAGCTGCATGCACATGGTCTGCTGGCCGTAGCAGATGCCGAAGACCGGTATGCCGCTGTCGAAGATGATCTGCGGCGCTCGCGGCGAACCTTCGTCCACGGTCGAGGCCGGGCTGCCGGAAAGGATCACGGCCTTGGGCTGCAGCCGCTTGAAGCCGGCTTCGGCGGATTGGAAGGGAACGATTTCGCAGTAGACGCCGGCTTCGCGCACGCGCCGTGCGATGAGCTGCGTAACCTGGCTGCCAAAATCGACGATGAGAACGGTGTCTGGATGTGCTGTCTGGGTCATGCCGAGCCTTTAAAGAAAAGCGCTTTCCCTGGCAATCGGGCAAATCGGGCCGGAGCCGATTTTATTGTCCCGATTGTCCTAGCAATGCTTGGTTTCCAGTCTATCAGAACCAGAATACGCCGTCTTCCAGCGCGGTAAACAGGCCGTCTACTGCATAGGACAGTTTGCGATCGATCACGTGCAGATACTCGGTCCAGTCGGAAATGCGCTGCAGTTCGACCTGGCCGTCGGAAATCCCGCGAAGTCCGATCAGGGGCCGGTCGTAGGCCTGGCAGGCACGCAGCACGGCAAAGGTTTCCATGTCCACCATGTCTGTGCCGATGCGCTCATAGGCTTCCGTACCGGAGACGATATTGGCGCCCGTAGAGAGGCTGCCCTCGGCGATGGCGGGAATACGCAGCGGCAACTCGATCGTCGCCGGCAGGTCGAGAAAGGGAGTGCGGCCCTTTTCGAAGCCCAGCGGCGAAGCATCCATGTCACGATAGGATACCGATGTGACCTGGTAGACCTCCGTCTGCTCCAGCCGGGCGGAGCCGGCCGAACCGAGCGAAACCACGAGATCGGGCAGGTCGTCCTGGGCCTCGAGCCGAGCGAAGGTGCGGGTGAGCGCGATTGCCGCTTCGACCGGCCCGACGCCCGTCATCAACGGATCGATCCGCGAGCGCAGGAAGGGCCCGTATTCCGCTTCCGCTGCCATCACGAACAGGATCGATTTGCCCGAGACGCGCTTCAATTCGAATTTCATCCGTTGATACCCTCTCTGCCCCGGATGACCATCATCGTCCCCGTCATCGAGGCAATCAGCTTGGCCGGACCGTCGCCGATCGCATAACCGCGGCCGTCGGCGACGATGATCGTCGTGCCGGGCTTGGTGACATCGCCACGAAACAGGAAGCGCTCGCCACGCCCCGGAGACATGAGATTGATCTTGAATTCGATCGTCAGGATCGATGCGGAAGGATCGATAACGCTGTAGGCGGCAAAACCGCAGGCCGAATCCAGCGCAGCGGCGATGATGCCCGCATGCAGAATTCCGTGTTGCTGCGTCAGCTTGACATCGAACGGCAGCTCGATCTCGACCGTACCGTGCTCGACGCGCGTGAGCTCCGCGCCGATCGTCGCCATCGCCGCCTGTCGGTCGAAGCTCGTCCGGATGCGCGTCCGAAAATCGCTGCTGTCTGCCCCTGTCATGCCGTCCCCTTTCGCGGGTGCGAAATTGGCATGGAGCAGCGGTTTGGACAAGGGACATCTGTCGCGAAAGGAAAACCTTTTGAGCACCGCTGCTGCGTCTCTCATTCGGCATCGACGATGGTCTTGTCTAGGCTGGCCGGCTGATCCGCACGATATGCTGATCCCAGGCGACATCGCTGTGCTCCCGCAGGAAGTCTCCGTCATAGGAGGAGACGGCAAAGCCATGCTGCGCCGGCGCTATGCCGGCCGCGTCTCGCACGCTTTCCACCTTCAGCACCTTGCCCGTTATCGCATCGAGCGTCACAGAGGCTCCCTCGACCGGCGAGGTGACGCCGACGAGGTTTTCGGCGCGATTGACGGCGATAGCGCCGACATAATTGCCAAGGGCTCGGGTCGTGTCGTCGGGGAGCGTGATGAAGGTCAGATCCTCGCCCTTGGCGAAATGGCCGACAAGCGGTGGCAGGTCGTTACGGTGGCCTTCATACTGGCAGGCAAACCAGACCCGGCCGCTGGCATCGATATCGACGTGGCGGGTCGAGACCTGGGCATATTGCGGCGGCAGCGTATGCTTCTCGATCAGCTGGCCGCTTACGGCGTCGATCAGCGTCAGCGATGGTTGCATGCGATCGCGGTTGAGCTTGGTGCGACCGAAATCCGGATGCGTCTCGATGCCGCCATTGGCAACGATCAGGAATCGGCCGTCGTCGGAGATGGTCATGTCGTGCGGGCCGACGCCGTAAGTCTCGTATTCGCCGATGCGGGCGAAGCGGTTGCGGCCGTCGTAGAGCCCGATGATGCCGCGATTGTTGTCGAAATCGTTCTCGCTGGCATAGAGCAGCCTACCGTCGGGCGAAAACGTGCCGTGCCCGTAGAAATGCCGGCCTTCTTTGGCTGAGATGACGATGGGCTCGGCCTTGTTCCATGGATCGAAGATCATGGCATAGGTGCCCGGCCGGCGGGCGAAAGCGACAGTCTTGCCCGTGGCTCTTGAAAAGGCCATGCCATGGGCGCGAGCGGGAAGGGCGACCTGATCGACGATGCGTCCGTCTTCCGTCACCGTCGCCACAGCAAAAGAGCCGTCTGCGGCGCGGATGCCTGAGGCATAGACCGCGTCGGCCTGTTCCAGTGCCATCAGGGCACCGGGCTTGAGCGAGGCGAGGAAAGTCAGTCCCGCACCCCTGACGAAGGCTCTCCGATCGATGAGGCCGCTGCGCATGGCGCTCAGTCTCCATCTGCGAAGGAGAAGCCCGCCGAAAGACCGATGGCGCCGCCGTATTCGTCGCTGAAGCTGGTGGCGAGATCGCGGCTGACGGCAAGCAGCTTGTCGATCTTGGCGCGTTCCGTATCGTTGCCGATAGCCGCCTCGATATCCGGGTTGATCGTCGTCGCTGTCGTCGCGAGTTCGTTCAACAGCTTGTCGATCTTGGCGGCGACATCATGCTTGTCCGCCGGCAGCAGGCTCGCCATGTCGGCCTTCTCCCAGAGCGTCTTCAAGCCCTCGATATTGCCGGCAAAGGAAGTCCAGGTATTGGCGGAGCGCCAGTAGATCGCCATCTTCGGCCGCGCCGCTGCCTGATCGCCCTTGTAGAAAGTTTCCAGTCGCTGGTCGCGGACATTGGCGGCGCCATGCACGAGAATGCCGAGCAGCGCCGTGACAGCCTCCCTGTTGTCCATGAAGTCATTGCTGGACTTGCCGGGAAACTTCCAGGATTTCTGCACGCCGTCGGGCGCATCCCATTCGTCGACGATCTCCTTGGCCGTATTTTCGATATTGCCGGCCACGGCCGCACCATAGCGGCAACGGAAGTTCTGCTTTTCGGTGGAAAGCACATCCGAGCCATTGCCATCGAGCACATATTCCAGCGCTGTCATGCTCATCAGCGCCACACTCTTGCCGGCGACGGCCTCGACTGTCGTGTCGTGCTCGTCCGCCTTGGCGATCAATGCCTGCACCTGCTTGAGGCCGACGCCTTTGCGGTCGGGATAAAACAGGATGTGCTCGAAGCGGTTCTTCTCGATGATCGGGCCTGTGTCGACGATCTCGATACGCGACCAGCTCTTCACCGTGTCGCCGAAGGCCGACTTGGCATTTGACAGCGCTGCAGCGCTGGGGTCGGCGCAAAGCGCCTTCATGGCCACCGTCAGCTTCGAGGCGGAGTCGTGCATGGCGCGGTAGCCGGGACGAATGACGTCGTCGACCGCCTTCCGCAGGGCGGCCGGCACTGCCGCCTCGTTCAGGCCGGCGCCGTTGGCCGTCGCTTCCTGGGCATGGGCCGGCATGACCGAGACGGAAAGGAGAAGGCTGGCGGCGAGGCTTTTCCAGTGGCGCATCAGAGAGACTCCAGAAAGTTGATGAGGGCTTGCCGATCGTCCTTCGAAAGACCGGCGAATGCGTTGCGGGCTTTTTCCGCCTCTCCTCCGTGCCAGAGGATGGCTTCGGTCAATGTGCGGGCGCGGCCGTCATGCAGATAGGCCTGCCGGCCGCTGACCGTTTGTGTCAGGCCTATACCCCAGAGCGGCGGGGTGCGCCAATCGCGACCGGATGCCACGCCTACCTGCTGCCCATCGGAGAGGCCTTCGCCCATGTCGTGCAGCAGGAAATCGGAATAGGGCCAGATCAGCTGGAAAGCCTGTGGGGAATCCTTGCCGTCACTGCCCTTGATGCCGTCGCGGGTCACGAATTTCGGCGTATGGCAAGATGCACAGCCGGAGCGATAGAACATCTCCTTGCCGTGCAGCACATCGGGAAAGCTTGCCTTGCGGCGGGCGGGCACGGCGAGATTTTCGGAATAGAAGGTCACAAGCGGCAGGACTGGGTCCGGCGCTTCGGTGTCACCCAGGCGCTTCTGCACGCCGTTCGGCATGGCAAGGCATTGCGGCTCTTTGGCAGTGCAGTCGCCATAAGGGTTGGGGCGATCCGGCGTGGAAATGCCGATGTCGACGGAAAAGGCATCGGCAGCCTGGTCGCGTACGGTGGCATTCTGCGCCTTCCAGCCGAAGCGGCCGAGAGCGAGTTGCCCGGTACGATGATCACGCACGATCGCGGCCTTGCCATGGACGCCGTCGCCGTTCTTGTCGCCCGGGTCGGTATTGGCAAGGATATCGGCTTCCGGAATGGCCTCTATCAGGCCGAGGCCGATCATCGGCGGAGCGATGCGGGGCGAGAGTATCGTCGCCGGATCCATCGACCCATAGGCAAGATCGGTTACGCCATAATGCGGCTTGCGCAACGTCACGGTCTCGCCGCCGGCAAGCGTCACGGTTTCCTCGCTGTAGGCGACCGTCAGCTTGCCTTCGGCTGAAAGGCCGGGCACGGCGAGATCCTGCAGTTGAGCGCCATAGGTGGAATCCGGAAAGTTGAGCGCCCGGAAATCCTCGGCAGCCTGCTTTTCTTCCGGAGTTTCCGCCGGTCGCGCTAACCGCAGCACCAGCGAGGTCGCATCCACTCCCGTCTTTTCGAGCCCATGTCCGCGGCCATCGCGAAGATGGCAGCTCTGGCACGAGCGTGCATTGAACAGCGGCCCGAGCCCGTCGGAGGCCTGTGTGGAGGACGGAGCGGAGACCCAGAGCTTGCGAAAGAGGGCATTGCCGAGATGGAAATCCTGCCCTTGTTCGAGGCTGAGATTCGCCGAAGGTTGCGAGAAGATGTCGCGGGTGACGGGATCGATCGACGTCAGCGCGCCGCCTTGCATCGCTTCATACGGCTCGGCCTTGGAAAAATCCGTGGTCGCGCGGGTCACGTCACGCACCCGCTCCAATTGGTCGGGTGAGAGGTCTGTTCGCGTCGCCGGGAAATCGAGGATGCCGGCTGCGGCCAGGGTGATGGAAAATACCAAAAAACCCGCAGCAAAGGCGGGCAGGAGGGCGCGATTGGCCTGGATATTCATCATGGGTGCCGAGGGTGGCAGCGCCTTGTCGCGCTGCCACCTTCCTCATTACTTCTTTTTGAAGACAGCGTTCGGATCGTCCAGGCTGGCCGAGCCTTCGAGCTTGATCGTGCCGAGGTCGAGAGCGGCGATAACGCGCTGGATGCTCTTCGTCTGGTCGAGCAGGCCGTCGATCGCCTTCTGTACGGTGGCGTTGCCTTCCTTGTTGCCTTCGCCGATCATCTGGTCGTACTTCTCGACCGTCTCGCCACGATGCACAAGCGCCTTCATGGCATCGAGCGTGGTGTTGAGCTTGCCTTCCATCTCCTTGTCGAGCGCCGGATCCTTGGCCTTGACGAGGTCGTGCAGCGACGGACCCTTCATCTTCGTGCCGTCGACGCGCGTATAATTGCCGTTATAGGCAGACGCGATGCCGATGGCGTCGCCATTGTGCTCGTTGTAGGTGTTGTCGGAGAAGCAATCCTGCTCTTCTTCCGGATCGTGCAGCAGCAGGCCGAGCTTCATGCGCTCGCCGGCAAGCTCACCATAGGAGAGCGAACCCATGCCGGTCAGGATGGTGGTGAGGCCGGCTTTCGGATCGGCTTCGACATGCTTGGTGGCTTCGCCATCCGGTGCCCACTTTTCCGCCATGTCCTTGAGATCGGCAACGAGCAGCGTCGACGCGGAGCGCAGGTATTCGGCGCGGCGGTCGCAATTGCCGTGCGTGCAATTCTTCAGATCGTAGTCGGTGGCAGGGCGCTCGCCGGCGCCCGGTCCGGTGCCGTGCAGATCCTGGCCCCAGAGCAGGAATTCGATGGCATGATAACCGGTCGCGACGTTTGCTTCGACGCCACCTGCCTGATGCAGCGTGCCCGACAGGAACTCCGGCGTCAGATGCGAAGCGTCGACATCCTTGCCGTTGATCTTGATCGTCTTGTTGGCGATGACGTTGGCGACGTAGAGTGCATTCTCGTCGCTTTCGGTGCCGTAGGAGGCGTCGACATAGTCGATCAGGCCTTCATCCAGGGGCCAGGAGTTCACCTTGCCTTCCCAATCGTCGACGATCGGGTTGCCGAAGCGGTAGACTTCCGTCTGTGCGTAGGGAACGCGAGCCTTGATCCAGGCTGCGCGCGCTGCCTTCAGCGTCTTGTCGCTAGGATTGGCAAGCAGGGCGTCGATCGCCTTGTCGAGCGCCTGCGCCGTCGTCAGCGCGTCCTGGTACTTGGCATGCGCCAACTCGGTATAGTGCTTGAGAACGGCAGCCGGCTCGGGAGCGGCGGCACGGGCGGGAAGACCGGATGCGACAGTCATGGCAACAGCCACCGCAAGCGCGGCGCCAAAATTGATTTTCACCTTCATGTTCCTCTCCTGTGACGGCGGGGGCACCGTCGAAACTTGGCATTTTGTGTCATGTATGAAAAATAAACTTGTGTCAAACGCTCTAGTTTAGAATTGTTTTAATGCAATAATTCATCGGCTCCCACGTTGTAAGCGCCGCAGATTTTCTTGGAAGATTGGTGAGAAACGTTGAAAAGCCGGCGATCGCATTTCCGTTGAACCACAAAGATCATCCGCTTGATCATGCCGCGCAAAAGTGTGCCCGATTTTGCGGCTGCGACCTGGGTTAAATCAAAGAGCTGAAGAACGGGAAATGAATCTGATCGTGCGCGGCGGCGCTTCTGGATGCGAAGTGCCATCCTCGCTCCAATCGAGCTTAGAAATTACCAACAATGGGTGTTCAATCAATTGTCGCCGGAGCCGCCGTTTGGCGGTCCGGAATGTGTCCTGGCGATCCTTGCAAAACAGCGCACGGCTGCCGGCCTGGATCAGGGTCGGTTCAGGCCTTCCGCTGCAATCGGCAGAAGAAGAAGCCGTCCGTGTCGGTGGAGGCGGGCGTCAACGTAATAGTCTTGCCGTCCGATGATAGCGGCTTCGGCGCATCCTTGCCGAACAGCTTTTCCCAGGAGCTCAGCGTTTCGACGATTTCGAAATCGGGGTTCTGGCTGGCGAAGCGAGTGACTTGTGCCTCGTTCTCCTCGGGCAGGACCGAGCAGGTGACGTAAAGCAGCGAGCCGCCGGGGCGGACGAATTCGCCAGCCTGCGCGAGAGCCTCTTGCTGCTGGCTCGTCCGCTCGTCGAGGTTTTTCTGCGTCAGCCGCCATTTCGTGTCCGGCCGCCGGCGCCAGGTGCCTGTGCCGGTGCAAGGCGCGTCGACGAGAACCTTGTCGAACCTGCCGCGCAGCGCCAGCAGGCCATTGCGTTCGTCATGAACCTGGACATTGCGGGTTCCGGCACGCTTCAGCCGCTCGATAATCGGTGCCAGCCGCCGGCGATCGCTGTCATAGGCGTGGACCTGACCCTTGTTGTGCATCGCGGCCGACATGGCGAGCGTCTTGCCGCCGCCACCGGCGCAATAGTCGAGCACCTGATCGCCTTCTTCGGGCAAAACGAGATCGGCGACGATCTGCGAGCCCTCGTCCTGCACCTCGAACCAACCCTTCTGGAACGAAAGCTCGGCTGTGACGTTAGGAAGACGGGATGCGCCTTCGCCGGCGGGAATGCGGATGCCGAAACGGGCAATTTTCGATGCCTGCGCTCCAGCGCGTTCCAGCGCCTTCACCACCTTCGCGCGGTCTGCCTTCAGCGCGTTGGCGCGAAGGTCGAGCGTGGGGCGCTCTGAAAGAGCCTGCGCCTCGGAAAGCCAGCTATCGCCGAAAGCGCGCTGGAAGGAGGCTTCGACCCATTCCGGAATGTCGCCCTGGATATGTCGGGGGGCGTCTGCGAGCTTGCGAGCGACAAAGCCGGCCAGAGCCTCAGCACTTGGCGCCTCGGGCGCGAACTTGTCGCCATCGAGTTCTATGGCAAGTGCGTCCGGCGTCAGGCCCCATTGGCGAAAGAGGACTGCATGGGCAAGCGCCGAAGGGCTGTCGTCTCCCATCAGCCAGGCATGGGATAACCGCATGCGCAAGGCGTCGTAAACGATGTTGCCGATCGCGGCCCTGTCGCCGGATCCGGCGAAGCGATGGGCAAGACCCCAATCCTTCAGGGCGTCGGCCACCGGTCGTTTGCGCGCTTCAATATCGGCAAGAACTTCGATGGCCCCCTGCAATCGGCCGCCCAGACGCATTCACTCTTCTCCTGCTTGCGCATGATCCCGAAACTCGGCGGAGCTTATCGGGAAACAGCATGCGCCGCCAAAATATCGCTGACGTCTCATCAATCCGCGCGAATGCCGTACATGGCGGCAGATTATTGAA
>NZ_JAELTU010000233.1 GCF_016429015.1 Rhizobium sp. ASV20
GCGCGAAACCGGCGCCGAGACCCTGGATCTTGTGCGGGCCGGGATTGCCGCCCGATAGAACCGGTGAATCCGCCGGCTCGACGGCGATGACCTTGACGTCGGGCTTGCGCGCCTTCAGCACCTGGCCGACGCCGGTGATCGTGCCGCCGGTGCCGATGCCGGATACAAAAATATCGACCTTGCCTTCGGTGTCGTTCCAGATTTCCTCAGCCGTGGTCTTGCGATGGATTTCGGGATTGGCCGGGTTTTCAAACTGCTGCGGAATGATGGCATCCGGCAGCGACGCGGCCAGCTCTTCCGCCTTGGCAATTGCGCCCTTCATGCCTTTCGGCCCTTCGGTCAGCACCAGTTCTGCGCCGAGCAGCGCCAGCATCTTGCGACGCTCGATCGACATTGTTTCCGGCATGGTGAGGATCAGCTTGTAACCCTTGGCGGCGGCGGCAAAGGCAAGAGCGATACCGGTATTGCCCGAAGTCGGCTCGATCAGAACCGTCCTGCCGGGAGCGATCTTGCCCTGGGATTCCAGGCTCTCGATCATGGCGACGCCGATACGGTCCTTCACGGAGGCGATCGGATTGAAGAATTCGAGCTTTGCCAGGAGGTTGGCCTTTACGCCCTTTTCCTTTGCCAGCTTGTCGAGACGGATGATCGGCGTGTCGCCAATGGTCTCGGTGATCGAGGCATAAACGCGGCCGCGGCCTGGTTTGCGGGTATCGGACATGGGTTTCTCCCTACATGTGAATTATGGAGCGACAATAGGAGCAAACGTCTGCGGAAACCAGAGTGCACGCGCGCACACCGTTTGACGCAGGTGAGAAAAGAATCTCTTCTCTTGCCGTTTCAGAGAATGTTTTTTCAGGCTGCCCGTACGGCAATAAATGCGGCCGTACTGGCGAGAATGCTGGCCGCGACCCTGTTCAATATCCGCAGGGCTTTCGGCTTCTTGAGGAAGGCCCGGGCCCGGGAAGCGAGCAGCATATAGGGGACGAGTGCGATCAGCGGCACGATGACGGTTGCGGCGATCAGCATGGCATACTCGCGTATACCGATATGGTCGATGTCGATCAGCGTCGGCACGAGTGCGATATAGAAGAGCATGGCTTTCGGATTGCCGAGCGTCACCAGCAGTCCAGAGAGGAAGGACATCCCGGCGCCGTTGGGCTTTCTTGCTGAAATATCGGCTGCCAGCAGGCCGGCGGTCCAGAGCTTCCAGGCGATATAGCCGAGATAGAGGGCACCGGCGATCTTTATGACGATGAAGACCTCGGAAAAGGCCTGCGCCACGACGGCTAGCCCGAGGATCACGGCCGTCAGGTAGATGGTGTCGCCGAGCACCAGGCCGAGGCCCATGAAGAAGGTCTCGCGAAAGCCTGACCCCAGCGCACGTGCCACGATGGCCGTGACGCCCGGACCAGGAATGGCAGCGGCGATGAAGAGCGCGCCGCTATAGGCAAGAAGGGCCGCGAGCGTCATCAGGATTTCCTCCAAAGATGGTACTGTCTCTAGCGTACCACCTTTGCGTTTTCAAGCGATTGCGCCGGCGCTGCGAACATACTACCAAGGGGTTAACGCGCGTCGAAACTGCTATGCCCAAGGATATCATGTCTTCTGCATTGCTCCTGATCGATCTACAGAATTCCATTCTGACCGGCCTCGGCGCTACGGCGCGGCAACCGGCCATCGATGCTGCTCTGGAGGTGGTGGTCGCCAAGCTCGCGACGCTTAAGCACAGGGCGCGTGCCGCCGGCGTTCCGGCCTTTATCGTCCAGCATGATGGCAATGCCGGTCATCGGCTGGCAAAGCGCAGCGAAGGCTGGCAATTGCGCCGTGAAATTGCGCCCGAGGCCGGCGACGTCGTCGTCCACAAGACGAGCAGCGATTCCTTTTTTGAAACCGATCTTGAGGCAAAGCTCCGTGCCCGGGGCATCACCCGTCTTTTCATCGGTGGCTGCATGACGCAGTTCTGCGTCGACACGACGGCGCGACGCGCCGTCTCACTCGGTTTCGACGTTTCGCTGATCTCCGATGGCCACACCACGGCCGATATGGGAAAGCTGGCTTTCGAAGAGATTATTGCGCATCACAACATGCTCCTTGACGGCTTTGACGCCGGGTCGCATGAAATCAGGCTGATTGCAGCCGCTGAAATTCAATTCTAGAGCCTTTCCGCTTTTCCTCGAATCGTGAAAATGCTTTATCCATTTGTTTTCATGCAATTCCGGTTGGAAAGCCGCTCTGCACTTTCCTGGGATTGCTTTAGCGCCCTTTCTGCCATCGGAGGCTTCATGCCGTATTTGATCACTATGATTGCCCTTGCCCCAAGGGCTCTCGGCACGCCGCCAGAGGACGCCGCCCGCATGGCTTTCGAGGCAAAGCGCTGATGTTGAGCTTTTCAAAGTCAGTTGCAGCCAGCCTTCTGTCACTTGCAGTGCTCGGAGGCTCAGCCTCAATCGCATCTGCTGCTGCGACCGGCGCACAGACGATCGTTTTTATGCGCCATGGCGAAAAACCGGAAGCGGGACTTGGTCAGTTGAATTGCCAGGGCTTCAACCGGGCTCTGGCATTGCCATCGGTGCTGACGAAGCTTTTCGGCAAACCCGCGGCGATCTTTGCGCCCAATCCCTCGCAGCGGAAGAGGGATGACGGAATTTCCTATGACTACATCAGGCCGCTGGCGACCATAGAGCCGACGGCGATCGCGCTCGGCATGCCGGTCGACACCCGTTTCGGCTATGACGATATCGATGGGCTGAAAGCCGAGCTGGAAAAGCCTGCCTATGCAGGCAAGCTGGTCTTTGTCGCCTGGGAGCACAAGCAGATCGTCAAGCTCGCCCGGCAGCTGTTGAGCGACAATGGCGGGGATGACGACGCAGTGCCAAAATGGCATGGCGAGGATTTCGACAGCCTCTATGTCCTGCGCATCGGCGGCGGCAAGAGCGGATTGGGCGCGAGCTTCGAAAAAATGGCGGAGGGCCTCGACGGCCGCTCCGCAACCTGTCCGACTCCGGCTAAGTAGGTTTTAGAAAACCGGGCGCATGAAGCTGCGCTCGTAGCTGACGATGCAGCGCGTCTCCTCGGCATAGGCAAATGCGGCCCGGCATTCCGCATCCTCGGCCATCTGCTTCCGGTAATCTTCGTAGGCGGCAAGACTTGGAAAGCTGAAGAGCGCCAAGGCGATATTGTTGGCGCCTTCATGCGGCAGGAAATAGCCGTGATGCGTGCCGCCCAGCCGGTTGACCAGCGGGATCCAGAGCTTGGCATAGTGCTCGAATTCGGCAAGCTTGTAAGGGTCGATGACGTAGCGCAGGTAACAGGTGATCATTCTGTGGCTTCCTTGGAGAGACGGTTGTTCTTATGCCCGGGCAGGGGGATGGTCCAGCCGAGATTCATGCCGGCCGCAGCACCGAGAATGATGATCGCGCCGGCGATCTGCGTGATGCCGAGCACATGGCCGAAGGCAAGGCGATCGACGACGATAGCGGCAATCGGATAGATGAAGGACAGCGCGCCGGTGAGATGCGTCGGCAGCTTCTGGATTGCGCCATAGAGCAGCACATACATCACGCCGGTGTGCACGACACCCATGGCGACGAGGATCGACCACCCGCTGGCATCCTGTGGTGCGGCGGAAAAATTGGTGAAGGGCGCAAGCATCAGTATGCCCGTCGAAACCTGAATGAGCGCGATCAGGTGCGGTGGCGTGCCTTTCAGCCATTTCGCGGCGATGGCCGCCAGCGCGTAGAAGAAGGCTGCGCCCAGCGAGAGCAGGATGCCGATCGCATAGCTTCCCGTACCGGCCGTTTCAGCTGGTTTGCCTTCCACGATGATCACCATGCCGGCAAAGGCGAAGGCGAGCCAGAACAGCTTGGTGAAGGTGATCCGCTCGCCCAAGAACAATGCGCCAAGCCCCAAAAGCATGAACGGCTGCGTATTGTAGACGGTTGTCGCGATGGAAATGGAGGCGTGGGAGTAGGCAGCGAACAGCAGCAACCAGTTGAGGACGATGGCGATCCCACCGCCGACCGCGATTGCAAAGCTCTTCAAATTCAGAATGCCTGGGCGCAGCAGGCCCATCGCCGCGCAGATGACGAGCAACGTCAGCGCGCCGAAAGAACAGCGCCAGAAGACGACATCGGTCACCGCCTGCCCGGACATCAGCACGAACCAGCCGATCGTGCCTGAAATCAGCATAGCTGCCGTCATCTCCGCCGTGCCGCGTTTAATCTCGCTCATTGTCTTGGCTCCCGTCTACTGCTGCCAATCATATTGCGGCTTAGGTGTCACTGATATAGATTAAGTGAGGTCAAATCACTGTTTGGCCTAAATATATGAGGTTGAAATATGGGTGTCCCTAATGCGGCTCTTGGTCTCGATGAGATCGATCAGCGAATGCTCGAGGCACTCGCACGCAATGCCCGGATATCGCTGAAAGAACTGGCGGAAGCGGCAGGGTTGTCGTCGCCAAGCGCGGCGGAGCGGCTGCGCCGGCTGGAGGAGCGCGGCATCATATCGGCGTTCACCGTCGATATCGCACCCGAGGCGATCGGTTACCCGCTACAGGCGATCGTCCGTATCAGGCCTTTGCCCGGTCAGCTGCATGTCATCGAGCGGATCATTCAGGACACGCCCGAATTCATCGAATGCGACAAGGTCACCGGCGACGATTGCTTCATCGGGCGGCTGGTGGTGCGTTCCATGGGCGAGCTCGATGGCATATTGGACAGGATCACCGAGCGGGCCGAGACGAACACGTCGATGATCAAGGCGACGCCGGTCAAACGCCGCCTGCCGCCGTTATCGCGTTAAAATTCCGCCATGGGCGAGAGGATGAGCGGCCCGGTGATTTCGCTCGCCGCTTTGCCGCGCGCCATCAGCATCGTATACCCCTCGTAGGGCTCGATCGACGTCTCGCAATTGAGGCGGTCCGGCGAGCAGCAGATCTCGATACGATCGGGCTCGATATCAAGCGCAGACACGATGGTCGCAAGGGACGGAATGGTTGTTCCGGCCACGTCGAGAAGCCAGAAGGTCGCGCCATCGAATGTCCATGCTATGACCGCATCATCTCCAAGCGCTGTCAGGCGGATCGCAGGATTGAAGTAGGCGTTCAGCAGAAACATCTCCGTCTGCTCGATAACGGCAAAGCGCTCGGAAACCGGCTGCCGGTTTTGCAGTAACGTTTGGACTAGGTGCAAATCATCCGGCGCTTCCAGGGAAAGCTGCCGAGCAGCCTTCTCTGACTTCTGCAGCTTCGGCATCTGCGCGATGAAGACATGCTGAGGTATGGTGCGGAAACCGTACCGCTCATAAAGCTCTGGCTTGTCGGTGAGCAGAAGATCGAGCTCGTAGCCTTCGGCGGCGGTTCGCTCAAAGGCGCGCCGCATGAGGTCGCGATAGAGCCCGCGTTCTCGCCACTCCGGACGCACTGCGCCCGATTGATAGCCCGCCGCCTTGACGGTGCGGCCATTGATCATCATCGGCATGGAGAAGGCGCTGAAGTTGGCGACGCAGCGTCCTTCGCCATCGAAATAGCCGAACGGCATGCTGCTTGGATCAGGGCCGCCAAATTGATCCTGAATGCCGACATCGATCGAGAACGTGTCCTGCAACAGGTCGACGAGACCCTTCCATGCGGAGGGATCATCGAAATAATCCTGACGCAGAGCTAGGCCATGTACTTGGGCAAGCTCGGTCATTACACGCCGGTCGAGCCGAAGCCGCCAGCGCCACGCTTGGTTTCGCTTGCTTCCGTCGTTTCGACGATATGGGCCTGGATTGCCGGCGCGATGATCATCTGCGCGATGCGCATGCCGCGGGTGATCTCAAACGGCTCTTCGCCGAGGTTGATCAGCAGCACCTTCACTTCGCCGCGATAGTCGCTATCGATCGTGCCTGGCGAGTTCAGGCAAGTGATGCCGTTCTTGAAGGCAAGCCCGGAGCGCGGGCGGATCTGCGCCTCGAAACCGTCAGGAACTTCGAAGATGAAGCCTGTGGGAACAAGCGCCCGCTTGCCGGGAAGGATCGTCAGCGGCGCGCCATCGTCGACGGCTGCGCGCAGGTCCATGCCGGCGGCACCTCTGGTCTCATAGGCGGGCAGATCGAGGCCTTCGCCATGCGGCAGGCGGATGAGGTTCAGCGTCGGGCTGATATCGGTGTGTATGGTCATGCGGCATTAGTTTGCGCTGCAGCGGCCGAGGTCAATTGCATTTGGGGCTTTGAGTCGTTAGATACGGCCGCAATTCACAGGATTTACACGTATGGCCGAAAGTCTCGCCGAGGCGGTCTCCCGCCGCCGCACATTTGCTATTATCGCTCACCCGGACGCGGGCAAGACCACGCTCACCGAAAAGCTGCTGCTGTTCGGCGGCGCCATTCAGCTTGCCGGCGAAGTCAAGGCGAAGAAGGATCGCATGCAGACGCGCTCCGACTGGATGAAGATCGAGCGCGAGCGCGGCATCTCGGTCGTGACCTCCGTCATGACCTTTGAATATGAAGGCAATGTCTTCAACATTCTTGATACGCCCGGCCACGAAGACTTCGCCGACGACACCTACCGCACGCTGACGGCCGTCGACGCTGCGGTCATGGTCATCGACGCCGCCAAGGGTATCGAGCCGCGGACGCTGAAGCTGTTCGAAGTCTGCCGCATGCGCGATATCCCGATCATCACCTTCATCAACAAGATGGACCGTGAGAGCCGCGACCCCTTCGAAATTCTCGATGAAGTCGAGGAAAAGCTGGCGCTGGATACGGCGCCGATCACCTGGCCGATCGGCCGCTCCAAGACGTTCTGCGGCTCCTATCATATTGCCGACAACACCGTGCGCGGTTCCGATACGGAAGTCGAAGCGACCAAAGTCAATGGGCCGCAAGCCGTATCTGACAGGCTGCCGGAAAACGAACGTCAGGCCTTCATCGAGGAGACGGAGCTGGCGATCGAGGCCTGCCGCCCCTTCGACCGGGAGTCCTTCCTCGAAGGCCATATGACGCCGGTCTTCTTCGGCTCGGCGCTGCGTAACTTCGGTGTTCGCGACCTCATAAACGCGCTCGGTGAATTCGCGCCGCCGCCGCGTGACCAGGTCGCCGATATCAGAACGGTTCACGCCACCGACGACAAGATGACGGCCTTCGTCTTCAAGATCCAGGCCAACATGGACCCGAACCATCGTGACCGCATCGCCTTTGCCCGCATCTGCTCCGGCAAGCTGGAGCGCGGCATGAAGGCTCGGCTGTCGCGTACCGGCAAGCAGCTCGGTCTGACCGCGCCGCAATTCTTCTTCGCCTCGCAGCGTCAGCTCGCCGATACGGCCTATGCCGGCGACGTCGTCGGCATTCCGAACCATGGAACGCTGCGCATCGGCGATACGCTGACGGAAGGCGAGTCCCTCGTCTTTCAGGGCGTGCCGAACTTCTCGCCGGAAATCCTCCGCCGCGTTCGTCTCGAAGACGCGATGAAGGCAAAGAAGCTCAAGGAAGCCCTGCAGCAGATGGCCGAAGAAGGCGTCGTGCAGCTCTTCTCGCCGGAAGACGGCTCGCCCGCCATCGTCGGTGTGGTCGGTGCCCTGCAGCTCGACGTGCTGAAGGAGCGCCTGATGGCCGAATATGGTCTACCGGTTTCCTTTGAAATGTCGCGCTTCTCCGTTTGCCGCTGGATCTCGGCCGACCAGCCCGCCGACCTCGAAAAATTCCTCACAGCACGCCGCGGCGATATCGCCCGCGACCTCGATGGCGATCCGGTCTTCCTCGCGCAGGACGGCTTCTCGTTGCGCTATGAGGCAGAACGTTATCCGGCTATCAAGATGGTCGCCATCAAGGAATATCACGCCGTCAAGGCGGCGTGATCTGTTCTGGTGCGTTTCATTTCGGAATAGTGCGTTCGCGATGTTCCATCCGATATAGCGCTATGCCATAGTGCCGCCCCGAGGATCTAATCGATCAAAGCGGGCGGTTTTCATGATGAAGTTTCTTGCGATTCTCGCCTTGGCATTTGTCGGGTTTTTGCCTGTCGCGGCCGAGGCGCGTATCATCACCGATGCGGCGGGGCGAACGGTATCGGTCCCGGACAAGATTAACCGTATCGTGGTGGCCGGGCCGCCAGCCGCCGTACTCGTCTATGTCCTGGCGCCGGAGAAGTTGGCGGGCTGGGTTCATGCCCCTGACGACGCTGCAAAGGCCTATCTCATGGCCTCTGTGCAGGCGCTCCCGACCGTTGGACGACTGACCGGCAAGGGCGGCACGATCAGTGCGCAGGCCGTGACTGACGCCAAGCCGGATATCATCCTGGACGCAGGTACGGTCGATCCCAGCTATAAGGCACTTGCCGACAAGGTGCAGTCCGAGACAGGTATCCCCTATATCCTGGTCGACGGCAGCTTTGCCCGCACCGCCGATACGCTTCGCGATGTCGGTGCGCTGATCGGCGTCGAAAACCGCGCGAACAAGCTGGCTGATTATGCCGATTCCGAAATCAAGGACTTGAACGACAAGTTGGCGAAGCTGCCGAACGACCCGCGCCCGCGCGTCTATTACGGTCGCGGTGCCGATGGTCTGGAAACGGGGCTTTCCGGTTCGATCAATCTGGAAATTCTTGATGCCGTCGGCACGATGAACGTTGCGGCTGCCGCCGGCAAGGGCGGCTTGACCAAGGTCACGCCGCAGCAGGTCGTTGGCTGGAACCCGGATATCATCATTGCGGATGATGCAAATTTCGCCGCATTGGCGAAGAGCGATCCGCAATGGGCTGGCATCAAGGCCGTAAAGGACGGCAAGATCTTCGTGCCGCCGTCCTTGCCCTTCGGCTGGTTCGATTCCCCGCCCGGAGTCAACCGCCTGCTCGGCGTGCGCTGGATGGAGAAGCTGCTCTATCCGAAGCTCTTCCGCAGCGACTTTGCCGGCGATGTAAAGGAATTCTACAAGCTGTTCTATCAGGTCGACCTGACGGACGCTCAGATGGCGACGCTGCTAAGGGGTGTGAAATAACTGGGATCGAAGGGAAGACGATTCATGGTTCGTGAAAACGAGATTCGCGAAAACGAAGTGGCTGTCGAGCCGCCCGCAGCATCGGATGCCGGCCTTACCTTCATCGGACGTATCGCCACGCCATGGACATCGCGCATGGAAACGCCTCGCCAAGGCAGGCATGACGGCCCGATTTGCCGGATCGAGATCTTCGCACCATGGGTGCCGGCGCTGACCGGGGTTGAGGTTTTCGAGCGCTTGGAAATTCTCTATTGGCTGGATCGTTCCCGCCGGGATCTCGTGCTGCAGAGCCCGGCCAGAAACGGCAAGGTGCATGGCACATTCTCGCTGCGATCGCCGGTTCGGCCAAACCCGATCGGTACATCCATCGTCAAGCTGGAAGCCGTCGAGGAGAACGTGCTGCTGGTGCGCGGACTTGATTGCCTTGACGGTACGCCCTTGCTCGATCTCAAGCCGGATCGCACCCTGTTCAAACCGATCGCGCCGCCGCAGCCTGGGGATTTCCAGACAGGCGACGGCGAGACGGCGCATTACTGCAAAAAGATTTAGTCGACGGCGACCATCACGTCGGATGCCTTGATAACGGCATAGGCTGACGAGCCCACTGTCAGGCCGAGT
>NZ_JAELTU010000234.1 GCF_016429015.1 Rhizobium sp. ASV20
GGTCTGAAGCGCGCCGGGCGGCCGGAAAGATCGCGACGTGCTTCAGGCCACTTTTTCTCTCTGGGCGACAAGTGCGGCTGCGCGGCCGCGTGCTTCCTCGTCTGCGGCAAAGACCGCATCCATGGTTTCTGCGCCGCCCGTAGCGATCATCTCGTCCATGACGGCCTCTGCGATGTCAGCCATTTCGAGGAAGCCGATGCGGCCGTCGACGAAGGCGTGGAATGCGATTTCCTCGGCCGCGTTCATGATCGCGCCCTGCAGGCCGCCGCGCTCCAGTGCCGTGCGGGCGAGGCGCAATGCGGGGAAGCGCACTTCATCCGGCGCCTCGAAATCCAGCCGCGCGAGCTTGGCGAAATCCAGCCGCTCGACGCTGAGCTTGGTGCGGGCGGGATAGGTCAGCGCATAGCCGATGGCCGTGCGCATGTCGGGACAGCCGAGCTGCGCCAGCACCGAACCATCCGTATAGCCGACCATGGAATGGATGACCGATTGCGGATGCACCACGACCTCGATCTGGTCGGGCCGCACATTGAAGAGATGCTTCGCCTCGATCATCTCCAGCGCCTTGTTGAACATCGAGGCGCTGCCGATGGAGATCTTGAAGCCCATCGACCAATTGGGATGGGCGCGGGCGACCGCTGGCGTGACATTGGCCATCTGCTCGCGCGTCCAGGTGCGGAAGGGACCGCCGGAGGCGGTGATGATGATGCGCTCGACCGCGTGCTGCTGATCCTCTTCCAGCGCCTGGAAAATGGCGCTGTGTTCGCTGTCGACCGGGATCAGCCGTCCACCGCCTTCGGAAACGGCGCGGACAAAGAGATCGCCGGCGGATACGAGGCATTCCTTGTTGGCAAGGGCGATATCGGCGCCCCTGCGGGCGGCCGCCAATGTCGGCGCCAGACCGGCAGTGCCGATGATGGCTGCCATCACCCAGTCCGACTGCATGGACGCCGCTTCGATCAGCGCGTTCTTGCCGGCGCCGGCGGCGATGCCGCTGCCGGCAAGCGCATCCTTCAGCTGCTGATAGCGGTCCTCATTGGCGGTGACGGCGAAAGCGGCGCCACAGGCCTTTGCCTGCTGCGCCAGGAGCTCGATATTGTCATGCCCGGTGATTGCGGCGATATCGAAGGCATCGCGGCCGCCCAGCTGGGCAATGACATCAAGCGTATTCTGGCCGATGGAGCCGGTCGAACCCAATATCGTCAGGCGACGCTTCGACTTACTATCGGTGGTCATTCGGGTATCCGCATGTTGCTGTCATCTTCCATGGCTCTACAGGGGAACGTGGGTAGCGGCAAGTATGCCGCAATGCAACTTCGCGCCGCCGCGAATGCCCGTTTAAGGCGAAACTACTGATTTGATGATATTTTTCGCCTCTTGCCGAACCAAATCCCTGGTGTTGCGTTTTCCGTCCACTTGTCTACGGAGGGTAAGGTATGGTTTTCAAAGCTGCGACATTCCACGGCATGGAGCTCTATCTGGAAAGCGAACAGTCGAGGCGCTCGGAGCTGGAAGCCACCGTTGCCAATGCGCTTGCCGTCGCCGGCGGTATCGATGCCTCTTATGTCAGAGTGACGGCCACGGGCCAGGAAATACGCCTCGACGGCATGGTCGCCACCCAGCAGGAGGTGAAGCGGGCAACCGCCGTTGCCGAGTCGATCCCAGGAGTCAGGCTGGTAAGGAACAGGATCGCCGCCGGGTGATCACTTTGCTTTTCAGGCCATGTTCATCCTGAGGCCGCTAGGAAGTCTTGGCCTAGGAAAATTGGGGGCAGACGCATGAGAGTGGTGACGATCGCCGTCGCTTTGACGAGTATTCTTTCCGCCGCAACGGGCGCATTCGCCCAGGATAACCCGACAACATTCCGCGAAATCGCCGGCAACCCTGCAGCAGCCGCAGCCTTCAAGGCCATGGCGGAAGGGCACCGGTTGCCGGACTGGATCCACGGGAAGACCGTGGAATCTCCCGGTCACGAGGTCACGTTCGAAGGAGAGAAGTTCTACGTGATGAGCGCCTGCAAGCAGCACGATTGCGGCTCGGAACGCATCGCTGTCATGTACGATCCCGGCAAGAAGATCATGTACGGGCTGCTGTCGTCCGCCGACCAGCAAGCCGTGTCCGAAAAGCTGACATGGCTGAACATCGGCCCAGGCAATGAAGCGATTGACGGCAGGACCATTCTCTACGCCGCGCTCACAGGCAGCCTGGAAAACCACCCGGACGCGTTTAACTATAAGTGAATTGAAGGATCCAACGCCGGTTTGAGCTTGGCGAATGGTGATCTCGACGCGATTCGAACGCGTGACCCCCAGATTAGGAATGTGTTGCTATGGCCAGCATTTGCAGGGATTCTGGCGTATCGTGCGCCATTTATGCGCCATTCGCAAAAATTGACGATGCGATAGCATCCATGGCGTGACGGTGATCGTCGCTTGGGAAGAGGTGCCCATATCTGTCCATAGTGACAGACAACGATGAGTGGCCGGCGAAGGTCTGAACCGTCTTCGGCGTCAGGTTGGCCTCGATCCAAGTCGATATCGCGAAGTGACGCAGAGCATGCCAGCCGAACGCTTTGAACGGCTTCCCGGCCTCTTTCATAGCGCTCTCAGCCTTCGCGAGTGTCGGCGCCAGAACCCTGCTTCGCATGTTCTTGTGGTTCTCAAAGTTGCCCCGGCTATTTGGAAACACCAGGTCGTCGTCTTTCTTGAAGCTGGCCTTTAGTCGCCATTCCTTCAATGCCTTAACGACATGGCCGCCGAGGGGTATCGTTCGCAGGCCGGCCCTGCTCTTTGTCGTATCCTCGTTGCGCTTGGAGTCGACGCGCGTCTCTACCGTGACGCTCCCTTCTTTCAGGTCCAGGTGGCTCCAGCGTAGCGCGTGAAACTCGGATGCCCGCAAACCCGACGCCGCGGCGAAGATCAGCTTGATCTTGAAGTCCGCATCGGCGGCTTTGATCACGGCCGAAATCACATCTTTGGACGGCGGTACGATCTTCTTGGCGTCTTCGTTACGCTTCCCAATGACGCGAATGCCCTTGGCGACATTGGTGGCAACCAGGTCTTTTGAGATTGCATGCTGCAGCACACGAGAGAGCGTACCAAGGATCTGACGGGTCGTTACGACGCCTACGCCGGCATCGCGGATATGGTCGCGAAACTCGGTGACGTTGCGGGCTGTCAATTGAGCCAGCTTCTTATCGCCGATCCCTTTTTCAAAGGAGATCCGGCGTCCCTTCTGGCCGTTTTTCGCCTTGGGGGCGTCGGCGGCCGTAGGCGCAATGTAGTTCCATATATGGCCGGTGACGTTGTCGAAATACTCTTGCGTGACCTTCTCGCCGCGCTTCTTTCGCCCTGAAAGCTCCTTTTCGTAGCTCTCGCACGCGGCCTTGACCGTTGTGGTTGTCGCGTCCGGTCGATAGGTTCCCTTGCCGATCTGGCCTTCGACTTCCGTTCTGCGGGCTTCCGCATCCCGCTTTTTGTCGAATTGCTCGCGATGACGAACGCCGTTGGCATCCATAAAGTTAAGCACCCACGCCTGGTGAGTGCCGCTCTTGTTCGTCCAATTCCGCTTGGTAATCGTTGCCATACGCGACCCCTAGATCCTATGGCGCACGACGCTAGCTGCCCTTCTGTCCTTCTTCAAGCTGTTCCATCCATTTTGTCAGGCTGGAGCGTCTGGCGGCTACGGTTCCGCCGAGCTTGAAGGATGGTATGATATCGTCATACACGAGGCGATAGACTTGACGGCGGGTTACGCCGAGATAGCCGGCGATCGCATCAGCCCCCATGAGCAAGTCTCCGGCGCGATTTTCGAAGACCTCAACCGCTTGCGTATTCGCAGCCTTCATATCAAACCTCCTCGCAAACGAGCGCCGGCCCGCCATTATGGCCGATCATGCTGGCGGCCTTGCGCGCCTGCCACTGGCGCTTGATGTTCTTGCTGTGGCTCACCAGCTCCAAGTGCCCGTCGTCGGGACGCACGCAGAGACGATTGCGGCAGGCGTGGTCAAGCTCGCGGTTGCCGGGGATATAGCCGTGCTCGTTGGTCCACATGACGCGATGCGTTGCGACCATACGGCCATTGAGCGACATGCGAGGGTAATCCTTGCCGCGCCCATTTGATCCGGATGTCGGGCCGGTCCAGATCCAGCAGCCCGTTACTTCGTCAACGCGGACGCGTGCCATGATACGCTCGCGGATATTGTCGCGACGGCTCATGCTGGTGGCCTATGTCGCTTGACGCATGCGCTGATTACTTCATGGACGCCGCCACCTGGTTGATCGGCGTAGGGGAACCGGCGCCAAGCAAGGTCCGAGTTGCTGTGCAACGCACGCCAGAGGTGTTCGGATGGCGTCGCCTTTTGCCAAGGTATGGTCTTGGGCGCCCACTCATCCAATGCGCCAGGGTCGGTCAGATCAGGCTCGGGAGCCTGATCAAGAACAGGCTCGGTTCCGGCAAAATAGAGGCCACCATGACGGATTGATGCGTATTCATAGTTGCTGGGATCTGAGGAGCCATCAACTTCCCACCAAAGGTCCATGTTGTTCTGCGCCCAAAACAACCCAAGCAACCTCTTGTCGTGAAAATTCCGAACCAGAAAGACTTTCACTTACGATTTCTCCT
This sequence comes from Rhizobium sp. ASV20, assembly GCF_016429015.1. GTDB lineage: Bacteria > Pseudomonadota > Alphaproteobacteria > Rhizobiales > Rhizobiaceae > Rhizobium. Next base: position 4,624 of record NZ_JAELTU010000234.1, read on the forward strand.
CTTGCGGAAGACGAGCAGCAGCAGGGCGAAGAGAATCGCGAGCGCAGCCCAATTGAAGGATAGGAGGATTACGAGGCGCCAAGGGTCATCCATGGCGCTTCCAAGCCTCGAATGAGCCTCGGAACTCGATCCAGCGCGCAGCGGCGGCGGGATCTTTGTTCAGGTCGCCGCGCGATTTGATCCGGAGGATGTTGCGGACGGATACGGCGATGCGCTCGGCGTCTGCCACGTCGGGCACGTTATGCTGCTCGACGAGGAACTGACGGAACATGCGATCGTTGCACTTCATCGCACATTCGGCGGCGTAGTCTTTCGGCTTCTCGTCGCGAGGCCGCTGGCTCTGCCACCGATCCTGCGGAGGCTCAAGGCTGCGGATCTTGGCAAACGCCGTCTCCGCAAGCACCAGCAGCGCGCGCACGAGCTGCGGCGCCTTCAGGAGAAGCTGGCGATCGTCATACGAGCAATCGATCGCCAGATGTGCGATCGGCTCAACTTCGCCTGTCATACGGTCGACGACGCAGATTTCGGTTTTGCCGGTCTTGGTATCATACGACTCGACAAACTCTTCGCTGGCGAGGCCCGCGAGTTGCTTGGCGTCAGGGTAGAGGGCGCGGGCTTGATCGAGATTCATGCCTCACCGCCTCGCGCATTCATCGGCGAGATGACATAGAGTTCGTCGGCGCCGACTGACGGACGAAACACTGCATTCGGCAGGGAGCCACCGAAACGGATGATGACATCCTGTGTGTCGATGGTGCCGAGGATGCCGCGCAGAGCCTCGTTGTTGAGACCGATGGAGAAGCCGGTCTCGCCTTCGTACTGGATCGGCACGTAATCGACCGCCGACTCGCCTTCCTTGCTGGCCAGCTCAACGCGCATCGTATCGCGCTCAAGGGTGAGCCTGATACCGTCCTTGTCGGACTCGGTGGCGACGAGGCAGACTCGAGCGACCGCAGCCTTCAGGGCGGCGACGGTCACAAAGACTTCTCGCTCGTAGTCCGCAGGCGCGGCCGTGAGGTAGTGCTCGGGAAACTTGCCTTCGAGTAGCACGGAATGCAGGGTGATGCCGTTGCACTTGATGCGGATCAGGTTATCCGCAACCTCTATCTGCGCCGGTTCCTGCACGTCGTCGAACAGCTTGCGGATGACCTGCGTTGTCTTGAGGGGCATAATGATGCCGGGGAAATCGAGCAGGTGCGCCGTGCGGATCTGCACGGCCGCAAGACCAACGCCATCAAGCGCGGCAAAGCCGATCCGCTCATCCTGCATCGGATGCATGTGAATGCCCATCATCCACGTACGGCCGATATCCTTCGTCTGGACGGCGTGTGCCACCTTGCCGAAGGCCGCGGTGACCTCGGGCATGGCAATTTCGAAGACCTTGCCTTTGATCTTCGTCGTCATGGACGGAAAGTCGCTGGCTGGCAGGGTGAAAATCGAGAAGCTGGATTTTCCCGACCGGATGCGCACCTGGCCGTTATAGGAGGCCGGTAGGAACTCGATTTCCGCAGCCTCCGGAAGGTTGCGGACGATATCGCGCAGGTCCGTGCCCTTGATCGTGATCGCCTCGGCATCGTCGGCGACATCGAGCAGATCGCAACCGGCCTCGATCTCAATATCCATATCCGTGGCGCGAAGGTTGAGCGTGTCACCTTCGGGGTTGAGCAAGATGTTGCCGAGCTGCGGGATCTTGGCACGCTTGTCGACGGCTTCGAATACGGCGTCGAGCGCCGGCAGGAGCTGGCTGCGATGGACGCGGAAGAGGGAATGCGCTTTAGCCATGGGTATGATTTCCCGGCTGGCAGCGGTCTGCAAGGCGCATCTCGTCGACGGGGGGGGCGCAGCTCATAGTCGCGGCCGAAGAGATCGTGCATCATCTGCAAGACCTCTCGGCGCGGCTCGCCATCAGCGACGGCACGATAGAGGTTTTCAATGTCCGTTCTCGATACGTCGCGCATAATCAACCTCCAAAGCGAAAAAGCAGGACAGCCGCAGCAGCCAGCAGGTCGTTGATGAGAATGATCAGGAAGATGGCGGCGAAGCCGTTGCGCTTTGCCTGCTGCAGTCTGCCGATTGCCGGGGTGAAGTGATTCATGGGTTGCCTCTCGCATCCGATTGGGAAACCGCCGACGCCAGGGATGAGACGTGGCGGCTGCCCAACCGGATCGGATCAGGCTGCGCGATTGAGCGACTGCGCGTAGAGCACCGACGCATCATGAGCGTGGCGGGTGATCTGCTCTTCGGTGAAGCCGAGGCGGAGAAATTCGCCTTTGGTCAGGCTTTCGCCACGCTCGCGGGCGGCCTCGGCCATTTCCCGCGCGATATTGCGGGCACGTACGGGATTGTATGCTGCTGTCTGCATGGTCTGTTTCCTCTCAAGAAGCCTCCGGGAACCATGCCGCCGTCGCTCGGGAGGAGGATAAGCGACGGCGGTCTTTGGTATCCGGGATGGGAGGAGGAGATCACCGGACGGCTTATGAAAAGCACAGCTCGAAAATAAATTCAAGCGTAACTTGAAAATGCTTTAAATCGAAATTCGACTCGACTCGCCCGAGAAAAGAATCAATTATGAGAACAGAAAAAGAACATCAGGGTGAAAAAATGAATGTCAAGGCAGGCCCGGCGATTTGCGATGTCGCCTCGATCTCAATTGAATGCGCGGTATGCGGGCACTCTCGGTGGCGCCGTGCAGCGGAGCTATACCGTATTGGGATCAAGCCAAGCGATCTCTTGGAAGAGGTCTCTAGTCGGCTATTCTGTTCAAGCTGCAGAGAGGATGGCCTGCCAGGTAAGAACGTGGTCGTTCAAGCGGCGTTTCTGACTCCAGAGGGTCGTCGCCTCGCAGATGCATACGCGATTTCTAGAAACCAAAGAGTTCGCGCGGCGGGATGATTCGCCACATGTCTTTCAGCGCATACGCATTGAACGTGAGTTCGGCAGGTGGATTGTATTGCTGGCAGATAATATCGCCTTTGGTTCGGCGCAGGAGCTTCTTGATATACGCCTTTCCGTTGCGCTCGCCTTCTTCCGGCATCATCTCGATCAATACGTGATCACCGGGCATCGGCGGCCGGCCGCCGCAGTAGAGCAGTTCGCCGGGGTCGTATCGCGGGACCATGCTGTCCGTCAGGATATGAACTGCAAACACATTGTTCAGGTGCGTCAGGCCTGGCGGCCTGCGCGCGTACCCGGCAACTTCGCCGTTGAGAAAAAAGTCTCCATCATCGCCGCCAACTGCTCCCCCAAGGATCTTAACGTCCATCGAGCCCATGCGCAGAGGCTCACGCTCTGTGACGATTTCAGCCTCGTTCAGCGGTACGGTCGCGTCCTTGAATGCCACTTCGCCACGATCCAGTGCGGCGTAATCGACTCCGAGAAAGTCGGCAGTCTTCAACAGGTTTTCCGTGGCTGGAAGATTCTTTCCGGTTTCCCAATTTCCTACCGCCGCCACCTCAACGCCAAGGTGTGAGGCAACGTCCTGCATCACCAAGCCTTTTTGCTTGCGTGCAGCCCTGATTGCGGCTCCCACGAGGATCGCTTTTTCGTTTTTTTCCTTCTTGGCCATGCTTGTATTTGTAAGCACTTCTTTAAAGCGATCCATTTAAGAGTCCCTTGAAATCATTTTTAAGTTATGCTTGTATCCGCCGCCATGGAGACGCGAGATCGAGCAAAGCAAGCATTGGGACGTGCCAGAGACGCTGCGGGCGGCTGGACGAACATCGCGCGCCCACTTGGCATCTCTCCGCAAGCTGTTGCGCAGTGGGATGTGGTTCCCGCTGACCGCGTCCTAGCAGTCGAGAGAGCTACCGGCGTTTCACGTCATGAGCTTCGTCCCGATGTGTTCGGTGAAGTTTCGGAGGCCGCTGAATGATGCGCCTCCTTCTATCTGGCGACCTTGGCCGCATCTCTGGTCGCCGATCAATCGCGCCGGTTTCGCCTGGCTGGCGCGGTCAGTTCCCCCAGTGCCGTTCCCTGTATTTCGGCACTCACTCCCGCCAGAGCGATTCTCCGCGCTCTGGCGGGCTTTTTGACTTCCATTTGCCTCGGTCATGCGGACCTCCGTTGATCTGCTGACCTACGCATAGCCCGCAACACTGCGGCGATCACCGAATCATTTCCGAGCTTTGTTTCCTTGACTTTTCGAGGGGTCCTGTCGTGCGCACTATTTCCGAGGAAGAAACCCGATCCCTGAAGGGGGCAACCGAGGCCAGCTACACTCTTGGCGGCGGCGTTCGCTGCTTCGAATTGCTGACACGCGTCAATGCGTCGTCGCTCTCCAAGTACTCGTCATTCAATGACGAGAACGCCACCAGCCTGATCCCTGTTGATGTTGCCGTCGAGGCTGATCGTCAGGCGAAAAGCCCCGTTATCACCGCCGCCATGGCGCGATTGCTCGGATATCGGCTGGTTCCCGACGAGGCCGATCAGGTTCGCGGGCCGGTCACTGAGCAGGACGCTCACAACGTGCTCAGGGAGAGCATGGATGTATCTCGCGCCATCCTTGATGCGCTGCTCGACAAGCATGTCGACTCACTGGAGCGAAAGCGGATCGCCAAGGAGGCGCGCGAGGCGATTCGCGCCATCGAGCAGGTCCTCATCAAAATCGAGAACGGAGACGACGAATGAGCGCCGTCACCGAACCGGGAGTAAGCCGCAAGGGCCGCACCCTGCTTTATCGCGTCCGCATTCATCAGGTCCGGCACGGACGTGCCTATCACCTCCGATGCGAGGACGATCATTGCGGAGCAAGGAACGCCGCGCGCGGTGGCTATGTGCGGCATTGCGCTGGCGCACCGGAAATTGTGACCCTCACACCGAAGGGCGAAAGCTATCTTGACCTACTGATGAGGTGCGAATGATGGAGCGCACCAGGTCGTCACCGGTCGAAACCATGCGGGCCTTCGACTCTCTCCCCAAGCC
>NZ_JAELTU010000235.1 GCF_016429015.1 Rhizobium sp. ASV20
GCGCACGCTTGGGATCATTGTGCCTGCTGCGTCCTCGAGATCGATGCGCAGGCCGCGCGCCTTGATCTGCGGGTCGGCGAACATATCCTCGATCGTGTTGATGGCGCCGGCAGGCACAGCATTGTCCTCGCAGGCCTTCAGCAGGTCCGCCTTGTTCCAGGTCAACGTCCTTGCCGATATGAATGCCCGGACCTCGTTGCGGTGGGCGACGCGGGCCTTGTTGGTGGCATAGCGTTCGTCATCGGCATGGGTATCGAGGCCGAGAATGGTGCAGAGGCGGCGAAACTGTCCGTCATTGCCGACGGCGAGAATGAGATAGCCGTCGGCCGTGGGAACGACTTCGTAGGGCGAGATATTGGGATGGGCATTACCGAGCCGCACGGGCGGCTTGCCCGAGATCAGATAGTTCATGTTCTGATTGGCGAGCACGGCTGATTGCACATCGAGTAGCGCCATATCGACAAGCTGTCCCTCGCCGGATTTGAGTGCGTGGATCAGCGCCGCCTCTATCGCCGAGACGGCATAGATGCCCGTGAAGATATCGGCGATCGCTACGCCTGCCTTCACCGGCTGGCCATCCGGCTCGCCGGTGATCGACATGAAACCCGACATGCCCTGGACGATGTAGTCGTAGCCCGCGAGGCCGGCATAGGGACCGGTCTGCCCGAAGCCGGTGATGGAGCAATAGACGATGCGGGGATTGACCTTCTTCAGGCTTTCGTAGTCCAGCCCGTATTTGACGAGGCCGCCGAGCTTGAAGTTCTCGATCACCACGTCGGCTGTCTTCACCAGCCGGCGCACCAGCTCCTGGCCTTCTTCCGTCTTGAGATCGGCCACGATGGAGCGCTTGCCGCGATTGGCCGAGTGGTAGTAGGCGGCCGAGAGGTTTTCACCGTCCTTGCCTTCGACGAAAGGGGGACCCCATTGACGCGTGTCGTCGCCGCCATCGGGATTTTCCACCTTGATCACATCGGCGCCGAGGTCAGCAAGCATCTGTCCGGCCCAGGGGCCGGCGAGCACGCGGGCAAGCTCGATGACGCGGATACCGGAAAGCGGAGGTTTCTTGGTCTTTTGTTCTGTCATGTCGATCCGCTCTCTCGCTTACGGCGTGAATGCTGTTTCAGATGTATCGGATACCGGCTTGGAAGCAAAGCGCCGCTCGCGCCAGAGAATGTAGAGCCCCGAACCGATGATGATGAGGATGCCGAGCCATTTGATCGCATCCGGAAAATTGTCGAAGACGAGCCATCCGAAGATCGTCGCCGAGACGATTTCGAAATATTGCAGGGGCGCCAGCATGGAGGCAGGTGCGGCGCGATAGGCATATACCGTGAGAATGCCGGTAACGGCCGCGCTGACGCCGACGCCGAGCAGGTAGAGCGTGGCCGTCAGGTCCGGGACGACCGAACCTAGGATCGCAATGTCGGTCGCGCGGCCGATGGCAAGCAGGATCAGGCTGAAAACGACGCCCCATATGCCGGTCTGGAACTGCATCGAAGACGCGTCTTCGCTATGGGATACGACGCGTGTGATCATCACGTAGACTGCGATGCAGAACGCGGTGACGACAGGCAGCAGAGCGACGAAGCCGACTTCCTGAAAGCTCGGCTGGATGATCAGCATTGCACCAAAGAAACCCACCGCGCAGGCGGTGTAGCGACGCCAGCCGATAGTCTCCTTCAGGAAGATGCTGCTGAGGACGGTCAGGATGATCGGCTCGACGAAAAAGATGGCAATGGCATCGGCGACCTCCATGACTTGCAGGGTGGTGACGAACGAGACCATGGATAGCGTCAGCACGCCGGCACGGATGGCATGAACACCACTGCGACGCCATGACCAGACACCCCATTGTCCCCGCATGGCCATGACAGGCAGGGCAAAAAGCGCCTGCAGGATGAAGCGTGCGGCCGTGACTTCGGCCGGCGGGACGGTGGCTGCTGCAAGCTTGGAGAAAATATCGATGATCGGCGAGAAGATGACGGAGATGAACATCATCGCTAGGCCGAAAGTCAGCTCCGACTGCGGCAAGCGCAGTGAGGAGCCGCCATTGGCATTCATTGGGATATTCCTTTTAATATCAATTCTTTGCCACTATGTTTCTACACCAGTCGGCAAAGTCGGCAATAGCTTGATCGGCGCCGATTTCGTTCAGGGTTTCGTGCCGCATGTCCGGATGGATAATGGTGGTAACGTTAGAGAAGCCTGCACGCTTCAAATGGTGTGACAACCAGGAAATCGCCTTTCCATTGTCAGTGGCCGGATCCTTTCCACCGCCGACCAGATGGATCGGCATGTCGCGCTTCAACCGATCGAGATAGGTTCTTTGCGGTGCGCGAAAACTCAATTCGAATATATCCAGCCAGAGCGAGACGGAGGCATCGAAGCCGCAGAGAGGGTCGGCAATGTATTTGTCAACCTGCTCAGGCATGCGTGACAGCCAATCGAACTCGGTGCGGTGGTTTGGGACGGATTTTCCCCAAGTGCTGAAGGTCAGCTTCGGCAGCGGTCCGCTTGGTACATCCGAACCCTTGAACATGCGTTCCGTCTTCAGGATAAGCTGGGCGGCACGGCCGGCAAGGCCAGGTTTGAAGTTGGAATTCCAGACTGTGACTGCGTCGAGCTTATCAGGGTAGGTGATGGCGGTGTTGAGGCTGATCAGACCACCCATGGAATGACCGAAGAGGATGATCGGTAGGCCTGGGTGAGCTGCGGCGGCAAGTTCGCGCATGGCCAGAACGTCTGCCATCACCTGGTTGCTCCCGTTTCTTCGCGCGAAACGACCGATCGGAGCGTCGCCGGCGATGGTTTCGCCGTGACCGCGGTGATCATGGGCATAGACGTGAAAGCCGTGCGAGGCCATCGCTTCCGCAAAGGCTTCGTAACGGCGCGAATGCTCGGCAAGGCCATGGGATATCAGGAGGATGCCGCGCGCCGTGCCCGATGCTGACGTATGATGATAGGCTATCGTTGCGCCTGTCGGACTTTTCAGGCGTTGCGTCTCGGCGAACATGCACCATTCCTCCCCGTCCCGAATGAGAGTTGATCGGCCGCCGGATTGCAATGGACAGTCGTTGAGGCCCACAGAAATAAATCTCTCCGACCTCTTGATTCAGGGTTGCATAGGTTCGGTCAAACTGCTTATTTGTTCCTATAATGTTCTAGTTGGAGGCGTGGAATGAAGCATTTGCTTCGAGTATTTGCGGTTGTGCTCCTTTCGGTCGGGACGGTCGCGAGCGCGGTGGCGCAGGAACACAGCAGGGGGCGTACGCGCTTCATCCTGGCGGCAAGCTGGGAGCCGGCATTTTGCGCGACGAACCAGAAGAAGGCGGAATGCCGGAACCAGTCGTCAAGCAATTACGACGCTACGAATTTTTCGCTGCATGGCCTCTGGCCGATGCGCCAGGAATATTGCGACGTTTCCGATGACCTGAAGCAGGCGGATCGTGGCCGCGACTGGAAGGACCTGCCGGCGGTACAGCTTTCCCAGGACGTCAAGGCCAGGCTGGACAAAGTCATGCCGGGCACGCAATCCGGCCTCGAGCGGCATGAATGGGTCAAGCACGGCACCTGCACGAAGCTGACCGCCGACCAATATTTCTCCATCGCCGCCGGTCTGATCACCGAGCTCAATGCGTCCGCAGTGCGTGATCTTTTCGCCAAGAACATCGGCAAGGAGCTGGATGCGGAAAGCATAAAAGCCGCGTTCGACCAGAGCTTTGGCGAGGACGCCAATGCACGCATCAAGATGAGCTGCCGCCGTGTCGGCAATGTCCGGATGATCTCGGAATTGACCATAGGCCTGTCGGAGGATGCAATCGATCCGCAACAGGGTAACGAGCCGCGGCTTGCAAAACTCATTCAGGGTGCGGGCAGCACGTCGTTCGGCTGCGATCGCGGCGTCGTGGACGCGGCTGGTTTCTAAGCCAATCCAGCCCCTCAGTCGCGGATAAATGCCCTCGGACAAGGTTTCGCCGTTGCCCGAGGGCCGGGTTTCGCCTACATAGCGGCACAATTCGCAATGTTATCCGCCCGTGGAGTAACCCAAGCTATGGCACGTCAGTTTATTTATCATATGGCCGGACTGAATAAGTCCTATGGCGCCAAGAAGATCCTCGAGAATATCCATCTCTCCTTCTACCCTGACGCCAAGATCGGTATTCTCGGCCCGAACGGCGCCGGTAAGTCGACGGTGCTGCGCATCATGGCTGGCCTCGACAAGGAATATACCGGCGAAGCCTGGCTGGCCGAAGGCGCGACCATCGGCTACCTGGCGCAGGAGCCCCAGCTCGATCCCAACAAGACGGTTTTCGAAAACGTCATGGAAGGCGTTGCCAAGAAAACCGAAATCCTCAATCGCTACAACGAATTGATGATGAACTATTCCGACGAGACGGCCGAAGAGGGCGCCAAGCTCCAGGACATCATCGACAGCCAGAATCTCTGGGATCTGGAAAGTCAGGTCGAGATGGCGATGGAAGCGTTGTGCTGCCCGCCGCGCGATGCCGAAATCACCAGCCTTTCCGGCGGTGAGCGCCGCCGTATCGCGCTTTGCCGCCTGCTTCTCGCTCAGCCGGACCTGCTGCTGCTCGACGAACCGACCAACCATCTCGACGCCGAGACCATCGCCTGGCTGGAAAAGCACCTGCGCGACTATCCGGGTGCCGTGATGATGATCACCCACGATCGCTACTTCCTCGACAATGTTACCGGCTGGATTCTCGAACTCGACCGCGGCCGTGGCATTCCCTACGAAGGCAACTATTCCGCCTATCTGCGGGCCAAGGCCAAGCGCATGCAACAGGAAGCCCGCGAAGAAGCTGGCCGTCAGAAGGCTATCAGCCGCGAACAGGAATGGATCGCCTCCAGCCCCAAGGCCCGTCAGGCCAAGTCCAAGGCGCGTATCAACGCTTACGAACAGCTGGTCGATGCCGCCGAGAACCAGCGTCCCGGTGATGCGCAGATCATCATTCCGGTCAGCGAGCGTCTCGGCCAGGTGGTGATCGAGATGGAGGGCATCACCAAGGGCTTCGAAGGCCGCACGCTGATCAACGATCTGTCGATCAAGCTGCCGCCGGGCGGCATCGTCGGCATCATCGGCCCGAACGGCGCCGGCAAGACGACCCTGTTCAAGATGATCACAGGGCAGGAAAAGCCGGATTCCGGCTCGGTCCGCATCGGCGAGACGGTGCATCTCAGCTACGTCGACCAGAGCCGCGATGCGCTTGACGGCAATAAAACCGTGTGGGAGGAAATTTCCGGCGGCGCCGAAATCATCAAGCTCGGCAAGTTCGACATGAACTCGCGGGCCTATTGCGGCGCCTTCAACTTCAAGGGCGGTGACCAGCAGCAGAAGGTTGGCAATCTCTCCGGCGGCCAGCGCAACCGTGTTCACCTGGCCAAGATGCTGAAGGCTGGCGGCAACGTGCTTCTGCTCGACGAACCAACAAACGACCTTGATACGGAAACGCTGGGGGCTCTGGAAAGCGCGCTCGAAAACTTCGCCGGCTGCGCCATCATCATCAGCCACGATCGCATGTTCCTCGACCGTCTGGCCACGCATATTCTAGCCTTTGAAGGCGAAGGCCATGTCGAATGGTTCGAAGGCAACTTCGAGGATTACGAGCAGGACAAGATCCGTCGTCTCGGCCCCGATGCCCTCAATCCGGGCAGCCAGGCGCACAAGCGGCTGACGCGCTAACCTCTCGCTTTTGAACTTCGAAAACCCCGGCTTGTTCGGGGTTTTTGTTTGCCCATCCGAGTATCCGGATATTCCGTTTTCGGCAGAAACTAAAAGATTTCCGACGTCGAATTGGCGTCGCGAGCGATTGGCTCTTGCAGATCGTACTCAATTCACATAAAGATATCTTTATATGTTGATTGGGTGCGGAATGACGGATCTGGTGAAGCTCGGCTTGGATGAGGTTGTAGACGTGCTGAAGGCCGTCGGCGAACCCACACGGCTGCGTTTGCTGGCGCTCCTTGCCGCAGGCGACCTGACCGTTACCGATCTTACCGAAATTCTCGGCCAATCGCAGCCCCGCATTTCTCGTCACCTGAAACTGTTGGGCGAGGCGGGTCTGATCGATCGCTATCAGGAAGGTGCTTGGGCCTACTTCCGTTTGAAGCAGGAAGGAAAGGCGGTGACGCTCGCGCGGACTCTTCTGCGCCATACCGCCGAGAAGGACGCAGTGCTATTGCGGGATGGTGAGCGCCTCGCTGCGGTGAAGCGCATCCGCTCCGAGCGTGCACAGGCCTACTTCAGCCGGAATGCCGCCGAATGGGATGAGTTGCGCCGCCTGCATGCCGCGGATGAAGATGTCGACAAGGCTCTGATCGGTCTGATCGGCCCGCAGCCAATCGATGCTTTTCTTGATCTCGGCACCGGCACCGGTCGCATGCTACAGCTCCTGTCAGGGCACTATCGGCGTGCCGTCGGCATTGATGCCAGCCGCGACATGCTGGCTGTGGCCCGCGCGAACCTCGATCGCTCCAATATTACCGCTGCATCCGTCCGCCAAGGCGATATCTTCAACCTGCCGCTTGAGCAGCAGGATTTCGACCTGATCACCATTCATCAGGTGCTGCATTTTCTCGATCAGCCGGAGATTGCCGTCGTGGAAGCGGCGCGAATGCTCCGGCCCGGCGGCCGGCTTGTGATCATCGATCTGGCGCCGCACGGGCTTGAGTACCTGCGTGACGAACATGCGCATCTGCGTCTCGGCTTCTCGCATCAGACCATATCGGATTGGCTGAAATTGGCGGGACTCGATGTCGAGCAGGTACAGGATCTTCATTCAGGGAAGGAGAGCGGTCAGGCGCTGACAGTCACCATATGGCTGGCGCGCGATCCGCGGTTGCTGATCGCAGCCGAGCAAGACCGCCAATCGTCCCCCGTTCTTGCTGGGAGAGTTTGATATGTCTTCGAAAACGGAAAATGGCCAAAGCGGCATCCGCATATCCTTCGAGTTCTTTCCGCCGAAGTCGGAAGAGGCCGAACAGCAGCTGTGGAATACGGTTGCTGATCTCACCGAGTGGGATCCGGAATTCGTGTCGGTTACCTATGGGGCTGGTGGCTCCACCAAGGCGCCGACACTATCCGCCGTGCGCAAGATGATCCATGAGACGCCATTCACCACGGCGTCGCACCTGACTTGCGTCGGCGCAACGCGCGAGGACACGCATCGGGTCATCGATGAATTTCTCGCGGCTGGCGTTCGCCGTTTCGTTGCCTTGCGCGGTGATCCGCCGGGCGGTGTCGGTTCTGCCTATCAACCGCATCCAGGCGGTTATGCCAATGCGGCAGAACTGGTGGCTGCGCTGCGCGAGCGCGGCGATTTCGATATTTCCGTTTCGGCCTATCCGGAAAAGCATCCGGAGAGCCGCGATACTTCCGCCGACATCGATATGCTGAAGCGCAAGGCCGACAACGGCGCTGACAGGGCTTTGACGCAGTTCTTCTTCGATAATGATGCGTTCGAACGCTACCATGATCGCGTCCGCGCGGCCGGAATTAAAATTCCGATCTTGCCGGGGATCATGCCGATCCAGAATTTGACGCAGCTGAAGCGCTTTGCCGGCGCTTGCGGCACCAGCATTCCGTCGAGGCTCGATGAGCGCTTTGAAGGTACTGATGACGATGTCGAGCTGCGTGCGCGGGTCGCGGCCGAGGTGGCGGCCGAGCAGATCCAGGATCTGGTGCGCCGCGGCTTCGACGAGTTTCATCTCTATACGATGAACCGCTCGCAATTGGTTTCGGCAGTCCTCGAACGGCTGGGCATCCAGCGCAAGGTTGATGCGCGCGCTGGCGCGGCTGCCTGACGGCATCGTTCTCGCGCAGTGGCTACTCATGAAAAAGCGCATGTCCATCTCGGACATGCGCTTTTCTAATGGAACCGGTGTTTTGTTAGCTTTCGGAGTTCGATCGTTTGCGATTTCCGCGAGTTCGTCAGATGAAAAGCATCGTCACGACAAATGCGAAGGCCGCACCGACCACCAGGACGTTAATGGATCGTGTCAATTCCATGTCTTCCTCCTCAGTCAGCCGGTAAGTTTTATGTCGAAAATGTGTCTCTTGGAAAGCAAATTCGATGCTGCAATGCGGCGCAGAATTGGCACCCTGATTCATGAAGCCGCCGTATGGCATTGATTTTATATAATTATTGCTGCGCGCCGCCTCGATAACGGATTGTGAATAACTGTTACCAGATCGCTTGATTTCGACGGACTGCGATGCCGTCAAAGCTTGGCGCGCAGATCATGTCAGCCGCGGGCGGTTGCGGTGTCTGAGCCAGGCATAGGCCCTTCCATCGAGTATGAGCAGGCCTACGGCGATGAGCATCATGCCTGCAATCTCGTTCAGGCCGAGCCGCTCACCGAGAAAGAGGAAGCCCAGTAACATGGCGAATGGCGGCACCAGCAGGGTAACGAGCGAGGTGTTCGTGGCGCCCGCAAGGGCCATAATGCGGAAGAAGAGAATATAGGCGAAGGCCGTCGACAGGAGAGCCAGCCCGAGGATGGCGGCAATCGCCGATGCAGGCGGCATCGGGAGGTTCCAGGGTTGATCCACGATCAAGGCGACCGGTAGCATGATGAGCGATGAACCCGTCAGCTGACCGGCGGCCACGACGGGCGGTGCGATGCCTTTGAAGCGCTTGGCATAGATTGCCGCAAAGCCATAGGAGATTGCTGCAAGGATCGGCAACACCAGCGCCCAGAATGGCACCGATGCACTGGCGCTGATACTTGGGGCGAGCAACACGACCGTGCCGGCAAGCCCGGTGAGGCAGCCGGCAAGCTTGGCAGGCGTCAGGCGTTCGTCAGTTGTCAACTGATTGCCGATCAACACCGTCCAGATCGGTGTTGTGGCGTTGAGGATCGAGGCAAGCCCGGCCCCCATCTGGGTTTGGCCGACAAACAGCAATGTGTGGGGCACGGCGTTGTTGATCAGGCCCAGCAGCAGGAATTGCCACCAGTTACGCCGCAGCGCCTGATAGATCCCAAAGCGACCGGCGAGATAGATGTGCAATGCCACCGCTGCCAGCAGCAGCCTCAGAAGGACGAGCGTGAAGGGCGTGACGTAGTGAACGGCAATCCGCGCAAAGAAGAAGGACCCACCCCAGATGAGCCCCAGCAATAGCAGCAGGCTCCAGGTCAAAGCATTCATCCGGTTGTCGCCGTTCATCGAGTGTCCTCCCGTTCCAGGCTATCTAGCTTGAAAGAAGGAATGATCTCCACCCGTTTCCTGCGCCAAGCGGTAGAATAGGGGCGCGCGAAGAGTCGGCAACGCCAGGGTAAACAAAAAAAGGCGGCTCGCTGGCCGCCTTTTCGATAGAACGTGAAGGGTCTTAGAGTGCGTTGAGAAGCGCTGATGTTGCCCAACCGTCTGCGGGCATGCCGAGACGAAACTGTTCCTTCTGGATGGCGACACGGGTGCCGGATCCGAGAATACCGTCAATCTTGCCGACGTC
>NZ_JAELTU010000236.1 GCF_016429015.1 Rhizobium sp. ASV20
GGGTACGGTCGACGTCGTTGTCACGGAAGGTTTTTCTGGCAACATCGCGCTGAAAACGGCGGAAGGCACAGCCAAGCAGATCGGCTCCTATCTGCGCGCTGCCATGTCGCGCACGCTGCTGGCCCGTATCGGCTACGTCCTTGCCAAGGGCGCCTTCGATCTGCTGCGCGAAAAGCTCGACCCCAGCAAGGTCAATGGCGGTGTTTTCCTTGGTCTGAACGGTATCGTCATCAAGAGCCATGGCGGGGCCAATGCCGAAGCTTTCGCCGCGGCCATTGATGTTGGCTACGACATGGCCAAGAATGGCCTGACGCAGAAAATTGAAAATGATTTGAAGAAATACCATGCCAAACGGCTGCCCCCCATTGGGCCGGAAGCGGCATGAACGACGGGATACGAGCAGAATGATCCGTTCAGTTGTTCGCGGATTTGGGGCGGCGCTCCCCAAGCGCGTCATGACCAATGCCGAGATGGAGCAGGTCGTCGATACCAGTGACGATTGGATCGTCCAGCGCACAGGCATCCGTCAGCGTTATATTGCGGGGGACGACGAAACCACGGCGTCGCTCGGCGAGCAGGCGGCGCGGGCAGCTCTCGCCAATGCCGGCCTCACGCCCGATGATCTCGACATGATCATCGTTGCGACGTCGACGCCGGACAACACCTTTCCGGCAACCGCCGTCAACATCCAGAACCGGCTCGGTATGCATCATGGCTTTGCCTTCGATGTTCAGGCCGTCTGCTCTGGCTTCGTCTATGCCGTAACCACGGCCGACGCCTATATTCGCGGCGGCCTTGCCAAGCGCGTGCTCGTCATCGGCGCCGAGACTTTCTCCCGTATCCTCGATTGGACCGATCGCACCACCTGCGTTCTCTTCGGTGACGGCGCAGGCGCGCTGGTGCTCGAGGCAGGCGAGGGGAGCGGTGCCAACACCGATCGCGGCGTGCTGGCGGCAAGCCTGCGTTCCGACGGCGCCCACAAGGACAAGCTCTATGTCGACGGCGGGCCGTCTTCGACCGGTACGGTCGGCGTTCTGCATATGGCGGGGCGCGAAGTCTTCAAGCACGCGGTCGGCATGATCACCGACGTCATTCAGGCGGCCTTCGATGCATCTGGCGCCACAGTGGACGATCTGGACTGGCTGGTGCCGCATCAGGCCAACCGGCGCATTATCGATGGCTCCGCCAAGAAGCTCGGAATTGCTCCCGAAAAGGTTGTGATCACCGTCGATCTCCATGGCAACACGTCGGCTGCTTCCATCCCCCTGGCGATCGCGGCAGCCGCCGGCGACGGGCGAATCAAGAAGGGCGATCTGGTGATGCTGGAGGCCATGGGCGGCGGTTTCACATGGGGTGCGGTGCTGCTGCGCTGGTAGCCTCGTATCTCTAAAAGCCGATTCCGAACAAGAGCTTGACCGTTTGGCGCAAGGGCAATAGTCTCGTAAGGCTTGAATAAGATTACCAATCAGTATGGGCGGGGAGCTATGACTGGCAAGACAGTGACGCGCGCGGATTTGGCGGAGTCAGTATTCCGGAAAGTCGGCCTCTCCCGCACTGAGTCGGCAGAGCTCGTCGAGACGGTGATCGATGAAATTTGCAACGCCATCGTGCGTGGCGAAACTGTGAAACTTTCGTCCTTCGCGACTTTTCAGGTGCGCGACAAAAATGAACGCATTGGTCGCAATCCGAAGACCGGTGAGGAAGTGCCGATCTCTCCGCGGCGCGTTATGACCTTCAAGGCATCGAATGTCTTGAAGACACGAATCCTCAAGGCGCATGCCAGCCGCAAGGCGAAGGCGAAGCCGGCCAATCCTGCTTCCTGATCCGTTTTCAGAAAACAATTTTCCCACGGGCCGTAAGCCTTGCGCTGCGGCCTTTATCGTTGGCTTTCCCGGTGCTTTTGCAGCTTGACTGTGCAGCAGCTGCAGAGGCCACTTGAATTTCCTCTGCCAAACCGTTGAAATATGATGATTCGTATCCCGACAAGATACGACGTCGATATCCGGTTTTGTGCGATCCGGCCCGAATGGCGCCGCACCTGCACTGTGGGAGTATGATGATGGACAAGAGCCCGGATGCATTTCGCACGATCAGCGAAGTTGCGGAAGACCTTGATCTGCCGCAGCATGTCCTACGCTTCTGGGAAACCCGGTTTCCGCAAATCAAGCCGATGAAGCGCGGCGGCGGCAGACGTTATTATCGACCCGAGGACGTCGATCTGCTGAACGGCATCCGCCACCTGCTCTACGATCATGGTTATACGATCAAGGGCGTTCAGAAGCTTTTGAAGACCAATGGCAACAAGTTTGTCATAGCGGTCGGTCACGGCGATCTCGCAAGCGTCGAAGCATTGGCAGCGGCAGCGCAGGAGCATGCTCCGGTTGAACCGCGCGTCAGCTCCGCCAATCCGGAAGAGGATCAGGTAGTCGGCCGTGCAAAGGCGCCGATAAGCCGTCGCTTCTTCAATTTCGTGAGCGGTGACGATGGCGCACCGGATGTCTCGATCGGAAAATCCAGCGTCGGCAAGGAAGATCGGGCTTTGCTGCAGGAAACGCTCTACGATCTTCTGGAGTGCAAACGCCTCCTCGATCAGGTGCGATAGCACCGACTCGCAGCGCAATCATCTTGTCTGACGAGGCGTGTGCCAGTGTTTGCGCGACTTCGCGCGCTCAATCCTGGGTAGATTTTGAGGCGCCGGAAACCGCCTCCTGAACAACTTTGTTTCGTCTTGATGCCCTTGAGTGCATCTTTGTGGCAAATTTGTCACGTTGCTGCGCTTCTGCGTTGCAGAGAATTAGTTCGGCAGCCTTGTTAACTTGCCCAGCGCAAACTGCAGGTTCAGTCTGACAGTGAAGCTTCGTTGCTTCACCCTTCGGAGAAGGGGAACAGCCAGTCAGGCTATGGAGGGGCAAGCAATTGTCTGCCGGGAGACTCCATCCCTGATGGATCGTCGAATGGAGATACCATGAACATCAAGAGCCTTCTTCTTGGCTCCGCTGCTGCGATCGTCGCAGCGAGCGCTGCCCATGCTGCAGATGCAATTGTTGCCGCCGAACCAGAGCCTTTGGAATATGTTCGCATCTGCGACGCCTATGGCACCGGCTATTTTTATATTCCCGGCACTGAGACTTGCCTGAAGGTCGGCGGCAAGGTCCGCACCGAGGGTGAGTGGTATGACGCCTACAACCCGCGCAGCAAGGTCGGCACGCTCTGGCATGAGCGTATCGAGCTCAATATCGACACCGCGACCGACACGGAATATGGCGCGTTGAAGACAAATACCATCTTCCGCTGGGAGTGGAACGATGGGGGCGCTACCTCCTCCAAGCTGCTGTTTGCCAATATCAGCCTTGCCGGCTTCACGGTCGGTAAGCTCGACTCGCAATTCAATCTCTATGCGGGCTATGCCGGCGACGTCATCAACGACGATGCTATCTATGACGGCCCCTATGAATTGAATCAGCTGACCTACAATTATGACGCGGGCAACGGCTTCACGGCCGTGATTTCGCTGGAGGACAGCAACTCCACGACCGATGGCCAGGCGTCCTATGGTGCTGGCTGGTGGACGGACGACAAGTCGAATCACTATGCGCCAGATGTCGTCGCCGGCTTCGGCTACAAGACGGGCGACTGGGGCTTCAAGGTCATCGGCGGTTATGACTCGATCGTCGAAGAGGGCGCCATCAAGGCGCGCATCGATGCCAAGTTCGGCGGCGTGGAAGCCTTCTTGATGGGCGGCTGGAACACGGACGGCGACAAGCTGAACAAGTATGCCGGCACCAACCAGGACATTTCCGCCTGCACGACATCGAGCGGCGCCGTGAATGCAGCCAAATGCGGCTGGGGTGACTGGGCAGTTTGGGGCGGCGTCGGCGTTCCGATCAACGAAAAGCTGAAATGGGACGTGCAGCTTGCCTACACGGAATCGAAGATTTTCGAGGCGACGACGAACCTCAAGTTCAACCCGGTCAAGGATCTGCTGATCGAACCCGAAGTGACCTACATGCACTACGACTTTATCAAGGACGATACTGTTGCAGGCATTCTTCGTTTCGAACGAAACTTCTGATGTGAGAGACGTTACCGGTCTCCGTCTGCCGCAATGGCGGTAGACGGAGACAAGGTCTGAAAGAGCTTAGCCTGGAACGAAGCCCTTTTAAAGAGGGCATGCCGACGGTTTTGGCCCATTAATCATGATGCCAATTTCGCGCGTAACTTGATAAGCTCGACTTGCTAAGTATTACCTTTGGCTGTAATCGATCCCTCGGGGTTGTATCATTTTATGCCGGAGGGAATATGCGTATACGTGCCACTATGGCGGCGAGCCTTGTCGCCGTTTCAACCATTCTAGCGAGCTGTCAGACGCCGCAAGAATCCGCGATGAACGCCGAAATGACCTGCCAGTCTCAGGGGTTCCGCCCCGGCACGCAGCGCTATAACCGTTGCGTCGGCAGCACCTACCAGGCCAATCGCGCCCAGGCGCAGCAAGCTGAAAATCAGGCTGCCGGCCTTGCCGCAGCCGGCATTATCGGTGGCGTTCTGATTGGCGCTGCCGTCAGCGACAATCATCATCATCGCCGCTATTACGACCGGCCCTATTACCGCCGCTGCTATCGCTGCTGGTAAACGCCGCCTTCGCTTTTATTCGAACACAACTCCGCCGCTTCGACCCGGCGGAGTTTTCGTATCTGGTGCCCGCCGTCACAGCGGCGTCATTACCTCGCGGCTGACAAGCTTCAGGCTGCGGTCCGGCTGCAGGATGTAGGTCTCGTAAACATCCTGTCCCCATTGATTGGTGAAACGGTGCTCGATGCGGCTGCCGGGAGGAGATTGCGTCAGCTTCATATGCGGCTGGCCGCCATATGTGATGCTGCCGGGGATGGGTTTCAGGGGCTCGGTTGTATTGCATGCGGCAAGCAGCGGTGCGCATACCAAAAGAGCTATAAAGGGTTTCATTGTCTTGACTTTCTGCGCCCATCCGCTGGTGCGAAAGCGTCGCACAATAAAGACGGGACGGCATCTATGAGTGCGGCTCCAAATCACTATATAAGGTAGTATCGGTGCGCTCGGCGACAAGGTTTTCACGCAGATGTGCTTGGCGCTGCGGCCGGATTTCGAAGGAGTCGCCTATGTTTACGATTGCCAGATCGATAACTGCCGCGAGTTTTGGTTGGTTGCTGGCAGCCAGCGCTGCCATGCCGGCCAGCGCGATTACCATGCCGACACTGTCGGTGCCCGAGCAGTCCGATATCATCCAGGTTCATGATCACGGCCACGGGCATTGGCACCACCACAACCGATGGGATGGTGGGCATCGGTTTCACGGCTCCGACAGCTACTATGATGATGATTCAGACAGCGGCGTGCTTTTCAAGTCCTTCGTGACCGGCACCCTGTTCAGCTGGCAGCGCAACCGTGGCTACTATGATGGCCATGCGCGCGACTGCGCAAGCCGTTATCGCTCTTACAATCCTGCGGACAATACCTACCAGCCGAGCCACGGGCCGAGGCAGGCATGCCGCTAAGCCGGAACTTTTCCTGCGCGAGCTGAACATCGTGAGAACAGCTGGTGTGAATTCGGTGGGGCTTTTTGTCTCCTCTCAATCCATCACTCCCGCTGTGTTCCATTTTTATTCTGATTGCGTGATTTTTCACTTGCGCCGGAAATGCCGAAAGTCTAACAGGATCAAGCCGTTTCGGCAGGTCGGGGCGTAGCGCAGCCCGGTAGCGCACTTGACTGGGGGAAATAGAACCTCAGTCACTATTCTCTCCAGTTTTCAATATCTTAGATTGATCTGCATTCTCGATGGTGGGACTTGCGGTGGGACGAGACGTCGCATTCAACGCTGCTCTAATATCCTCATTCAGAGCATGAGCATACTTAGTCGTTGTCGCAACATCAGAGTGTCCAAGTAGCATCTGCGCAACTCTCAAGTTGGACTTTCGCAGGACGCGTGTTGCCGCAGTATGGCGAGTATCGTGAAACCGAAAGTTCGATACTCCAGCTCGTGGGACGGCTCTTCTCATCGCGCTTTTCAATCCTGCCTCCGTCAAAGGATAGCGCATCCCCCTGACTAACTCATCCTTTTTGCGCGTCTTTTGCGCGACATAGGTGAATACCTTAACCGGATGGTTGTTCTTCTCGGCCCATAGCAAACTATAGATCTCATCGGACATGGGGATGACGCGCTCTTTATTGCCCTTGCCAAGCACTTTGAAGTTCCGGGTGAAGAAATCCACCATTGGCCATTCCAGGCCGATTATCTCCATTCGTCGGCAGCCCGTTAGAAACGCGAAACGCACGGCGACATCGTAGCCGCGTGCCAGTTCACTCATGATTTTGTCTTCTTCGGCAATCGAAGCCTCGCGGACGCGCTCTTGCTTCTCCTCCAACATGTGTCGACCGAAATCGACTTCCGCCACCTTGATCTTCCATACGTTCTTTGCTCGAAGATAGATTTCTCGGAGGGGCTGAGTGCAGGTTCGGTTTACCGTCGCAGGTTCGATCAAGTTGCCGAGGTGTACTTTACCTTTTCTCCCGATCCGGCGGACGCGTTCACCACGTCGTTTTGCGACTAGATTTGCAACAATGGAATCTGTGATTGTCTCAAATTCAGTTTTGCGACCTATTGCATCCTTCAGCCATTCTAGATTGACGGCTGTCGTGTCAGAATTTTTATGATGTTGCCCGACTTCTAGCCAGTATCGCGATGAGGCGACTTCAAAGGTCATGGTGGGCGCGAAGAATTTCTCTTCCTCTGCTATTTCGACATGGGCTTCCGCGCGCCGTTCGTCTTCAAGCCGTTTCGCTTCTCGCTTCGAAGTTGCTTTAGTGTCTGCTGAAAATCTACGACCGCGTACGTAGAAATCGTACGAGTAGGTTTCGCGTCCAGTTTTTTTGTAGACCGACATTTTTGTGAACGCTCCTCGACAAAGGCCTCTAGGTCAGCTTCGGTATAACGGCGGGTAGGGCGCTTTGCCCCAAGGCCAACGTTAATCCAACGCAAATGCCCCTCGTCGGTCAACTCCTTTAGTTGTTTCACAGATACGCCAAGGCGCTCGGCTGCTTCGGAAGGTTGGAGAAGACTAGGAGCCGTCATTCGACCTCACCCTCCTGGTCCGCGCCGATAAGATGCCTCAGATCAGTCCAAGCGCTTTCCCTGCCCATGGCATAGGCCGCATTGAGGTAGACGGCGATCTTGTCAGCTTGGGTTTTTGTTTTGAAGGTCTGATACTCGAATGCATAAAAGGGCTTGATTATCCATTGGCCGTTTTCGGAAGGTTCGACGCGAACGTATGTCATTCGCCCTCCTTACTGATGTTGTCTCTTTGTTCTTGCAGGGGAAATGGGGCGGATTCCGAGAGAGTGCGGATGGCGGCAGCAACTTCCCGTCTATCAAGATACATTCCAGTGTTGCTAGGCAGTTGTTCAGCCACCCTAGCCGCAACCTCTAGGGCAATTTTCGTGGCGGTCACTGCCCGCGTTGCAAGCTGCCGTTCAAGCTCTTCGATGCGGTCGGCGGCTTCAACGCATTCTGCAGAAATCGTAGGGAAACCTGGAGAGATGCCCAGCAGGCGAGCATCTTCGCGCAGGCGTTCAATAAGACTGGTCATTTCGACCTCCGCAAGATTTCTGCCGCTCTTTCAAGCGGGTCTGGGGTGTCGTCGATAGTCAATACAACCCGAAACGGCTTGTATCCCTTGTCGCTACAACGCTGGATATACATAGGGAAATCTCGGCTGTTGGACCGATCCGGACCAAGATGACGGCGCCACGCATCTGCTGCGCTCATGGCAAGCGTACCTTTTCCCATTTCAAGTTTGATGGTATCGTCCCAATCGGTGGAGGCAATAATGAATCCGTGGAGTGCGGTAGCCTTAGTCATGGTCCGCCTCCTTTGCCTTAGCAAGAGAGCGGTCGCGAGGCGGAAGGCAAGACAGCGCATCGCGGAGCGCCTTGAGGCGTATTGAGCATGCAGCGGCCTCGATGTGATAGCCGCGTTTCTTGTGGAATATCCGCCACGCTTCGGTTTCCGAGATGAGCTTCAGGATATCAGCCATTCCCAACCTCCTTTGCCACAAACGGCCCAAGCTCGGTCCCTTCTGGCCAATGTAACGGACAACAGGACGTGTAGACGAATATTCCGTCCATCCCCATGTAGCCGCGACCGTGGCTATTATCGATGACGGGGCAACGGCATCCTTGAGAAACTGCCTCGGGCGAACCAGGGTTTGGTATTTTCTGCTCAGCGCTCATACCCCACCTCCTTCTCCTTGCGGTAGGAGGCGATCTCAGATTCACAACCACATTCGCCCGCATCTACGCAGTCGCCAACATCGAAATTAGCTGGGCGGCCATTGCATGGCCTCGGGCAGAATTTCTCTCGCAGACTGACGCGAAGGCGTTCATTCTCCTTAGCCATCTCGTCGCACAGGGCCTTGAGGGAGTCTCGTTCGGCGAGGTAGGCCTTGGCCTTCTCGTTCCAGAACCGCCACAAACTCTCTTCCTTTGGTGCTTCAACTGCTATTTCCCAGCAATCAAAGCTGCAAACCCAACGGCCGTCTGAAAGTTCACACTCTGGGCCTCCATTGCCCTCGACTGTAGACAGACCTTTTTTGCCGCACATGCAGCATTGAACAGTGCTCATACCCCACCCTCCGTATCTTCAGACAGTAGGGAGGGTGGAGTGGGGAGAGCTGGGATTTCGCACCAATGCGTAGGGACGATCTCGTCATCGGACTGGTCGCTCCACCAGCATGAGACCTCGTCGTCATTCAAGGCATAACGATAGCCGCCGATGTGGATTTCTTCGAGTACGCCCTTTCGGACAATGCCAAGCATCAGACGATGAGCATCTTTGTCGGCTGTCTTGATTGATTTCCACCCCTCATCCCCTTTCCCTGCTATAGGAAGAGGGGCGTGGAGGGGAACGATGTCGAGAAGGTCACACGGCTCTTGCGGGCGAGTAGTCGCCTGAGGGAACAACTGTCCGTCAGGATCGATCAGCAACCAAGCAGCCGGCTCCCTCGCACAAACTACCCCACCTAAAGAGGAGAGATAGGAGGAGATGGCGGCACTCACCATCGCGGCTGTTATATTCTCTCCAGCAAGCCACGCTTTTCCGAAAGCATTGCTTGCTGCCTGAGTGGCGGTTTCCATAGCCTTATCGTGTGGTGTTGTCATTGGGAGGAGTCCTTTCGAGCACACAGCCAGTCATCAAAAGCAGCTTCACAAAGGGCTGGCGCCGGGGTCGCTTGGTGATCGGCGGTGCATTTCGTAAAGAGTGATGATCTGGGTCGCGGCATTATCGCCAGCATTGTGAGCTGCGACGATTTCCGGAACATATGGCTTGATCTTGTCAGCGAGACCTACCATCACTTCGCCTCCTCTTGCTGAGGGGCGAGGGTGGTGGCGCAGTACC
>NZ_JAELTU010000237.1 GCF_016429015.1 Rhizobium sp. ASV20
CGATCGGCAGAGCGCCGACAGGATTTTTACCCAATTGGCACAAGGCGGTTTGGTGACAACACCGCTCGCTGTCCAACCATGGGGTAGCTACTATGGCAAGCTGACAGATCGATTTGGGGTGCAATGGATGTTGGACTGCGCGCAGTAACGCGAGCGTCTGGTAACGTGGAGATGCGGTTTCAAGCGATTGCTGTAAAGTAGTCCAGTCGTCCGGACGAATTCACAGTGCTGTCACGAGCTGGTGCTAGCGATATTGCGTTCCACTCCAACAGCGAGCGCATCATGACAAATGCAGCATCCATCTATGCAACCTGGCACACGGAACCGCAGGGCGATATTGCGATGGCGGAATCGCATAGTCCCTATTGGCGGCACTTTATCGAGACGATCCCGGAGCGGGATTTTTCCTCGAAGACGATCCTGGATTTCGGCTGCAATCGCGGCGGTTTCCTGCGACTGCTTTACGGCATGCGGCCATTTCGTCGCGGTGTCGGCGTCGATATCGCCTCGGAGTCGGTGGCTGCCGCTGTCGCAGCCGCTGGGAACATGCCGCTGCAGTTCCATGTCACGACCGATCTTTCCCCCTTTGCCGATAGTGTCGATGTGGCCTTCAGCTATGAGGTCGTCTATCTCCTGCCGGAGTTGAAGCGGCATGCCGAACAGATGTTCGAGGTGATGCGCGATGGCGGCGTCTATTATGCCGTGACCGGCTGCCATAATGAGATGCCGCTCTGGCCGAAATGGCAGGCGTTGATCGGCAATAACAGCAACGCGCCGGTACAGGATCGTTCCCCACAGGATTATATCGATGCCTTCTCAGCCGCCGGCTTCGATGTCTCTGTCAAGCGGTTCGGTTATGACGGCTTCGTGCGCGCGACGAAGGATCGGAAATATTATCCGAGCATTCTCGATGCGCTGAGTTATCCGGCCGAATACAAGCTCCTGTTCCGGCTCGAAAAGCGGATCTGACATGGAAACGATCGATCGCAAGGGCGGCAGTGCCCTTTGGCACCAGATCGGCGAGATCCTGGCGGCGGATATAGCCGCTGGGACTTTCGCTCCCGGCGAGAAATTGCCGACGGAGCCTGAGTTGATGCAGCGTTTCGGCGTCAGCCGGTTTACCGTGCGGCAGGCGCTGGGGCATCTGGAGCAACGCGGGCTCGTGCGTGCCGAGCAGGGGCGGGGGACTTTTGTTCACAGGGGCGTGCTCGACTACACGCTGTCCAAGCGTACACGCTTTCATAAGAACCTGATCGAACAGGGTTTTGAACCTGGTGGTGAACTGCTCGTTCATGAGATCGTGCCGGCAACGGAGCGAGTGGCAACTCAGTTGAAGATCGCATCATGCGCGCTGGTTATCCATCGTCGCGGTGTCATGACGGCGGACAGCGTCCCGGTCGAGCTTGGGGATACCTACTATCCCGCGGAGCGCTTTCCCGATTTCGACAAGGCACGCTTGTTGTATCCAACGATAACCGCGGCACTCGCGAGTTATGGCATTACAGATTATGAGCGGCTGTCCACCGAGATTGAGGCGCGCATGCCCTCGGCAGAGGAGGCTCGATTGCTGAGGCAACCAAAGTCCGTGCCGCTGCTCATTACGCGCAAGGTTGACGTCGACGCCGACAGCGTACCGATCGCCTTTGCCGAATCGATGTGGTCTGCGGACCGGGTAATATTCAACGCCGAACTCAGATAGCGAGTTCAGCGGTGTGAGAGGATGTTGACGATCTTCCCAAACGGGTCGCGGACATAGAAACGCCGAACGCCCCAAGGCTCGTCCGTCAGATCATATAATATGCCGAAGCCCATCGATGTGGCTCGCTGGTAGAGCTTGTCGACATCATCGACCTCGATCGAGAGGTCCGGGACTATGGTTCCCGAACCGCCTTCGCTGGCCACGCTGATCTGCGGAACCGTTGCCGATTCGGACGCAAAGGTGAGGATCCAGCCGTGATCCATCACGATGTCGAGCCCGAGCAGTTCGTTGTAGAAAAGGCGGGCGCTGGCGGGATCGGCAGCGGGCAGGTTGGGGATGATGCGTAAAACTGTCACTAAATGCCTCCCTATGAAGCGGCTCTGCATTTTACGGAATCGCCGATGACGCTTCTATCTGCTTCCACGCAATTTTGACCGACACGCATCGAAAGATGGAGGCGGGCTTGAGCCGCGCCTCCACCAAGACGGCTTAGACTGTTACCGACGGCAGAAGCTTGGCGCGTTCTGCAAGGATATGGCGGCAGGCGCTTGCAGCTTCGCGGCCCTTGATAATGAAATGTTCCTTGAAGAACTGGATATGCGCGTCCGACTCCTGGAAGTGATGCGGCGTCAGCACTGCGGAAAGAATCGGCACGCCCGTATCGAGCTGAACGCGCATCATTGCGTCGAGCACGGTATTGGCAACGAATTCATGACGATAGATGCCACCGTCGACAACGAAAGCGGTGGCAACGATCGCTGAATAGCGGCCGTTCCGGGCAAGCGTCTGCGCATGCAGGGGGATTTCCAGCGCGCCGGGCACATCGAAGATATCGATGGGTGACGCACCTTCCGTCGTCTGCCATTCGGCAACGAAGGAATCGACGCAACGGTCGACGACGTCGGCGTGCCAGCGAGCCCTGATCAATGCGATGCGGCTCGGTTGGGTGGAGATAGAGATAGTCATCAGTTTTGCCTTTCAAGGGTTGTTGTCAAATATCCCTTGGGCGAACACGCAGAGTCGCAGCACCCCTCGCGCAGAGGAGGGTGCGACACAGCTTGCTCTCTTCCATCCGGACTATACCGTCGGCTCCGGCCTCTCACCGGATCTGCTGACCCTTCCGAAAGCTCGGAAGGCGCTCGCGGGCTCGGGGAAAATCCCCATACCGCCGGTGGGGAATTGCACCCCGCCCTGAGAACGCGTGGACTATAAATGCATTTCAGCAGGGAAATCAAAGAAAAACGCCGGCCTTTTGAGCCGGCGTTTGCGATTATTTTTCTAAAGCCAACCTGTCAGGCAGGCTGCGGTGTCAATCCTGGATGACCAGCAGATCGGATGAGGCGAAGCGCAGCGTCACCTTCTCGCCAACGCTTGGTGGCATCATTCCGGGGCTGTTGAACATGTCGAAGGAAATCGTGTTGCCGGCAACATTCATGCGTGTGCGGATGACCGAACCCAGGAAGTGAGCCGAGGAAACCTCGCCGGTGAGCGCCGTGTCGCCCTTGGCCGATTCCGCTAGCGAGCCGGCTTCCGGACGCAGAGCGAGCGATACAGTATCACCAGGCTTATAGGCCGTGACCGACTGCTTCAGGGTGACGCCCTGATCGCCGATCATGATGCGGTTGCTGTCGGGATCGATAACCTTGCCTTCGATGAGGTTCAGCGTGCCGACGAAGGACGCGACGAAACGTGTTGCCGGCGTGTTGTAGATCTCGAACGGCGTGCCGATCTGGTCTGCGCGGCCGGCGTTCATCACGACGATGCGATCAGAGATGGACAGCGCTTCTTCCTGATCATGGGTTACGAAGACGGTGGTGATGCCGAGCTGCTGCTGGATGGCGCGGATTTCCTCGCGCAGCGATATGCGAATCTTGGCATCGAGCGCCGAGAGCGGCTCATCGAGCAGAAGCACTTGCGGCTTGACGGCGATGGCGCGGGCAAGCGCCACGCGCTGCTGCTGGCCGCCTGACATCTGGTAGGGATAGCGACCGGCGAGGTGATCGAGCTTGATGAGAGCAAGCATCTCCTTGACGCGCTTGTCGATGTCGGGCTTCGACATGCCGGCGACCTTGAGGCCAAAGGCGACGTTGTCGTGCACCGTCATGTTCGGGAACAGGGCGTAAGCCTGGAACACCATGCCGATGTTGCGCTGGTTCGGTTTCAACGGCCGCTGGTCCTTGCCGTTGATCATCAGCGTACCGGCAGTCGGGCTTTCGAAGCCGGCAATCATGCGCAGCACGGTCGTCTTGCCGCAACCCGACGGGCCGAGGAAGGAGACGAATTCTCCCTTTTCGATCTTCATATTGAAATCGTGAACGACTTGAATGTCGCCGAAGGACTTCTTGATGTGGGTGAGTTCGAGAAAAGCCATGGTGAGACGCCTTACGCCTTAATCGGAGCGGATTTTGAGAAACGGGAAACGAGCTGCAACAGGCCCATGCTGAGCCAGGTAACGGCAAGTGCGATAATGGCCAGGGCGGAGGGCTCGTAGGCTCTGTTGGCGCCCATGAGCTGCATATAGGGGCCGAATGCCGGACGATTGAGCAACGATGCCATGGTGAATTCGCCCATGACGATCGCAAGTGTGATGAACGCTCCGGAAAGCACACCGCTCATGACATTTGGAAAGATGCATTTGAACATGATGGTTGTCCATTTTGCACCAAGGCTTTCGGCAGCCTCCGTCAGCGTGCCGACATCAATGGTACGCATCGCCGTATCGACGGAACGATACATATAGGGCAGCGATAATACAATGTAGGAGCAGACGAGCAGAATGTTCGTCGTCGAACTATAGCCCGTCAGAGGCAGGATCGACGACGAGTTATAGAGCCGCAGATAGCCGAAAACGATGACGATGGCGGGAATGACCAACGGCATCAGGGTGATGAATTCCACGATAGGGCGAAGTTGCGGCAGCCGCAAACGTACCCAATAGGCCGTGGGTACGACGAGCAACATACCAAAGATGATGGTCAAAAGCGCCATCAACATCGAGAAGCCAAAGGCGGTTATGAAGCCGAAGTCCGAAAAGACAGAGGCATAGGCATCAAAGCTGTAGGCATTGCGCCGCATGCGCAGCGAAAATTCCAGCGTACCGATGAGCGGCACCAGGAAGTAGATGAGGCCGATGGCAACGGCGACCCAGGCGAAGAATTTTTGCAGCTTCATTTCTGCCACCGTTCAGCGCGCATGCGCATCAAGATATAAATGACATTCGAAATACCGGTGATGACGATCATGCCGAGTGCCAGCGCGTAGCCCAGATTGGCATTGTGCAGCACGTCACCGCGGATCTGCGCATAAAGCACGATCGGAACGATATTCAGCGAGCTGCCGGTTAGGGCAATTGCCGTCGCGATGGCGCCGAACGAATTTGCAAACAGCAGCAGCGTCGTGCCAAGCAGGCTCGGCCACAGGATCGGCAGAGCGACCATCCACCAATATTGTCCGTTGGTGGCACCCAGAATGGAGGCCGCTTCACGCCATTCCTTCTTCATGCCATCGAGTGCCGGCGTAATGATCAGCACCATCAGTGGGATCTGGAAGTACATGTAGGTGATGGTCAGGCCGAAAAAGCTCAGCAGGTTGAAGCCTGTACCGTAGAGATTGAAGCCGAAATGAGCGAGCAATATCGTGACCAGACCCTGGCGACCGAGCGTGGCGATGAACGAGAAGGCCAGAGGTACGCCGGCGAAATTCGAAGCGACACCCGAGAAGGTCAGGAAGGCATGGCGAACCCAGGTGGGAAGGCCTCCCAGGACAAGCGCCCAAGCCAGGTAAAAGCCTATGATCGCGCCACCGAGCGCCGAAGCGACCGAGATTTTGATGCTGATCAGATAGGCGCTCATGATCGTCGGCGTGAACAGGTCGGCGATGTTCTTGAGCGTAAAGCTCCCGTCCGGCGTCAGAAAAGCGCCGGCGACCAGATAGACCGTCGGGAGAATCAGAAAGAGCAATGCGAATATCAGGAAGGGCGCAATGCCCATCCAGTCAACCACCACGCGCTTGTTGATCATCGGAGTGGAACTGACCGTTGATGTTGTGACGATACTCATGATGGTCCAATCCGCGGCGCCGAGAAAATGGAAAACCTCCCCGTCGAAACGGGGAGGCGATGTCGGGTATGATTACTGTACGTTCGAACCGACGACAGCGTCCCACTTGGTGGTGATGGCGGCCTTGCCGGCATCCTGTTCGTCGAGCGTCGGGAATACAGCCTTTTCATAGGCGGCAGCCGGCGGCAGCTTGTCGAGAAGCTCCTGCGGAACCTTCTTGTTCTTCGCCAGATCGTTGAAGCGGATCGGGTGGCAATAGCCCTTCAGCCAGCCAATCTGGCCTTCGTCGGAATAGAGGAACTCCATCCAGAGCTTGGCGGCGTTCGGATGCGGAGCGTAGGCCGAGATCGCCTGAACGTAAACGCCAGCGATGACGCCCGAAGCCGGAACAGTGACGTCAACCGGCGGGTTGCCCTTCAGGCTGTCGCGCCAGGAAAGACCGTTGTAGTCCCAAGCGACGACGATCGGGGTTGCACCCTGAGCCAGCGAAGCAGACTTGCCGATGACCGGAACGAAGTTGCCGGCCTTGTTGAGCTTGGCGAAGTAATCGAGGCCAGCGGCGCCGATCTTGGTAGCGTCCTTTTCGCCGGCTGCGAGGCCAGCGGCGTAGACGGCCTGAACGGCCTGGTTCGACGTGCGCGGGTCACCAGCAAGCGAAACGGTGTTGGCGTATTCCGGCTTCAGGAGGTCAGCCCAATCCTTCGGCTCGTTCTTCACGACGTCCTTGTTGATGACGAAGGAGAGAACGCCGTAGTAGTCGCCGTACCAGTAGCCTTCGGCATCCTTGGCGCTGTCCGGAATGGAATCCCAGGTCGAGACCTTGTACGGCTGCAGCAGGCCTTCCTTCTTGGCCGTCGGGCCGAAGGAGAGGCCGACGTCGATGACGTCAGGAGCCTGCGGGCCCTTGTTGCCCTTGTTGGCGCGGATAGCTTCGACTTCATCGCCCGAACCGGCATCCGGGTTCAGTTCGTTGACTTCGATACCATACTTCGCCTTGAACGCAGCGATCAGGTCACCATAACCGCACCAGTTGTGGGGCAGCGCGATCGTGGTCAGCGTGCCTTCCTTCTTGGCGGCAGCGATGAGGTCGGCGCTCGGTTCTGCGGCGGCGATTGCGCTCGAAGCGACGAGCATCGCGGTCGAGATGGTCAGAAGATGGTGAATTTTCGAGATCACTGCATTTCCTCCTTTTGGATTTTGAGTGTCTGGCGTTGCTGTTAATGACGTTACATGAAGGTTGTGTGACGGCTTCAAAGGGTTGCGTTTGCTGTGAACGTAATTGATTTTTGCTTCTAATCGTCAAGTGTGACAGCTGCTGTATTCCGCACCTCCTACCTCACGTCATCTTGTCGTTTCGCTCCCCTCTAGCTCGGTTTGCGGAACAATTTCGTTTGTTCGAAAAGACCTTCGAGCGTTTTCATGCGCTCGCTCGTCTCGTCCCAGGTCGAGCTCTGTACGGCTTCGATCAGGGCTTCGACGATGAAAAGTGTGACAACCGATGAATCCCAGGCCGACGGCGCTTCGATCTGCACACGGAAGATGTATTTGGCATATTTAACGGCGGGGGAGGCCCACTGGTCGGTAAAGACAATGATTTCGGCGCCGCGGCGGCGGGCGACAGCGGCCAGATTGACCATTTCCTGCTCGTAACGCCTGATATCGAAGATAACGAGCAGGTCACCAGGGTTCATATTCAGAACATATTGCGGCCAGGTGCCTGAATTGGACGAAAGTAGTGTCGTGTTGGGGCGGATCACCTGCATATGGGTGAAGAAATATTCGGCAAGCGCGCCGGTGATACGGCCGCCGACGAAATAAAGCCCGCGTTTTCGCTCGGACAAGAGTGCTGCAACGCTATCGAATGTCGCCGCATCGATATCCGAGAGGGTCTGCCGGAGATTGCCCATGATGGCATCGGCGAAGCGATTGAGGATATGTGTGCCGGGCGCATTCGATGCCCAGCGATCATGCTTCGTCAGCGGGTTGGAGATGGTCGCCTCGACCTCCTGGTGGAGGTGTGACTGGAAGTCGGGATAACCCTTGTAGCCGAGCTTCTGCACCATGCGCGCAACGGTCGGCGTCGACACCCGAGCATTTTCGGCGACCGTCGTGATGCTGCCCAGCCCCGAAACGGGGTAGTTGTCGAGCAGGCTCTTAGCCAGCTGCTTTTCGGCGCGCGTCAACGTGTCGAAGCGGGCATTGATCACGTCAGAAACTGTCTTTGACGCATTGTTCAATCGATTTTAGCTCCCCGGGTCGGTCTTATGCCGATCTCCTGCGACGATATAACAACGCTGTCACATTTCGAGTCAATGTCACAAATGAAGAAATAATTTCAGTTTCCGGTTGACAGCGACCAAAAGCTGAAGAATTCTTTTCTTATAAAGATTTTATTAATCGGCAATGGGGCGCCCCGGATGCTTGCACAGCAAGGCATTTTGACGAAGGCGGACGGCGATTGTGTCGCTGTCGAACGGCCAGACGGCAGCAGCGCGGTTTTTATCGTCTGCGAGCATGCTTCCCGCGCTTTGCCCGAGCGTTTCGGCGACCTCGGGCTATCCGCCGAGGCGCTTTCCAGCCACATTGCCTGGGATCCGGGCGCGCTTGCGGTTGCGAGGAAGATTTCGGTAAGCCTTGATGCGACTTTGGTTTACCAGCGTTTCTCCCGCCTGATTTATGACTGTAACAGGCCGCCGGAAAGCGCCGGTGCGATGCCGGAAACCAGCGAAATCTATTCAATCCCCGGCAATCAGCGCCTGGGTGAGGCGGATCGGCGGGCGCGCACCGAAGGTCTTTACATACCGTTTCACGATCGTATCCGGGCACTGCTGAAAGAAAGGGCAGCACGCGGACAAAAAACCGTGATCGTGACGATGCACAGCTTCACGCCGATCTATAATGGCAAGCCGCGCGCAGTGGAGCTTGGAATTCTGCATGACGATGACCATTGGCTGGCCGATCGCATGCTGGATGCAGCGGCGGAAGCACCGCTCTATCGGACAGACCGCAACAAGCCTTACGGGCCTGAAGACGGCGTGACCCATACGCTGAAACTGCATGGGATCGCCAATGGCCTGCATAACGTAATGATAGAGATCCGCAACGATCTTATCGGAGATGACGTCGGCCAAGGGGTCGTGGCTGACTATCTGACAGGGCTCCTCCAGAATAGCCTGGAAGCCTGAACTTAAAAAGAAAAATGACCCCGGGGAGCAGTTCAACTGCGATAGAGCCGCGCGGCAAAAGCTGGCGGCTCATGTGACACATGGTTCTCCGCAATCCCGCGGACGACCGGGCTTAAGGGGGAATGACATGTCTGATTATACAGAGTTAGACAAAAAGCAGGATGTCCATATCCTGCACTCAATGGGCTACGCTCAGGAGTTGGAACGGCGGATGAGTTCGTTTTCGAATTTCGCCATCTCCTTCTCCATCATCTGCATTCTATCTGGCGGCATCAACTCCCTTGCGCAGGCCACGTCCGGCGCCGGGGGTGCTGCGATCGGCATCGGTTGGCCGATCGGCTGCGTGATTTCGGGCGTTTTCGCTCTCTCGATGGCACAGATTTCCTCGGCCTATCCGACGGCCGGCGGCCTTTAT
>NZ_JAELTU010000238.1 GCF_016429015.1 Rhizobium sp. ASV20
GATGCCGACGGTCAGATGGAAGGGGTCCTTGCACTCTATTCCTCGCAGGATGCGCGGTATCAGCCCGGTTTCTCCGACTTTGTCTCGATTGCGGTGCATATGGCCGGGATTGCTGCCAGCCGGCACCGTGCCGAGGCACGGATTCGTTTTCTCGCCGATCACGATCCGCTGACGGGAATGGCCAATCGCGCCTTGCTGGATCGAAAACTCACCCTTGCCATGCAGAAAGCCGATTTTCGCGGAGGCGAGGTCGCGCTGGCGTTTCTCGATCTCGACAATTTCAAACTCGTCAATGACAGTCTCGGTCATTCGGTGGGCGATCAACTCCTGAAAATCGTCGCCGACAGGATCTATGCGCTGGCAAGTGACCACGGTTCCATCGCCAGAATTGGCGGAGACGAGTTCGTGATTATCCTCGAAGACATGGATGTAGAGAACTCTCTCGCCCTATTGTCATCGATCAGAGACGCGGTGGTGCGCCCGATTGCACTCGACGGGATCGAGCTCAGAGTGACCTGCAGCATCGGTGTTGCCAGCTATCCCAGCCACGGCAAGTCTGCCGGAGACCTGCTCGCATCATCGGATATGGCCATGTATCGCGCGAAGGAACTGGGGCGCGATGGAATAGCCTTATTCAATTCGGAAATGACGGCGGCCGTGCGAACGAAGCTCTCCCGCACGGATGAGCTTCGCCAGGCAATTCTGCGCGAGGAATTTGTGCTGCATTACCAGCCGCAGGTGGACTTCCAGACCGGTAAGATCGGGGCGGCAGAAGCGTTGGTTCGCTGGAATCATCCGGTCGATGGTATTGTCTATCCCGGCGATTTCATCGCGCTTGCCGAAGAGACGGGCCTCATCATGCCTATTGGCGAGTGGGTGCTCAAAACTGCCTGCAGGCAGGCCAGGGCATGGCAGGATCAAGGGCTTGGGCCCATCAGGATCAGCGTCAATGTTTCCGCAAGGCAATTCCAGGAAAAGCGCTTGATCGAGACCGTGGCGGACGCGCTGAGTGAGGCCGGGCTTGATCCATCGTGGCTTGAGCTGGAGATCACCGAAAGCCTGATCATGAAGGACCTTTCCGGTTCGATTGCCAGAATGCACGAATTGGAAAAGCTGGGCGTAAAGCTCGCAGTCGATGATTTCGGCACGGGCTATTCAAGTCTCAGCGCGCTGAAAAGATTTCCGTTGTCCCGCCTCAAAATCGACCGATCCTTCATCACGGATATTCCGCAAGATGCCGATGACATGGCCATCACCTCGGCCATTATCTCGCTGGCCCAGAAGATGGGCCTGGAAGTGGTCGCGGAAGGCGTGGAGACGGAAGAGCAGGCGCGCTTCCTGATCGAAAGCGGCTGCAACCAGATCCAGGGTTACCTCTTTAGCCGCCCGGTTGACGAGGAGCGCTTCAGCTCCCTGCTCGAAGGCAATGGCCGCGATCATCCATAGACGGTCATCAACTATACGCTCAGCTTGACCGTGATCGCCAAAGCCGATCTCTAAATCTCGATCTCCGTTCCGAATTCCACCGCCTGCTTTGGCGGAACTTTGAACCAGACGGCGCTCCGCTCCGAATTGTGCTGCACGAACGCGAATAAAATCTCGCGCCAATGCGACATTGCCCGGGAATGTTCGGAGGGAATAATCGTCTCGCTGCCGATGATGTAGGAGAGGGCACGCGGTTCGAAACCGTCCAAAACGCCGCGCTCCAGGGCTTTCTTGATGGCGTGTGGCACGTCCGGTTGTTCGGTAAAGCCATAGCTTATGACAACGCGACTGACGCCAAACCCCAGTTCGGTCACCTCCGTGCGCATGTCATCCTTGATCCGCGGCTGTTCGGTCGATTGCACGGTCACGAGAAGAATGCGCTTGTGGAGAGCATGGTTATGCCGCAGAAAGTTCGCCATGGCGAGCGGCATGCCGGTCTTTGCTGAACTCAGGAAGACGGCGGCGCCGGGCAGCCTGATGAGGTTCGGATCTGCGATCTTGTCACGCATCTCGTTTTCAGGATGCCGCAAGTCGATACGCATTCTTTCGACGATCTGTTCGCCTCGCCGCCAGGTGAGCATAATGAAGGCGATCAGGCCGGCGAGCATAAGGGGGAACCAGCCGCCTTCCAGCAGTTTCAGGCTGTTGGCCGAGAAGAAGATGGCATCGATGATGAAGAAGCTGCCGTTGACGGCGATGACTGCAAGCAGGTTGTAGCCCCATTGCCGGGCAATCAGGGCCGCCAGAATGGTCGTAATGATCATGAGTGCGGAAACGGCGATGCCATAGGCGCCGGCAAGCGCATCGGATGACCGGAAGACGAGCACGGCGGCGATCGTGCCGATCGCAAGAAGCACGTTGACGAACGGAATGTAGATCTGACCGATTTCATGCGCAGCCGTATGCTTTACGTGCATGCGGGGCAGGAAGCCAAGCTGAATGGACTGCTGCGTCAGGGAATACGCACCCGAGATGATGGCCTGGCTTGCGATCACGGTCGCAGCTGTCGCAAAAAACACCATCGGATAATGCGCCCAGTCAGGCGAAAGCTGGAAGAAGGGGTTGTCGCTCGCCGTGGGATCGGCAAGCAGATGGCCGCCTTGGCCAAGATAGTTCAGAGTTAGAGCGGGAAGGACGACGCCAAACCATGCGGCGCGGATGGGGCCGCGCCCGAAGTGCCCCATATCCGCATACATGGCCTCACCGCCGGTGACAGCCAGAAAGGCCGCGCCGAGGATGGCAAATCTTACGCCCCAACTCACACTCAGCAGGAATTCCAGCGCGTTGAACGGATTTAACGCGGCAAGGATTGCGGGGCCTTCCAAGAGGCCTTTAAGGCCGAGGAGCCCGATGGCGATGAACCAGAGGAGCATGATTGGTCCAAAGACGCGGCCAATGGAAGACGTGCCATATCGTTGAACTGCAAAAAGGGCGACGAGCACGGCTATGGTAATTGGAACGACGTAGGTGCCGAGCGACGGCGCGTCGACCTTCAGGCCTTCGACTGCAGAAAGTACGGATACGGCGGGCGTAATCGTCCCATCGCCGTAGAGCAGGGCGGCGCCGACGAGCCCGACGATGAGCAGGATCGCCCTTGGCGAGCGGGCAGGGGCCTCGCGGGCATGCAAAAGCGCCAGCATCGCGACAATTCCGCCTTCGCCGCGATTATCGGCTCGCAGGATGAGAACGGCGTATTTCAGCGAGACGATGAAGATCAAGGCCCAGAAGATGACGGACACTGCACCTATGACCGCCTGAGCATCCGGCGGCGATCCGTTCGCGGCAGCTCTCACCGCCTCCTTGAGAGCGTAGAGAGGGCTTGTGCCGATATCGCCATAGACGATACCAAGTGCGGCAAGCGGCATTGCAAGGCTTTTCTTTGGCGGAAGCGCCAGCGATTTGGTGTCGGTCGTCGCTGTCATCAGGCCTCCCATTTTTGCGTCGAGATTATAGTCGTAACCGCGCTTTGGGAAGAGTAGATGACGGATCGTTGGAAATCATTCTATTTGTTGCACCTCCGGCAGAGAGCTGGCTAAGTATTACCTGTGTTGCAGATAGCCTGCCGGGATGTAGAAAGGCACGGAAGCGTCATTGACGAGCGAGACTGTTCCATCCTCGACTACATTGTTCCAAAGACGTCAAGCGCTGCAATTTGAGCATTTGAGCACACATCGATACGCCTGCTCTAAACCTTGCATAAGCGGCATCGTGCAATTTTCAATAACATTCTTTGCCATCTCTATCGCCATGCAACAATCGATGGGCTCAATCGCTGTTGTTCATACTACTTTCCGCGCCTAGCTTCGATCTTAATTGAGAGCTGATTTGTACCTCGATATCTTGAGTGCTTGATGAAGCTTCAAATCATTGATGTGATGATTGTGCGGTTTACTGGGTGTCGACGCTCGTGCCGTGCTATTCATTGAGGTGCCTAACTCCCCGGTAGGGTGAGATCTCGTGGAGCAGGCAAGCTTGACACCTTGGAACACGCGGATCGATTTGGACAAAATATCGCCCAGCCACCCGCACCTCGGCGGAGACCGGAGTGCAGTTGGCCGCAACTCTGCTGACTGGCGGGAATGAAGCCCCTTCAGCATTTGGCGCATCTCGAGTATGGATGGATGCATCACGCCGCCGATGATGCATCCTTGATCCTGAAACGTCAGGAAGAGGATGCATCATCGCGCATGGCGACTATGGCACCTAGTCGATCAACCCCTCGCTCGCGATCCCCTTGGTCAGTTCCAGCGCCTGGCGCTCGAACAGCCCGCGGTAGATCCCGCGATTGCGGCGAATGAGGCTGGCATGTGTGCCCTCCTCCGCGATATGACCATGTTCGAAGACCAGCAGCCGGTCGAGCGCGCGCACGGTCGACAGTCTGTGCGCGACGACGAGTGTGGTGCGTCCTTCCATCAGCCGCTCCATCGCTTGCTGGATGAGCATCTCCGATTCCGAATCGAGGCTCGAAGTCGCCTCGTCTAGAATAAGGATCGGTGCATCGGCCAGGAAAGCGCGGGCGATGGCGATGCGCTGCCGCTCACCGCCGGAAAGCTTGATGCCGCGTTCACCCACAAGGGTTCCGTAGCCCTTCGGCAGGGCCTCGATAAAGTCATGGGCGCTGGCAAGCTCCGCCGCCCGCCTGATTTCCGCATGCGTGGCCGTTGGCCGCGCATAGGCAATATTCTCCGCCAGCGAGCGATGGAACAGGATGGGTTCCTGCTGCACGATCGCGATCTGACGGCGAAGAGAGGTCTGTGCCACCTTCGAAATATCCTGCCCATCGATTGAGACCGTACCCTGATTTACGTCATGCAAGCGTTGGATCAGCTTGATGAACGTGGTCTTTCCCGAACCGGAATGGCCGACGAGGCCGACGCGCTCACCCGGCTTGATGGCAACCGAGAAGTCCTTGTAGAGCGGGTCATGATGGTTGCCATAGTGAAAGGTGACGCGATCGAATTCGATCCGGCCTGCCGTCACGTGGAGTGCCGGGGCGCGGGGGACGTCCTCCACGCCCAAAGGCTGGGCATGGATGGTGACAAGTTCCTCCATATCGTTGACCGAGCGCTGCAGATTGCGGATGTGCATGCCGATTTCACGCAAATATCCCTGAAGGATGAAAAAGGCCGTCAGCACAAAGGTGATGTCGCCGGCATTGGCCTTGCCGTTGGCCCAGAGCCAGAGGGCAAGGCCCAGCACGCAGCCGCGCAGCAGGCTGAGCAGCACACTCTGCAAGGTGCCATTCACCGTGCCTCGCATCCATGTCCGCGCGGTACGATCCCGCCACTTGCCCATGACAGTGGCTAGACGCTTGTCTTCCCGATCTTCGGCGCCGAAAGCCTTGACCACAGCGTTGCAAGTAACGGCATCGGCAAGCGCGCCGCCGAGGCGCGTGTCCCAGCTGTTGGCCATGCTGGCCATCGGCGCAACATAGCGCAACGCCATTATGGCTGTGAATGCGATAAAGATTACGGATCCGGCGCCGACGAGCAATCCCATCATCGGCCAGTACCACGTCATCAGAACTGTCGAGCCGATGAGCATGACCAGCGACGGGAACAGTGCGATGAAGACGGTGTCGTTGAGCAGGTCGAGTGCCCACATGCCGCGAGTGACCTTACGAACAGTCGAACCGGCGAAGCTGTTGGCGTGCCAGTCGCTCGAAAATCGCTGAATGTGGAAGAAGGAATTTGCCGCAATCTCCGACATTGACCTCAGGGTGAAGCCGATAATGGCGGTGAAGGTGGCGTGCCGAAGGATGACGGCACCGATGGACAGCACCATCAGCCAACAGAATGCGGCGATGGCATTGTTCCATGTCGCTATGTCGCTGGCCTGGCCGGATACGACCGCATCCACGAGACGGCCGGAGAACAACGGGGTGAGTACATCGGCAAGCGTGGACAGCGTCACCGTGAACAGCATGAAGGACATACGCCCGGGCTGATGTTTCCAATGAGCCCAGCAATATTTGAAAACGCTGCGAAAGGACCCGCTGCGGCGGGATTTGAAACCGAGAGCCATTGATGTATCCGGCTTTCGCCGGCTCCGTCACAGGGAAAGAAACGTCCGCGCAAGATCGCGCGAAATGATTTGGTGAGAGGCGATCGATGAGAAGGTTAGTGCCAGTTCATCGGGTTCTTTGGCGTTGAAAGCGCCGGCGGTTTCAGGCGATATTCGCGCAAACCACTGGGGA
Organism: Rhizobium sp. ASV20; assembly: GCF_016429015.1. Taxonomy (GTDB): domain Bacteria; phylum Pseudomonadota; class Alphaproteobacteria; order Rhizobiales; family Rhizobiaceae; genus Rhizobium. Next base: position 6,182 of record NZ_JAELTU010000238.1, read on the forward strand.
GTTTGGATAAATAGTCATTGAAACTCCCTGGAACCGTGTTGAAGATCAGCAATCTTAGATTGGTTAAGCGCGCAGGCCAAGTCAAATTTCGCGATTTTCCGCCTAATGTTTAAGCTGCGGCATACTTGCAACATCGGTGAGGTCATCGGCTTTTCCGTCGGGAAGTCAGTCCGGTCGCGATCAATACGTGCATTGCCCGCCTCGACACGAGGTGTGGCCACGGGCGTCGCCGGTACGCTCAAACGGGAGAGAACCAATGGAGCAAGTCAAACGAGGCGCAGCCAGATCCCGTTTTGGAGGTCCGCAGATGCCAGCGGCGACCCGTAAATTATCTGCCTTTGGGTCGCTTGGCATTGAAAAGGGCGTCAAGTCGCTGCCGTGCTGGCTCCAGCACTGACGGGAAGAGGTCAAGCACGGCGATCCCGCCCGTCCTGCCGCACACCATCCTTGCAGCTCGATCGTCGAATCTTTGCGCCGGATCTCGATCGGAGCAGCGTTTCCGTCTGATGCTGCCGATGACCATGTCGCCGCGCAGATAGAGGAGCGTGGCTCAACGCACGCCCTTGATATTCGATCATGATCCGGCCAGGGCCGGCGCGGTCCGGTGTGCTTCCACCTTTCTTTGAAAGGCCAGAGCACACCAGGCGCCTCAGCGTGATTTGACCTGAGTGATGTCGCGTACGGCGCCGCGCGCTGCATTGGATGTCAGAGCCGCATAGGCTTGCAATGCGGGTGAAACGACCCTTTCGCGGCAGATGGGTGCCCAGGCTAGCGGCCCCCGCGCTATCATGCTCTCGCGGCGAGCGCTCAATGTCTCGTTGGGGACGTTCAACTGAACGCGACGGCCTGGAATGTCGATGCTGATCCAGTCTCCGGTCTCGACAAGAGCGATCAATCCGCCCTCCGCCGCTTCGGGAGAGACGTGCCCGATCGACAAACCGGAGCTGCCACCGGAAAAACGTCCGTCAGTGAGCAAGGCGCAGGACTTGGCAAGACCTTTCGATTTGAGATAGCTCGTCGGGTAGAGCATTTCCTGCATGCCAGGCCCGCCCTTCGGTCCCTCATAGCGCACGACGACGACGTCACCGGCCGCGACGGCACCGCTCAGAATGCCTGCGACGGCATCCTCCTGGCTTTCAAAGACGACGGCTTGTCCCTCGAAGACCAAGATCGATGGATCGACGCTTGCAGTTTTCACGATGCAGCCCTCGGGTGCGAGATTGCCAAACAGGACGGCCAGACCACCATCCTTGCTGAAGGCGTGTTCCGTCGCGCGAATGGCGCCCCGTTCGCGGTCGGCATCGAGATCGTCCCATCGTGCCGACTGGCTGAATGCCCTCTGCGATGGCACATTGCCCGGCGCTGCGCGAAAGAGCGTGTGAACCGCTTCGTCGGATGTCCTGGTAATATCCCAATGAGCCAAGGCATCGTTCAGCGTCGGCGTGTGAACTGTCGGGAGTGTGGCATCGATCAGCCCCGCGCGTTCGAGCTCGCCCATGATGGCCATGATACCGCCGGCTCGATGGACATCTTCGACATGGATGTCGCTTACCGCCGGCGCGACCTTGCACAATACCGGAACCCGACGAGACAATCGATCTATGTCAGCCATGGTGAAATCGATGCCGCCCTCCTGCGCTGCCGCCAACAGATGCAGTATGGTGTTCGTGGAACCTCCCATGGCGATATCGAGGCTCATCGCATTCTCAAAGGCGGCGCGCGATGCAATGGCTCGTGGACGTACGCCGTCGTCGGCTTCCTCGTAGCAACGGCGAGCCAGCGAAACGATGAGATGTCCGGATTGGCGAAAGAGGCGCTCGCGGTCTGCGTGAGTGGCAAGGAGGGTGCCATTTCCGGGCAAGGCGAGGCCCAGGGCTTCCGTCAGACAGTTCATCGAATTGGCGGTGAACATGCCCGAGCAAGAGCCGCAAGTTGGGCAGGCCGCTCGCTCGACGGCTGCCACTTCCTCGTCGCTGAAGCGGTCATCGGCTGCGACCACCATCGCATCGATCAGGTCAAGCGCCTGCCTGCGACCCTTCAGCATTGCCTTGCCAGCCTCCATCGGGCCGCCGGAAACGAAAATTGTTGGAATATTGAGTCGCATAGCCGCCATCAGCATTCCCGGTGTGATCTTGTCGCAATTGGAGATGCAAACGAGTGCATCCGCACAGTGCGCGTTGACCATGTATTCGACGCTGTCGGCGATCAGATCTCGCGAGGGTAGGGAGTAGAGCATCCCTCCGTGGCCCATGGCGATGCCGTCATCGACGGCGATCGTGTTGAATTCTTTCGCCACGCCGCCCGCCGCTTCGATCTCGCCGGCGACGAGTTGGCCCAGGTCCTTGAGGTGGACGTGTCCGGGAACGAACTGGGTGAAACTATTGGCAACGGCAATAATCGGCTTGCCGAAATCCGAATCCTTCATTCCCGTCGCCCGCCACAAGCTTCGGGCGCCCGCCATGTTGCGGCCGTGTGTACTGGTTCTCGATCGATAGGATGGCATCGTTTTCCTCCGCAGATTTGAATGGCTACAAATTATGCGGTTGGAAAATATTCGTAAAATATATTATTGTAGTCATATTAGGTCGCTATGGATATTAGAATGGATCTACGCCAACTCAGGCATTTCGTCGCCGTGGCCGAGACGTTGCACTTCGGTAGAGCCGCCGAGCGGCTCGGAATGACGCAGCCGCCACTCAGCCAGTCCATCCAGGCGCTGGAGGACAGCTTGGCTGCACGGCTCTTCGCGCGCAGCAAGCGCTCTGTCGCGTTGACGCCCTTCGGCGCGCAGTGGTTGCCCCATGTTCGAGAGGCGCTTGGGAGTGTCGATCTGCTGGCCGATACCGCGCAACGCATCCGTACCGGGTCTGCAGGCCAACTCAGCTTCTCCTTCGTCAGTACCGCCGATTATGGTTTGCTTCCGCAATTGGTCCAGCGTTTCCGCGAGCGCTACCCTGACGTCGAACTCGTTTTGACGGAAGCGACGAGCGACGTACAGATCGCCACGTTGCTTGATGGCAAGTGTCATGCTGGAATCATAATTCCACATCGCGAAGCACCGCTTGCGGCCATTCTCAATTATCTTCCGCTTTCGTCCGAGCCGCTGATTGCGGCCGTGCCCGAAAG
>NZ_JAELTU010000239.1 GCF_016429015.1 Rhizobium sp. ASV20
GCCTATGAGTTCATTGATCTGGCCCTTGGTAAGGAAAACCAGAACGAGCAGGCCAATCTTGGCGGTGTTGCCATTGCCGCCGATCCGGCTGCGATCAAGGACGAACTCGGCAAGCGCAATGTGGAGCTGTTCACCAATATTTCCAGCAAGGGTGGTCTTGGCCTTTACCCGGATTGGCCGGTGCCTGGCTATTACGAACTGCTGATCCAGGCGACGACCGGCCTGGTGACCGGTTCGACCACACCCGAGCAGTTCATCGAACGCATCAAGAAGCCTTACGACGACGCCCAAGCGGCCCAATAACTCATCGCGACAATCACAACGGCGGGGACGGCTCGATGCCGCCTCGCCGTATCGGAGGGAGGAACTCGATGGTGAAGGCAGGCAGCGAAGGTAAGGCTGGGTACTATCTCTATATCATCCCCGGCATGCTGGGATTTGCGCTGGTGGTTCTCATTCCGTTGATTGCCAATTTGGCCATCAGCTTCACGACATGGAAGGGCGGAAACATTTCGCCGCGCTATGTCGGCTTTGAAAACTATCAGCGGCTGCTTCAGGATTCCGTATTCTGGGGGTCGATGCAGCATACGCTCTTGTTCATCATTTCGATGACGATCGTACCCATCCTTCTCGGGCTGGTACTGGCTGCAGTATTGTTCGACTACATCGCTGCCCAATTCAACGAGACCTGGTCGAGCTTCTTTCGCGCCGGGTTCTATCTCCCGCAGATTCTGCCGCTGACCACGGTGGGCGTCCTGTGGACATGGATCCTCAACCCCTTCGGCATCATCAACGCCGTCTTGCGAGCACTCGGCCTCGACTTCATGGCGAAGAACTGGCTGGGCGATGCGAGCTTCGCGCTGCTGGCGGTTTCCGCCGTTATTGTCTGGGTGCAGGTCGGTTATTGCCTGGTCGTGTTCATGTCCGGACTGGCACGCGTAGACCCTTCGCTCTACGAGGCTGCCGAACTCGACAACGCAACCTGGTTCGGCCGCTTTCGCTCCATCACCATTCCAATGCTGATGCCTGAAATCTTCGTCGTCGCTTTGACGACGCTGATCGCGGCCTTGAAGGTGTTCGCGCCGATCTACGTTCTGACATCAGGCGGACCGGACAACGCGACGACGGTGCCCTCCTACCTGTCCTATTATCACTTCTTCACGACGAACCGCGTCGGCTACGCCGCAGCGATCGCGACGCTGCAGACGGCCATGACCATCGTGCTCGGTGTCGTCTTCATGCGCATGCAATCGAAGCAATCCGCGGGGGGACATTGATATGGCTGCGACGTCTTCGCTTTCCGCCCCGATCGTGTCGGCGGATCATCGCCGCAAGAAGGGGGTCGGTCGATGGGTAGTTCTGGTAATCCTGCTCGTCTTCCTGGCCGCAACGCTTTTCCCGTTTTTTCTGGCGGCTTTCAATGCCATCAAGACGGCGGCGGATTATGCTGAAAACGGTCCTCTCGCTTTCCCGCGGAGTTTTGATCTTGCAGCTTTGAAGAACTTCTGGACAACGGTGGATTTTCCCCGGAAGCTCTTCAACAGCGTCTTGATCAGCGGATGCACGGCCATTCTGGCGGTGATCCTCAGCCTGCTCAATGCCTACGCTATCGGCATTGGCCGTGTGCGCGGCGGGCAGGCGCTTCTGGTGATCCTGCTGATTGCGATCATGGCGCCGCAGGAGGCGCTGGTTTATCCGCTCTACTATATGGCCAAGCAGGTGGGGCTTTTCGACTCGATGCTCTCGGTCATCATCATTCTCGGCGTCCTGCACACCGCTTTCGGCACTTACTTGCTCTCGTCGGTTTTGGCGACGTTTCCTCGCGAGATCATCGAGGCCGCGCAAATCGACAATGCGACGCGCTGGCAGATTCTCTGGCTCGTGATCGTGCCTGTGCTTCGACCGACGCTTGCGGTGCTGGCGACCTTCTTCTTCATCTGGACCTGGAACGAGTTCCTGATACCGCTTGTGTTCCTGGTATCCAATAATAACCAGACCATCTCCGTGGCCATGGGCGTGCTGTCGGGATCCAACACGCAGGAACCGACCGCGATTGCAGCGGCCTCACTGCTCGGCATCTTGCCGACGGTGATCTTCTTCCTGATTTTCCAACGCACCTTGACACGAGGCGTGGCCGCTGGTGCCGTCAAATAAACTTATGCGGAAAGCTTGGCCTCACCGGCGATATCCGGTGAGGCTGGGTTTGATGAATGGCAGTTCTGACGAAGTTCGAATTTTCCGCAGGAGGAGCAAGTGGCAGGAATCAATATCAAGTCCCTCACCAAGCATTTCGGGGCCGTGCAGGTTCTCAACGATATCGATCTGACGATCGAGCGTGGCGAGTTCGTCGTCTTTCTCGGCGGCTCCGGTTGCGGCAAGTCGACATTGCTGCGGATGATTGCCGGTCTGGAGTCGATCACGAGCGGCGAAATCTGGATCGGCGGGCGGCGCGTCGATCAATTGCCGCCCGGCGAACGCGGCGTGTCGATGGTCTTCCAGTCCTATGCGCTCTATCCGCACATGACCGTTCGCGACAACATGTCCTTCGGCCTGCGCAACATCAAGACGCCGAAAGCCGAGATCGATCGGCGTATCGAGGCGGCGGCGAAGATCCTTGAAATGCCGCACCTTCTGGATCGCAAACCTTCGGCGTTGTCCGGCGGCCAGCGCCAGCGTGTCGCGATCGGCCGCGCCATCGTGCGCGAGCCTGACGTCTTCCTCTTCGACGAGCCGCTCTCCAATCTGGATGCCGGATTGCGCACGCGCACGCGCGTCGAACTGGCGCAGTTGCACGAGCGCCTGGGTGCGACGATGGTGTTCGTTACTCACGATCAGGTGGAAGCAATGACGCTTGCCGACCGCATCGTGCTGTTGAACAACAAGAAGATTGAGCAGGTGGCTTCGCCTGTCGAGATCTACACGCGCCCTGCGACGCGCTATGTCGCGCAATTCGTCGGCTCGCCGGGTATGAACTTTATCGATATTGCCGGCCTTGGTGAGGCCGGTGGTCTGGCGACCGCCACTTTGCCGGATGGATCGGTCATCAATACGGCTGTGGCGTTAAACCGCCTGGAGAATTCGGGGCTGACGCTCGGCATTCGGCCCGAACATCTCGTCGTTACCACGGCCGGGAAGGGCGATATCTCCGGGCAGGTGGAGACAGTGGAACGCCTTGGCGACCGCTCGCTCGTCCATGTGCGATTAAGGGACGGATCGAAGATCATCGGCACCGATCCCGGCATGACGAGCATCACGACAGGTTCGCCGATCGCCTTTGCCGTCGAGGCGGCGAAGGTGAGCATTTTCGATGCGGGCGATGCCGCGCATCATTCCGTCAACTGAGGAGAGAGCGATACGAGGATCAATGAAAATCAATAGGGCTTAGAAGCGATCAATCAGATCATTGACGAAACCGTCCAACTGGTATGTTATGCCACCATGTCCACTGCGCACCATAGGAAGAAGCAGCCTTTGTTCGTCCGCCAGCAGTTGCTGGAGGTTGCGGCACGACTTGCTTCCGAAAAGGGGATGACCGCGGTGACGCTGGATGCAGTGTCCGGCGCCTCCGGCGTCAGCAAGGGTGGTTTGCTGCATCACTTCCCCAGCAAGAACATGCTGCTGGAAGCATTGTTCGAGAGTTTGCTGGCACGGCTTGATGCAGCGATCGAGGAGGCAATGCGTGCCGATCCGATGCCGCATGGCCGCTTTACCCGCGGTTACCTGCGTGCCTGCCTGGCGTTGCGAGACCAGCCGCAGGGCAACAGGGACTGGGCGCAGGTGACCATGGTGCTGCTTAGCGAGCCGCAATTGCGGCAACGCTGGCGCGACTGGGTGCGCGAGCGCAGCGAGGAATATGTGGGTACGGATTCCTCGGTGGATGCGGCAATCGTCAGGCTGGCGACCGATGGGATCTGGCTCGCAGACCTGCTCGGCAGCCACGACATGGACGAGACGGCGCGCGAAAGACTTATCGGGCGGCTGATTGAGCTGACGCAGCTCTAACATTATCGGAGAAAATGGAATGGCAAACGCATCGGTCTATGCAATGCTGATGGTTGCGATCGTGCTCGAAGTGATCGGCACGACGGCGTTGCAGATGTCGCAGCAGTTCACGCGTCTCGGTCCTACGATCGTGCTGGTGGTCTGCTATGCCGCTGCCTTCTATTGTCTTTCGGTAACGTTGCGGGTGATCCCGGTCGGCATTGCATATGCCATCTGGAGTGCACTCGGCATCGTGCTGATTTCGGTGGTCGGGCTGGTGTTTTTCCGACAGAAGCTTGATCTTGCCGCCATCATTGGCCTGGCGCTGATCATCATCGGCGTCCTGGTCGTCAACCTCTTTTCAAAGTCCGTGTCGCACTGAAAAGACAGGTGTTGTCCATCGTTATTTTTGCCTTTGTCAAAACGCTTTGGACGCATTATGTCTTGCGCTGGATGGATTGATCGAGGCCCGAAATACGGCGCTTTCCCAAAGCGCTTTGGACCGCATAAACTATTCAAACCCAATGGTATTAAAGGAGTGCCGCAATGACTATTCGTGCCGTCGTATGGGGCGAAAACATTCACGAGCAGACAAACAAGGTCGTCGCCGAGATCTATCCCGAAGGCATGCACAATGCCATCGCCAAGGCATTGAATGCCGACGCTGGTATCGAGGCAACCACTGCAACGTTGCAGGAGCCTGAGCATGGTCTTAGCGAAGCGCGGCTGAAGGATACCGACGTGCTGTTGTGGTGGGGTCACAAGGACCATGGCGCCGTCAGCGACGAGGTTGTCGAGCGGGTTGCCAAGCGCGTGTGGGAAGGTATGGGCCTCATCGTCCTGCATTCGGGCCACTTTTCCAAGATCTTCAAGCGCCTCATGGGTACGCCGTGCGCCCTGAAATGGCGTGAAGCTGGCGAACGCGAACGCCTATGGGTCATCAATCCCCGCCACCCCATCGCAGCCGGCCTCGGCGAACACTTCGAGCTGGAGAATGAGGAAATGTACGGCGAGCAGTTCTCCGTTCCGGAGCCGCTGGAAACCGTGTTCATCTCCTGGTTCCAGGGTGGTGAAGTCTTCCGCTCCGGCATGACCTGGCGCCGCGGCGCCGGCAATATCTTCTATTTCCGCCCCGGCCACGAGACCTATCCGACCTATCACAACGCCACCGTTCACAAGGTTCTGATCAATTCCGTGAAATGGGCCCATAACCCGCTCGGTACGCAAACCAACATCCATGATGCGCCGAATGTGCCGGTCGAAAAGGCTCTGGAGCCAATCGTCGAGCGCGGCCCGAGACTGCACCAGGCCGGCGAAGCCGGTTATCGCTGAGGTATCATATGCGTCTCATAGTAGTTGGCACGGGCGGCATGGCGAAGAACCATGTAGAGCATTTCGCCCGCATTCCTGGCGTCGAAATTGTCGGCGCCGTCGATACGGACGCGACGAGGCTCACGGCCTTTTGCGATATGTTCGACATCAAGAAGCGCTTTCTGTCCTTGGACGAGGCGCTGGCCTGGGGTGAGTTTGATTCGGTGACAAACGTCACGCCGGACAAGGCTCACAACCCGACCACTCTGCCGCTGCTTGCTGCGGGCAAACATGTTCTCTGCGAGAAGCCTCTCGCGGAGAATTATGAGAAGGCGTTGGAAATGACGGAAGCTGCCGAAAGGGCAGGGGTCGTCAACATGGTCAACCTGACCTATCGCAATGTCGCGCAATTGCAGAAGGCGCGCGAGATGGTGATCGCGGGCGAGATCGGCACGGTCAAGCATGTGGAGGCGTCGTACCTGCAGAGCTGGCTCGTCTCCAAGGCCTGGGGTGACTGGCGCAGCGAATCCAAATGGCTATGGCGTCTGTCGACCGGACACGGTTCGAACGGCGTTCTCGGCGATATCGGCATCCATATTCTCGATTTCGCGGCTTATGGCGCAGCGACAGATATCGACCACGTCTTCGCTCGACTGAAGACATTCGCCAAGGCTCCTGGTGAGCGCATCGGCGAATATACGCTCGACGCCAATGACAGCTTCTCGATGTCGGTCGATTTCGCCAACGGTGCGCTCGGCGTCGTCCATGCGAGCCGCTGGGCGACGGGTCACTTGAACGAGTTGAAGCTTCGCATCTATGGCGAGCGCGGCGGCCTGGAAGTGACCCATAGTCCGAACGGCTCCGAGCTGCGCGGTTGCCTGGGTGATGATACTGAAACGGCGACGTGGAAGGTCATCGAGGTGCCCTCCGTGCTGACGAACTATCAGCGCTTCGCCGACGCAGTCATGACCGGCAGCAGCCAGGATCCGAGTTTCCGCCATGCAGCAAACTTGCAGCGCGTGCTGGATCTTGCCATGGTAACGGAAACAGAGCGGCGCGAACTGAAGGTCTGATATCCGAAAACACCTTCAGGCAAAGCCTTGGGAGTGCGTGCATGTCTACCGAGGAAAAAGTTGCCAATCACTACACACGCGGATCGCTGGAAACGGCGATCCTGCAAACCCTTGTCGACAACGGCAGGGATATAGACAACTTGCGCATTCGCGATCTGGCCGGCGTCGATGAGTTTCATCTGGGACGCCATGCTGCGACGGTGGACCTTGCGCGCGATCTTGATCTTTCCCCAGGTCTGCGGCTTGCCGATATCGGATCGGGGCTGGGCGGCCCCGCCCGCCATTTCGCCGACACCTATGGATGCGTCGTCTCGGGCATTGACCTCACAGAAGAGTTCGTTCAGGTCGCCAATTCGCTGACGGCCCGCTGCGGTCTCGCAGAGCAAGTGTCTTTCCAGCAGGGAAGTGCCTTGTCCTTGCCTTTCGAGAGCGGCAGTTTCGACCGCGCGACGCTCATTCACGTCGGTATGAACATCGAGGACAAGGCGAGGTTGTTTGCGGAGATCAGGCGCATCCTGAAGCCGGGTGGTCGTTTCGGCCTCTACGAAGTCATGCAGATGCGCGATGGAACGCTGCCCTTTCCGATGCCTTGGGCAATGGACCCGGAGACCAGTTTCGTCCGTGCCCCTGAGGTCTATCGCACACTGCTAGAAGAGGCCGGTTTTACGGTGGAACTGGAGCAGGACCGTAGTGCGTTGGCGATCCGTCTGGCGCATGAGGCGCGTGCCAAGGCGGCGGCAGGTGGAGCGCGAGATCAAGGATTCCGCTCGCTGATGGGTCCGAAGGCAGGCGAGCGAAGCAGCAACGTCAACACCTCGGTCGAAGGCGGTCTGCTCGCACCGATCGAGATGATTGCCAAAGCCGTTTGACGGTGTCGTGTGCGATGTGCCTGATCGCACAATGCGTTGACAGCAGCGCGGCTATTTCTATATTGCAATCTCAACGGTAATGGATTTCTGCCGGGCCATGGTGGCCGAACCGCTGCTCTGACTTTCCCAGGGAAGCTGATGACTCCTACTCAACCCGCCTGGAGGCGAAGGAGTAGAGTCGTGCCTTTTTTCCAATCGTTATCGCAATCCTATTCCCCATCGAATATCCCCGAAAGACCTTGGTGTGGCTTCGCGGGAAGGGCAAACTGATGTCTGCATCCGCCTATTTCCAACATCGCTTTCAGCAATTTCGCGGCCTGTTCAAATGGATCATGCTGGTCGTGCCGATGGCTGTCGTTGTCGGTTCGCTCTGTGCCCTGTTTCTGTGGAGTCTGGACAAGGCGACTGCAACGCGCTTCGACCATCTCTGGCTGATCTTCCTGATGCCGGTTGCCGGCTTTCTGATGGTGCTGGTCTACCAGCACTTCGGCCGCGGCTCTGAAGGCGGCAACAATCTGATTGTCGACCAGATCCACGAGCCGGGCGGCGGCGTGCCACTGCGCATGGCGCCCTTCATTCTCGTATCCACAGTTCTGACGCATCTGGTCGGCGGCTCAGCGGGGCGCGAGGGCACGGCCGTGCAGCTTGGAGGCAGTGTTGCCAGCGCCTTTGCCAAGGTTTTTCGGCTCAGTCATGCCGAGATCCGCATACTTCTCATGGCGGGCATTGCAGCCGGCTTCGGCGCGGTCTTCGGCACGCCGATCGCAGGCGCGGTCTTTGCGCTCGAAGTCCTGACGATCGGGCGGATGCAATACGAAGCGCTGATCCCGAGCCTTGCGGCGGCGATCGCGGCCGACTGGACCTGCCATGCTTGGGGCATCGAGCATATCCAGTATCAGATCGGCTATCTCGCTGGCACGCCGGCCAGTACCTTCCATCTCGACGCGCTGCTGCTCGTAAAAGTCGGCATTGCCGGTGTGATCTTCGGCCTCATGGCGCGCTCTTTCAGCGAGGTCTCGCATCGGGCGTCTGCGGCGTTCAAGCGGGTCTGCGCCTATGCGCCGCTGAGGCCTGTCATAGCCAGTGCGATCCTGATCGGCCTCGTCTATCTGCTCGGCACGCGGCAATATCTCGGGCTTGGCGTCTGGTCGCCCAACCCCAGCGATGCGACGATCCTCGGCTTCTTCGATCCGGCCCTTGTCGACTATTGGAGCTGGTTCTGGAAGGCGGTCTTTACGATCGTGACGCTGAGCGCCGGCTTCAAGGGCGGCGAGGTGACACCGTTATTCTTCATTGGCGCAGCACTCGGCAATGCGATTGCAGCCATTCTCGGTGCACCGGCCGATCTCTTTGCCGGATTGGGCTTCGTCGCCGTCTTTGCAGGCGCGACGAATACGCCGCTTGCCTGCATGATCATGGGCATCGAGCTCTTCGGGGCGACGCACACCGTCTATCTCGCCGTCGCCTGCTTCCTCGCCTATATCTGCAGCGGCCATACCAGCATCTACCTGTCGCAGCGTCTCGGTATCGCAAAAAGTACGGCCTCGGGCGCATTTCCCACCGATACGCCACTGCGCCATATTCGTGATGGCATCCTGAAGACGCGGCGCGAAAATATCCATAAGATCGAGAAGGTTTGACGCAAGGACGACTGGAGATTGCCGTGCTCTATCTCATCGTGTTTCTCGGCGCAGGGTTTGGGGGCGCCTTCCGCCTCGGTATCAACGAGGTTGCCGGTCGTCTGTTCGGTATCGAGTTCCCTTTCGGCACTCTGATCATCAATGTGCTCGGGGCATTCGTAATGGGGTTGCTGACGGAATATTTCGCCTTCCGCGGCGGTGTGTCGCAGGAGGTTCGGTTGTTCCTGACGACGGGTGTGC
>NZ_JAELTU010000023.1 GCF_016429015.1 Rhizobium sp. ASV20
CATGGCCGGGCTGCCCGTTTCCGCTCGCATAAATGCCCGCCTGCACCGGCCCGCCGGCGATCCAACGGGCAAAGGCCTTCGCCTCTTCGGGAGCCTGCGTTCGTGCCGAAACGGCAATGCCCGTACCGCCCAGAGCCGAACCATTCGGCGCGCGGCCATCGATAGCGGGCATATCGGCAAAGGCGATCCGAGCGAGCCTGAATCCGGCAAAGGAATAATTCACGTAGCCGTAGATGAAGGGCGACGCCACATAGGGGCTGTCGGGCTTGCCCATCAGGTCGAGCACGGCAATCGGATCCATCTCGTAGCAGCTGCTATCCATCCCAGAGACAAGCCGTGCCATCCAGTCGAGCACCACTTCGCCATCGGCCTTCGCGATGAAGTCGGGACCTTCGATGCTACAGGGCGCACCGAGATGCGCGGCAAGCGTGATGAAGGTCATCAACGAGTGCGGCGGTCGCATCGGCAGGATCGTTTTGCCTTCCTTGGCGAGCGTTACAAACTCTGCGAGATCCTTGACCGGCGCGCTCAGGCGATCGGGCCGGTATGCCTGCACCTGGGTTGCCGCATCGAGCGGAAACGCCCACTGGCGTCCCTGCCAATTGTAGCTCGGATAGGAGCGCCCGACAGTGCCGGCTGCAATCGCCGCAACTTCATCGGCATGAGCAGCATCATCGAGCGGCAACAGGCAGTCTTCACGCGTGATCTGGCCGACATGCGGGTGATCGATGACGATGAGATCGTATTGCGCGGCAAGTTCCTCCACCGGAAAGGTCTCGAAATCCTGCAGCGACCGCTTCTCCCAGCCGATCTCGACGCCGGTCTTTTCCTGCCATTGCTTCGAGCAGGCGATCATCGGATCGTAGCCGCGCGGATGCGACCAGGTCATTCCCTTAAGCTTCACTATCATGCCTTCTCCGTACCGGCCTTGCGCTCGACAATCAGGATATGATCGGCAGCGAGCACGACTTCATCGCGCTGGTTCAGCACCTCACAGCGTTCGACAACGCGACCGGCTGCCGGTCGCTTCGGATCATCCTCTTTCGCCGAAATGGTGACGCGCGTGCGGATCGTATCGCCGATATGCACCGGGCGGACGAAACGAAGCCGATCGTAACCATAGGAAAAGGCGACGGGATTGATGAGCGAAGCCGTGAGCCCGACGCCGATCGCAAAGATCATCGTCCCATGCGCGATGCGCTGGCCGCCGGGCAAGGTCTTGGCGAATTCCGCATCCATGTGATGCGGGAAGAAATCGCCGGTATGGCCGGCGTGTACAACGAAATCTGTCTCGGTGATCGTCCGTCCCGTGGTCACTCTGACATGACCGAGTTCATAGCCTTCGAAATAGATGATTTGCTCTGCCATTCCTCAAGCCTCTGGAAGTTCTGCAATCGGCGTCGCAGGCGCGGCGCTCGACCGATAGGCGGCCTCGACGAGGGCCATGGTCTGCCAGGCGTCCTCGACGGAGCCAACCAGTTCCTGATCCTCGCCGGATGCGAAGCGCTGCAGGTTGGCCATGCGGTTGACGAAGGCGTCCGGGAACCAGGCGCCCTCGAGCTTCACCTCGACCCAATCGCTGCCACCCTCGGGGCGGATCCACAACTCGTCCGGCTCACCGCGCGGATAATCAAGATTGACGCCGAGCTTGATGTAGGCCGCGCCCTTGGTGCCTGATATGCGAAACTCGCAGGCCTGGAACTTGCGGCCGAAATCATGGTCGTGATTGACCGAGAGCATGCAGCGGACCTTGTCGCCATAATCGAGGATTGCCGCCGTCCGCGTCTGCGCGACGTCATGATTGGGATGGCCGATGGTCTTGGCGTGGACGCCTTGCGGATTGCCGAGCAGTCCGCGAATGAAATCGAGATAGTGGATCGAGTGCATGGCGATCTCGATCCGCGGCAGTCCTTTCAGGAAGGGCCACAGACCCCAGGGCGTGGCGAGCGCCAGCCATGCATCGAAATCGACGACATCTCCGAGATAGCCCGTGTTCACGGCATCGTAGAGCGCCAGCATCATCGGTGCGAAGCGGAGCTGGAAATTGACCGCCGCCTTGATGTCACGCTCGCGGCAGACCCGCAAAATTTCGGAGGCGCCTGTGAGGTCGCTGCCCATGGGTTTCTGGATCAGCGCGAAGGAACCACACGGCAATTTCGACAGGATCGTGGCATGCGCCGCCGGCGGCGTCGCCAGATCGAAAATAGCACCTTCTATGGCAAGCGCTTCTGCCTCGGAGGCGAAAGTACGGATGCCCCATTGAGCGGCAAGCGCTGCCGCTTTCTCAGCATTCGGATCGTAAAGACCGGCGACCGGAAAGCCGCCTTGCCTGTATGCCGGCAAATGCGCGTCACCGACGATGCTGCCGGCGCCGAAGATCACGATCGGACGCGGCTTCGACGGCTTCGGCCACCATTGACGGAGGGATTTGGGATCGAAACTCATTGCACCCTCCCCTTGAGGGGGAGGGTCGGACCGAAGGTCCGGGGTGGGGTGATCCCTCCTCGTGCAAAAACAGCAGCGTTGCGCGCCGGGAGCATCACCCCCACCCGCGCATTCCGCACGACCTCCCCCCTCAAGGGGGAGGTAATCGCTTCGCGGTCTGACCCACTCCAATCTCTAATCATGATGAAACACCTCCTCCATCATGGCCCACCACTCGCCCTCCCTGCGGGTCTCGAGCGGCTTCTGGCAGGGTATGCAGACGGACCACCATTCCTGGTTTTTCGGGCTGGCAGCCATCTTGCGCATGTCGGCCTCGAAATCGGTTCCGATATATTCCCAATAGCCGAAGAGCAGGTTTTCCGGCTCCTTCAGGAAGATCGAATAGTTGGTGATGTTGCATTCGGATATCAGCGCCAGGATCTCGGGCCAGACGGCCGCGTGAAGCGCCTTGTATTCCGCGATCTTGGCCGGCTCCAGGCCGATTACCATTCCCATCCGTTGCATAGCCCGTTCCTCCTCAGCCGTGAATTTCACGGGTGAACTCGCCGATGGAGCGAGCCTTTACGGCCTCCCAATCCCAGGCGATGCCGATGCCGGGTTCCGAAGGAGCGAGCGCCTTGCCGTCGACGATTTCCATCCCCTTCGTGGTGAGATCGTCGAGCTGCGGGATGTATTCGACATATTTGCCGTTCGGTACCGCGCAGGTGAGGCTGACATGCAGCTCCATCAGGAAGTGCGGGCAGACCGGAATATCGAAGGCCTCGGCAGCATGCGCCACCTTCAGCCAGGGGGTGATGCCGCCGATGCGGGCAACATCCACCTGCACGATCGAGCAGGCCCCCTTCTGCATATATTCGCGGAAATGCCGGATCGAATACATGGATTCTCCAACCGCGATCGGCGTCGGCGTCGATCGTGTCAACCGGATATGGCCATCGAGATCATCAGCCGGCAGCGGCTCTTCGATCCAGGCAAGATCCAGCTCCTTCAGGCGCGCCGCCCGGCGGATCGCCTCATCGACGGTAAAGCCCTGATTGCAGTCGGTCATGATCTCGAAACCGGACCCGAGCGCCAGACGCATCGCGGCCAAACGATCGTAATCTTCCGAGCCATGCGGCTTGCCGATCTTCACCTTCGAGCCGGAAAAGCCCTTGGCCTTCGCCTGCAAGGCGTCCTCGACCAAGGCTTCCTTTTCGATATGCAGCCAGCCGCCCTCTGTGGTGTAGAGCGGGCAACGATCCCTAGCGCCGCCGGCAAGCTTCCAGAGCGGCAGGTTCTGCTTCTTCGCCCGCAGGTCCCAAAGTGCGGTGTCGACCGCCGCAAGGGCCAGCGCCGTGATAGGCCCGATGGTCGTCGCATGTGTGGCGAATTCCAGCTTATGCCAGATCGCCTCGATGCGATCGGCATCCTCACCGATCAAAAGCGGCACCAGATGGTCGGAGAGCAACCGCATGACGGAGGAACCGCCGGTACCGATCGTGTAGCTGTAACCGGTGCCGACAGCGCCGTCGCTGTCGGTGATGGTGACGATCGGCGTCTCCTGGCTGACGAAGCTCTGGATAGCATCCGTCCGCTTCACCTTCGGCGGCAGATCGACCATCCGCAATTCAATTTTCTCGATACGTGCCATAGGGCTTATTCCTTAGATTGCCAGGCTCTTGCCGGTTTCGACGGAGAAGAGGTGTGCCTGACTAAGGTCGAAGCTCATCTTCAGCTGTTCGCCGCTCTTCAGAGAGCGCGGATTGAGCATGCGCGACACCCATTCGCGCCCTGCGAACTCGACGAACACAAGCGTTTCGTTGCCGAGCGGTTCGGTGATGGCAACAGGCAATGTCAGTTCGTACACGGCAGACTCCGCTCCCGAATGCAGGCCATGTCCGGTCGGGAAGATGTCATCGGGCCTCAGGCCGAAGGCAACCTTTTCGCCTTCCTTGACCTTGCCGGCAAATTGGCCCGGCAGTGGCAGACGGTCACCATTCTTGAAAACCAGTTCGCCCGCCTTCAGCGTCGCCTCCTCGATATTCATCGGCGGCGAGCCGATGAAGCCGGCGACGAAGCGTGTGGCAGGGCGCTTGAACACTTCATCCGGCGTACCGACCTGCTCAATATAACCATCGCGCATGATGACGATGCGGTCGGCCAGCGTCATGGCTTCGACCTGATCGTGGGTGACGTAGACAACCGTCGACTGCACCTTGGCGTGCAGCTTCTTGATCTCGGTGCGCATCTGCGTGCGCAGCTTGGCATCGAGGTTCGACAAGGGTTCGTCGAAGAGGAAGACTTCGGGCTGGCGGACGATGGCGCGCCCCATGGCGACGCGCTGGCGCTGACCGCCGGAAAGCTGCGCGGGGCGACGGTCCATGAGAGCTTCGAGGCTGAGAATGGCGGCGGCCTCGTTGACGCGCTTGTCGATCTCCGCCTGCGGCTGCTTGGCGATCTTTAGCGAGAAGCCCATGTTCTCGCGCACCGTCATATGCGGATAGAGCGCATAGGACTGGAACACCATGGAGATGTTGCGGTCACGCGGCGGCAGATTGTTGACGACGGTGTCGCCGATCTCGATCGTGCCGCCCGATACCTCCTCCAGGCCGGCAATCATGCGCAGCGTCGTCGACTTGCCGCAGCCGGACGGGCCGACGAGTGCGATGAACTCCTTGTCGGCGATATCGAGATCGATGCCGTGGACGATTTCCAGAGCGCCGTAGCGCTTGACGAGTTTTTTAAGAGAAACCTGAGCCATGAGGGATCAACCTTTGACCGCACCGAATGTCAGACCCGACACCAGATGCTTCTGAATGATGAAAGTGAGAGCGAGCGCCGGAACGATCATCACGACCGCGAGTGCGCACATGCCACGCCAGTCGATGGTGAACTCGGAGGTATAGTCGAGCAAGCCGACCGGCAGCGTCTTCGAATCGACCGAGCGCGTCAGCTGCGAGGCCAATGCATATTCGTTCCAGCAGGTGAGGAAGGCGAAGATGCCGGCAGACGCGATGCCTGGACCGGCAAGAGGAAACTCCACCTGCCAGAAGGCCTGCCAGCGCGTGCAACCATCGATCTGAGCGGCTTCTGCGAGATCCTTCGGCACCTGCCGGAAGAAGCCGTCGATCAGCCAGATCGTAAAGGGCACGTTGAGCGCGACATAGGTGAGGATCAGGCCGAAATGCGTGTCGATGATCCCGAGCCGCGCATAGACCATGAACAGCGGCAGCGACAGGGCAACACCGGGCACGGAGCGCGTCAGCATGAGCCCTAAAAACACGGTCGACTTGCCGCGGAAACGGAACCGGGCGAAGGCATAACCGCCGGACATGCCTATAATGAGCGCGATGGCGGTCGAAGTGATCGAGATGATCAGCGAATTGCGGAAGTAATCCCAGACGGGAATGCCGCCCTGCCCCACACCGCTGAACATGGAGCGATAGGCTTCGAGCGAAAGCTCCTGCGGGATCCAGACCGGCGGCTTTGCCATGATCTCCACGGTCGGCCTGAGCGAGCTGATGATGATCCAGAGGCCCGGCAGGCAGATGATGAGCATCGCGATGAAAAGGCCGATGAGATAGGCGACCTTCCAGAGGCGGCGCTGCAGGCGTTGTTGAGCATTGCGATCCATGATTACCACTCTGCTCCGATCTGGGTACGCGCAAGCGCCAGCTTACGGAAGAAATAGACTGTGAAGGCGATGGAAAGAATGATCGAGACATAGGCCATGGCGTTGGCAAGCCCCATCTGCGCATCGGCATAGGCGGTGCGTCCGACCAGCGTCCAGATCAGCTCTGTGCGCCGCGCTGGCCCGCCATCCGTCATGATCTTGACGATGTCGTAAGCGCGGGCGACGTCGAGCGAGCGGATCGTCATGGCGATGAAGGCAAAGGGCATCAGGAACGGCCAGGTGACGTAGCGGAAGGTCTGCCAGCTGGTGCAGCCATCGACCTTGGCGGCCTCGACCGGCTCTTGCGGCATGGCGAAGAGGCCAGCCAGAATGAGAATGGCAAAGACCGATGTCGATGACCAGATTTCCGCGACGATGATCGAAAACAGCGCCAGATTGCCGTCGATGAGCCACGGTATGGCATCATTGGTAATGCCCAGGGATTGCAGTGCGTTGTTGATGATGCCGACATTGTCGTTGAACATGAATTTGAACTGGAAGCCGACAAGCACAGGCGAAAACATCATCGGGAACATCATGAGCGTGCGTAGCACGCGCTTGCCGTGGGTCGCCTTGTTGACCAGGAGAGCCAATCCAAGACCAAGCAGCATTTCCAGATTGAGCGCGATCGTCAGCAGCACGACTGTGCGCACGAAAGCAGCCAGAAACACCGGGTCGCTGAGGATGCGAATGTAATTGCGCAGCCCGATGAAGGTGAAAAGCGTCGCCGGCTTTGTCAGGCGAAACGGCGTGAAACTGGAATAAAACGAGAGAAGCAGCGGAAACAGCACCACCGCGACAAGGACGATAATCGCCGGCAGAAGAAGCAGGACCGGTGGGGATATCTTTTTGAACATGGTTTGCACCTGTCGGCATTCCTCGGCAGCATGGCCCGGACTGCTTGGAATGAATTGCGTGAGGACGAGAATACGGCTCAAATGCGGTGGCACCGATCAAAAGCCATTCCCGAAGTCAGATTGCGGAAGTCCCGCGCATTTCAGGCGCGGGACTTTAATTGCATCGCTTAGAGCGCGCCGGCATCCTTCAGGACATCGGTTGCCTTCTGGGCAGCGGCATCGAGCGCCTGCTTCGAGGTTTTGTCGCCGAGAATAGCAGCCTGAAGCTCCGGATAGACGACATTAGAGATTTCGATCCATTGCGGCGTGCGCGGAACCGGGAAGGCGTACTTCATCGATTCCTGGAAGGTGCTCAGCACTTCCTTCTTGTATGGGTCGGAAGCAGCCTGCTGGATATCCCAGTCCCAGACGGCCTTGCGGGTCGGCAGGGTGCCGTTCGCAGCTTCGAGCTTCTGCGAGTCGTCGTTGGTCAGGAACCAGACGAGGGAAGCGGCCGCATCCTTATGAGCGCAGGCTTCGGTGACCGAGAAACCATGATGGCCGGACCAGCCGGTGTGCTTGCCGGAGGAGCCGACAGGCTGCACGACGACGCCGACATTGCCAGCGACCTTCGAGGACTTCGGATCGTTGAAATAGGTCGCCCAGCCCGGCCAGTCGAGATCGAGCGCGATCGAGCCGGAAGCAAAGCCGGCGCCGAGGTCGTCCCACAGATAGTTGGTCGTGCCGGCCGGAACGGCCTTGGCCTTGTACATGTTGACGAACCAGTCGAGCGCACGCACGCCGGCTTCGGAGTTGAAGGCAGGCTTGCCGTCTTTGTCGAGATACTCGCCGCCTTCCGCGACCAGCATTTCAAAGAAGCGACCGTTGATCGCCTCTTCCTTGCCTGGGAACTGCGTGCCGAAGAAGTTCGGCGGGTTGGAGAAGAAGATCGCCTGATCGGAGACTTCCTTCCAGGTCTTCGGCGGCGCCAGATCGTAGCCATACTTCGCCTTGAAGGCCGTCTTCTTGGCTTCGTCGTTATAGAGGCTCTTCTGATAATAGAGCGCCGAGACGTCGAACTGGGCGCGCGGCAGCATGATCAGGCGGCCGTCGATGGTCGAGGCCTGAATGGTGGAATCGACGAACTGGGCAATCTCTTCCTTTGGCAGCAGCTTCGACAGATCGGTGTAAAGATCCGGGTACTGCGGCGCGAAGGACGAGTGGTTCGAGCCCACGCACCAGGAAATGCTGCCCGATGCCATGTCGGACTTGATTTCCTTGTCGAGCTCGAAGTGGTTCTTCTTGGACAGGATGTTGACCTTGGCGCCGGTTGCCTTCTCCCACTCGCCAATGCGCGCATAAAGTGGCTCATATTGCTGACCGCCGATGAGCTTCGCATCGATCGTCACGCCCGAAAACTTGCCCGGCAGATCGGCAGCGAAGACCGAGGTGCCCGCAAGCAATGCCATCATGCCGGCAGCGAGACCGGCCCTCCAATTCCTCATCGAAATTCCTCCCATTAAGATCGGACCTCTTGTCCGATCGCCCTCTCGACCCAAATATGGATCAATGATTTATAAGTAAACATCTTGTTCATTGGTCGTCAAGCCGAGATCGCATGCTTGAAAACTACGTTCATTCATATATGAATGATGAATCATATTTCTTCGCGTGGGGGGCTAGTTGATGAGTTTGGAAGATGACAGTGATCGCTATCGCGCGCCGGCCCTGGACAAGGGGCTCGACATATTGGAGCTGCTCGCCACGATCGATGGCGGGCTGACACAGGCGGAAATCGCCAAGGCGCTCAACAAGAGCCCCAACGAATTCTATCGCATGCTCGATCGGCTGGTGCGGCGCGGCTACGTGCAGCGGCAGGATGGCGACCGCTTCTATCTGACGCTGAAGCTGTTCGGGCTTGCGCATTATCACGCGCCGGTGCGCCGCCTCGTCTCCTTCGCAACACCGCTGATGCGGGAGTTCGCCAACCTTGCCGAGCAGGCCTGTCATCTGGCGATTTACGATCGCGGCTCGGTCGTCGTCATCGCCCAGCAGGATTCACCGACCTATTGGGGCATTTCGATCCGCGTCGGCGCTCAGATCAATCTCTACAATACCGGCTCCGGTCACATTCTGCTGGCATTCCGGGATGCGAAGCAGCGCCTGATGATGATCAACGAGCAAAGACGCCAGGAGCAGGACCCGGAAGAACCGCCTGCCGATCTCGAAGAGAAGCTGCTGGCCATCCGCGACAAGGGCTTCGAGACCATGAACAGCCTGCAGACGAGCGGTGTTTACAATATCTCTGCTCCCGTGCTGGCGATGGACGGCAATGCATTGGCCGCCCTCACCTGCCCCTATATCGAGCCCGTAAACCCGAAGGCGCCCACCCGCGAACAGGTGGTCGAATATGTGCGGGAAGCGGCCAAGCAGATCTCCGAAACCGTGGCCGGCACAGTGGACAAGGCCGAGCTGTAATTTTTATTTGAATAAACTATTCTTCTGTGAGTATATGTTGAGCAAGCAGGTATGGGAGGAACGCCATGCTTTTCGACAGCCATTTGCACATCGTCGACCGGAAACGCCTCGCCTATCCCTGGCTGGCTGAAGCCGGCGCGCTCAACCGCGATAGTCTCTACGAGGACTATGCCCGCGAAGCCAAGCGGCTTGGAATAACCGACACGCTTCACATGGAGGTCGATGTCGCCGAAGACGATGTCGAGCGCGAGACGGATTACGTCAAAGAATTGAGCCGCCAGCCCGGCAGCCTCCTGCGTGGCGCCATTGCCGCCTGCCGTCCTGAGAGCACAAGCTTCCCTGCCTATCTTGAGCGCGTGCTCGCAGACCCCTTCGTCAAAGGCTTTCGCCGGGTGCTGCATGTCGTGCCGGATGAAGTCTCCGAGGGTGCGCTGTTTCGCGAAAACCTGAAAAGGCTTGCCGATACGCGCCTTACCTTCGATCTGTGCGTCCTGCCGCATCAGATAGCCAAGACGATTGCACTCATCGACCTCAATCCCAACGTCCAATTCATCCTCGATCATTGCGGCGTCCCCGCAGTGAAGGATGGCCTCAGCGAAAATTGGTCGTCCGGCATAAAGGAAGTTGCCAAGCGTCCGAATGTCATCGTCAAAATATCAGGCGTCGTTGCCTATGCCGATCCGGACAACTGGTCGCCGGAAACGCTGCGGCCTTTCGTCGAACATTGCATCGGCGGCTTCGGCTGGGATCGCGTCATCTGGGGCAGCGATTGGCCTGTCTGCACGCTCGGCGGCAATCTTTCCACCTGGGTCGCCGCCACCCATGCGCTGATGCAAGGCGTAAGTGCCGACGAACGCAACAGGCTCTATCACCTCAATGCCAAGCGCCTCTGGTCTCTCTGAGACCGGAGGTTTTCCATCGAAAGACACTGCCATGACCGCCACCGTCGGCGTATCCAGCACCCATCCGAAAACCATGCCTGCCGATCACGCCGAAATCCCCGTCTGGAACGCGGAAAACTGGTTCTACGAGGATTTCGAGATCGGCCATAAGATCCGCTCGCTGCGCCGCACGATCTCCGAGGGCGAGTCGCAACAGTTCAATGCGCTGGTGCTCGACATGCACCCTTACGTCAGCGATCAGATTTTCGCAGAAACCGAGGGGCTGTTCGGCAAGCGGCTCGTGGCCGGCGCCTTCGTCTTTTCCGCCGGCCTGGGTCTTGTCGCCACCAATTGCGTCAACGCCTTTTCCTATGGTTACGACAAGCTGCGTTTCATCAAGCCGACCTTCATCGGCGAGACGATCTACACCATTCGCACCAATCTGGATAAGCAGCCGAAATATGCCGAACTCGGCCTGATCCGCTCATCTTACGAAGTCTTCAAGGGCGAAGGCGAACTGGTGCTCTATTGCGAGCATATCCAGACCGTGCGCTACAAGAACGGCCGGCCTGCGGATGCGCCGCCGCTGAAAGTCTGACATGAACACGGACAATGACGAAGGCCTGCTCTCCGGCATCATCGTGCTGGATATGAGCCAGTTTCTTGCCGGCCCGATGGCGGCGTTGCGGCTCGGCGATCTCGGCGCGCGCGTCATCAAGATCGAGCGGCCCGATGGCGGCGATCTCTGCCGTCGGCTCTATCTCAGCGACACCGAAATCGGCGGTGATTCCACCCTCTTTCATGCCATCAACCGCGGCAAGGAGAGCTTTGCCATCAACATGAAGGACGAGAGCGACCTGCAGGAGCTGCGCGCTCTGATCGCCAAGGCCGATGTCGTCATCCAGAATTTCCGTCCCGGCGTCATCGAAAGGCTGGGTCTCGACTACGCCTCCGTGGCCGCGATCAATCCCCGCATCGTCTATGGCAGCATCACCGGCTACGGCCCCGACAACGAATGGCGGCACTTCCCCGGACAGGATCTGCTGGCCCAGGCGCGCTCCGGTGTCATGTGGCTGAATGGCGAGGCCGATGACGGCCCCGTGCCCTTCGGCCTTGCCGTCGCCGACATGCTGGCCGGCAATCTCCTCGTTCAAGCCATACTCGCCGGGCTGGTGCGGCGTGGCGTGACCGGACGCGGCGTGCATGTGGAAACGAGCCTGCTGGAAGCACTGGTCGATTTCCAGTTCGAAGTGCTGACCACGCATCTCAACGACGGCGGCCGCCTGCCGAAGAAATCCGCCGTGCGCAATGCCCACGCCTATCTCGCCGCCCCCTACGGCGTCTATCGCTGCGCCGATAGCTGGCTGGCGCTCGCCATGATGCCGCTGGAAAAACTCGCGCCGCTGCTCGATCTGCAAGCGCTCGCCGACTACACGCCTGATGACGCCTTTCAGCGCCGCGACGAGATCAAGACCATGATCGCAAGCCGGCTGCAGGAAAAGACGGTTCGGGAATGGCTCGCCATCCTGGAGCCTGCCGATATCTGGGCGGCAGAAGTGCTCGATTGGCCAAAATTGCTGCAAAGCGCGGCCTTCCGCCAGCTCGACATGCTGCAGACGGTGAGCCGCGACGACGGAACATCCGTGCGGACGACGGCAAGCCCGATCCGGGTCAATGGCATCCGTGCCAAGAACGGATTGGCGGCGCCGACGATTGGCGGCCAGTCGGACAAGGTCAGGGCGGAATTTATTGGCGATCGGTAGGTTGTCACGCGTGTTTGTCTGCCGCACCCATGGCACGCCAAGCTCAAAACTCCAATCTCAGCTCCACCGCAAAACAAAAAAGGGCGCCGCATCCCTGCGGCACCCTCTCAAATGAATGCCCCTCCTAAAAGGGAGAAGCGATCTCATCAGGCTGCAGCGAGCTGCAGTTCCTTGCTGACCATGGCGCGCAGCGTGCCGAGATCCTTGGCGAAAGCGCGGATGCCTTCCGAGAGCTTCTCGGTTGCCATTGCGTCTTCGTTCATCATCCAGCGGAAGGTCTTTTCGTCAACGGCGATCTTTTCGACGGAGCCCTTGTTTTCCGGCGAGAGCTTGCGCTCGAGCTTGCCCTGATCGGCGGCGAGTTCGTCGAGCAGGTTCGGGCTGATCGTCAGGCGGTCGCAACCGGCAAGCGCTTCGATTTCGCCAGTGTTGCGGAAGGAGGCGCCCATGACGATCGTCTTGATGTCGTTGGACTTGTAGTAGTGGTAGATATCGCGCACCGAGACAACGCCCGGATCTTCCTCAGCCGTGTAGTCCTTGCCGGTCGACTTCTTGTACCAGTCGAGAATGCGGCCGACGAAGGGCGAGATCAGGAAGACCTTGGCGTCGGCGCACGCGATCGCCTGTGCCTTGCTGAAGAGCAGCGTCAGATTGCAGTCGATGCCTTCCTTCTGCAGCACTTCGGCAGCACGGATGCCTTCCCAGGTGGAAGCGAGCTTGATCAGGATACGGTCACGCTCGATGCCGCGCTCCTTGTAGGAAGCGATGATGGAGCGAGCCTTCGCAAGCGATGCTTCCGTATTGAAGGACAAGTCGGCGTCGACTTCGGTGGAGACGCGGCCGGGAACGAGGCCGGAGAGCGCAGCGCCGACGGAAATGGCCAGACGGTCGGCAACGGCATGAACGACGGATTCCGACGTGCCGCCCTGCTTCTTGCCCCAGGCAACGGCTTCCTTGATCGCATCGGCGAACATCGGCGTGCCGAGCGCCTTCAGCACGATGGTCGGGTTGGTGGTGCAATCCACCGGCTTCAGGCGTGCGACAGCCTCGATATCGCCTGTGTCGGCCACAACGGTGGTTATGGCACGGAGTTGGTCAAGCTTGGAAGTCATAACAGGTATCCTTGTTGAATGAGGCCCATGGGGAAGCGGAGATTTGGGGCGGCGTGACTGGTCCGGTCGGCGGACGGCTCGAAGGCATCAGGCAGAATACGCCCTTCCTTCTCCTATGTATCGGCAACGGGGTAAAAAGCGCTAGAGTTCCATTTCCGGTGAACGGCCGAGCGGTGAAAGAACAACCCTCCGAACACAAGCTTTCCACCGGCACCGGGCGCCCTATATGAACCCCCGTCCGACCTGGAACCTGCTCGGAGCAACACTCGCACATTGTCCTCCTCGATTGGACAAGACCGAATTCCTCAGCACCGACTGAAGCAATCTCGCAATGAAAAGTCAAGGACATTTGTGCAATTCAATTGACATAAGTTTCACGTCATAGAATATCGGCGACAGAAGAGCCGACCTCGCCTGCTCCCGTCATCCAGCATCGCCCCGTTTCATTCTCCGGGGTGATCATGACCCTAAAAGGCGCATGCGACAATCATTCGGAGGACCTGTGGCCAAACTGAGACGCGGAACCCATACCGCCTATTCGGAGACCTCATCCCTGAGGCTTCGCGCCGCTTGGCTCTATTACAATCAGGGCCTGACACAGAAGGATGTTGCCGAACAGCTCGGCATCAGCCGCACCACAGTCATTCGCCTGCTGGATGAGGCCATGCGCCGCAGCGAGGTGCAGATCTGGATCACCGAAGGCATTGACGATTGCGTGGAGCTGGCGATCAAGCTTGAGCGAACCTATGGGCTCGACGAGGCGATAGTCGTTCCCGAGCCAGCCGGCAGCGACGTCAATGCCCAGGCGAAGAGCGTCGGCCTGGCGCTCGGTCAGTTCCTGACGGAAGCCATCCCAGACAATTATACGATCGGCGTCGGCTGGGGCCGGACGATGACGGCCTCGCTCGCAAGCTTCCGCCCGACCCGGCGCGACAATTGCAAGGTGGTTTCCCTGCTCGGCGGCATCGTCGCCGTCCACCAGACCAACCCGATTGACTATACATGGCGGCTGGCAAGCCAGCTCGGCGCGGAATGTTACATGTTCCTCGCGCCGCTGCTCGTCGACTCTGTTGAGACCAAGCGCAATCTTATCGAGAAATGCGGCCTCGAGGCCATCTACCGGCTAGCTGAAAATCTCGATCTCGCTATCGTCAGCTGCGGCGACATCGGCCCGCAATCGACCTCGCTGTCGGAAGGTTTCATCTCGAAGCGCGAGCTGGAAGAGCTGATCGAAATGGGCTGCGTCTGCGACACCATGTTCAACTTCCTCGACACCGAGGGCAATTCCGTCGACCACCCCATCAACAAGCGGGTCATGTCCGTCGATCTCGACACGCTGAAAAAGGCAAAGCATATCGTGATCTCCTCGGGCGGCGCGCACCGCGCTCAGGCGATCAGCGCCACCATCAAGCGGATCGGCTGCAACACGCTGATCACGGATGAAAGCGCCGCCAAGGCACTGCTGAATATGGCTTTGGCGAAAGCGGCCTAACCCCGCTCAGGCATCCCCGGATTCCCATCCCAGCATCGCCCGCTTGCGCGTCAAGCCCCAATGGTAACCCGTCAGCTGGCCATTCTTGCCAAGCGCACGATGGCAGGGCACCACGAAAGAGATCGGGTTGCGACCGACTGCTGCGCCTACCGCCCGCATCGCGGTCGGCTGACCGATATCCCTGGCGATGTCGGAATAGGTGACAGCGCGGCCCATCGGGATTTTCAACAGGCTTTCCCAGACGCGAAGCTGGAAATCCGAACCGATCAGCACGACCCGCAGCGGCTGATCGCTCGACCAGTTCGACCGTTCGAATATGCGCCCCGCATAAGGTGCCGTCGCATGCGGATCCTCGATGAACTGGGCATTCGGCCAGCGGCAGGTCATGTCGGCCAGACATGCCTTTTCATTGCCGGAATCGCTGAAGGCAAGGCCGGCCAGACCACGATCCGTGACCATGATCAAGGCAAGGCCGAAGGGAGAGATGTGAAACGCATAGCGCATCACCAGACCGCTGCCCCTTGCCTTCCATTCACCCGGAGACATGGCCTCATGCGTCACGAAAAGATCGTGCAGCCGGCTCGGACCCGAAAGACCAACCTCGAAAGAGGTCTCCAGCAGCGGCAAATCCTCCTTGCGCAGAAGGCGCTTGGCGTGATCGAGCGTGACGGCCTGAAGAAACGCCTTGGGCGACAGCCCGGCCCAGCGCGTGAACGTCTTCTGCAATTGGGTCGGTGATTGGCCGAGCCGATCGGCAAGCATCTCCAGCGACGGCTGGTCGCGATATTCCTCGGTGATGAGCTCGATCACTTCCCGCACGGTCTCATAGTCCTGACCTTCCGGGGTGATGTCTTTCTTCAGCTGTGCGATCGCATTCATGATCTTTCTCCTTGGAAAGGAGAAAACCACGGCGGGAATGCTAAAACCACCCGTTTCTTGCGCAGACGGCACAACTCCGAAAATGTGATGCCGCTGATTTCGCCCCGCCTGCTCATATCCGTTGCGTCACGGTTGCCAGCGCCCGCTTGAACGCCTGGGCGAAACTCTCGCGATCCTCGGGATTGAGAAAAGAACCGACCTCGGTGTCGTGGCTTCTGTCACGGACATGCATGGAGACGACCCCGATCTCACGGTGACGACGAACGAGAAAACGCGTCCAGAACGGATTGAAATCATGCTCCACCATCCGCCCGGTCGGCGAGAACTTGCGGATGGAAACATTCGTGCGCGATACCGTCACTTCCTCGCGTACGCGACCGGACCGATAGTTCAGCCAGAAAGCTCCAAAGAGCAGGATGAAATCCGCGCCGAAGAAGATGCCGACCGGCCACGCGCCGCGCATGACGAAGAGAATGGTGTAGAAGAGGCAGAAGGCTCCGGCCAAGGCCAGCATGACCTTGAACCCCTTCCGCCCGAGCGAGCGGTGGGGGAACAATTCGGCGGCGAAAACCGGCCTGTTGCCGTCTGCCGCAGTATCGGCGTTGCGTTCCGTCATAGGACTTGAGTATAGGTCGTTCATGGCAAATCCCAAGATCAAATCCAGCGCCCAAACCGTGAAAAAGTCAAATGCGACTGCAGGCCGCAAGCCGGCAGTAAAGAACCTTTATCCCAGGGCGGACCTGGAAGAGATCTTCAGACGTTTCTCCATCCAGCGACCGGAACCGAAGGGCGAGCTCGAACACGTCAATCCCTTCACGCTCGTCGTTGCCGTTGCGCTATCGGCACAGGCGACCGATGCCGGCGTCAACAAGGCGACGCGCGCACTTTTCGCCGTCGCCGATACGCCGCAAAAGATGCTTGATCTCGGCGAAGAGCGCATACGCGAATATATCAAGACGATTGGTCTATACCGCAACAAGGCGAAGAACGTGGTGGCGCTCTCGCAAAAGCTGATCACTGATTTCGGTGGCGAGGTGCCCCGTACCCGCGAAGAACTCGTGACCCTGCCGGGCGTCGGCCGCAAGACCGCCAACGTGGTGCTGTCGATGGCTTTCGGTCAGGCGACGATGGCTGTCGACACCCACATCTTCCGCATTGCCAACCGGCTGCTCCTGGCCCCGGGCAAGACGCCAGACGAGGTCGAGCAGCGACTGATGAAGATCATCCCCGACGAATATCTCTATCATGCGCACCACTGGCTGATCCTGCACGGGCGCTATTGTTGCAAGGCGCGCAAACCCGAGTGCGAACGCTGCGTCATCGCCGACCTCTGTCGCTCACCGGAAAAAACCTGGGACATCCCGGCGCCGCTGGTCGAACTGCCGGCGCAGATCATCGGCGCGGAAGCCACCAGCTAAACCCGCCCCAAACGTCGTCTGGTTTCCTTATGCGAAATCAGTTTGTGCAGATGCACCATCATCCCGGCCGCGAACAGCGGCGTCAGCAGATTGAGCAATGGGATCGCCAGAAAGGCCGCGATTATGAGGCCGGCGAGGAAAACCGTGAAGGCGTGTTTGACGCGAAACTCCCGCGCCTCGACCGGCGAGCGGAAGCGCATGGCGGCGAATTCGAAAAACTCCCGGCCGAGCAAATAGCCATTCACCAGAAAGAAGGCGATCAGATTGACGCCAGGGATGAATAGCAGAAACAGCGCCACGATATTGCCAACGATGACGACACCGAGAAATCGCACGGAACTTTTCATCGCCGCACCGATCGGCATCGCCGTTCCGGGGACATCATCGGGGTAATCACGCTTTTCCACGACGTCCGCGACATCGTCGAGGAAGAGGCCCGCAATCAGAGCCGTGATCGGCGATATCAGCAACGCCATTGCGAGCGCCAGCGCAATGCCAGCAAAGATGGCCAGAAAGAGTGTTAGCCAACCAGTCCAATCCGCACTCGCCGGCATGAAGCCTTGCAGCCATGGCAGGGCGAACGAATTGAATGCGCCGCGCAAGGCGAACCAAAGCGCGGCAAGCGCCAGCAATGTCAGGCCTAGAACCTTCCAGAAAACCTTGCGTGTTTCAGGCGCGAAGAGATTTTCGAAGGCGAGGCGGGCAGCGAGAACAATCATTCGGTCTAGCTCTCATGGCGGATAGTCCGACACCTAGGGAGCGATCGCCCCGATATCAATATCCCGAGAGATATACGAGTATGCTCAATTAAAAAATTGCATCATTGTAATAAAGCCTAGACTAATATATTTTATGAGCCTTGCTACGAACAACAAACAAAACAACAACGGCGGCCTTGAGAGATCTGCGTACCCGATTGTTCCACCAATTGGTGCACTCGAACATCAGAAGGACCGTCAGCGGGGCGGAAATTTGGAAGACCTTGGTCAGAAACTTAGGGAATATATCAAGGTTGGCACGCCGGCCGAGCGTCGCATTGCAAAGTATTTCTCGGAACATCTGAATGAACTGCCATTCGAGACCGCCTCCTCCGTTGCCGACAGGCTGGAGTTGAGCCCTATGACGGTGGGGCGCTTCCTGCGATCCCTCGGCTATCATGGTCTTGATGGCATCAAAGTGCACCTGAAGGAAAACGCGCCTCCGACCACGTTACAATTGCCTAACATTCTGGAGCAGATGCAGAAGGATGCCGTCGAGAGCCGCCCATTGGCCGCCCAAATCGTCGAGCAGGTGGAGATGCTCCAGCATATCTACAATCTCGCCAATCAACCGCAGTGGCACGAAGCGGTTTCGACAATCCTGTCCTCGGCCAACGTGTTCATCACCGCGCATCCCGGCCTTGCAGGACTCGGACGCCATTTCTGCGACCGGCTGACACTCGCACGCGACCATGTTCTCTTTCTCGATGGAGCCAATGGCAGCTACATCCAGATGCTTGGCGCACAATCGGAAAACAACCTCACCATCATCATCGATTCACCGCGCTTCGTCGCGTCGCGGTTATTGGCGCGAACGGCCCGCCGCGCCGGACACAAGGTTCTGCTCGCAACCGGCCAATTTACGGAATGGGCGCATGAATTCGCCAATATTACGCTGTCCTTGCCGCCTCAGCGCGCCAACAGCAACGACAGCCTCTCGGGCATGATGGCGCTGCTCGAGCTGCTCTCGATGGCCGTCACACAGGCAGGCGGCGAGACTGCGGAGAGCAGGATACGCCGTATCGAAGAATTGCAGGCGATGTTCGCACCTGCACCGCTCAGATAGGCGACGCAAAACAACTATCTATTCCATGGCGTCCAATTCAGCCCGATGGCGATACATGGCCAGAAAGCGCCGATAATCACGGTCGTAGAGCGCCTTCCTGCCCGTATCCGGCAACCGCTCGAGGCCACCTGGATACATCGCGGCACCGGCGGCACCCAGGCTTTCATGGATGCCGCAGGAGACGGAAGCAGCGATGGCCGTACCGAGAAGCACGGTCTCGTTCATCTTCGGCATCACCACCTTGCAGCCGGTGACATCGGCATAGAGCTCCATCAGCACGGAATTCTTCACATGGCCGCCGGCAACGTGCAGCGTGTCGGGCACGTAGCCATATTCCCGCATCCGTTCCAGAATATGACGGATGCCGAGCGCAATACCGACACTGGTGCGCCAGTAAAGCCGGCAAAGCCCGTCGAAGGATGCATCCAGCGTCATGCCACTGATGACACCGAGGGCGTGCGGATCCGCAAGCGGCGAGCGGTTGCCGTGAAAATCGGGCAGCACATGGATACGCCCGCCGAGAGTATCGCCCTCGGCAAGCCTGAGCTCCGCGATCCGCCGTACGATGCGGTCGTGCAGCGCCGCCGTCGGAGGGCCACCGGCCGCATGCATGCTGACGATATGGTCGATAAGCGCACCCGTGGCCGACTGTCCTGCCTCGACGAGCCACATGCCCGTGAACACGGCCTCATAGTAAGGCCCCCACATGCCGGTGCTGCGCTTGCGCTCGCGCGCAAAGGAGACGACACAGCTCGATGTCCCGGCGATCAGAGCCAGCTGATGCTCCAGCGCGGCGGCATCACCGGCATGGCCGGCAAGCGCACCGAGCGCGCCGGCATAGGCGTCGATCATGCCCGCACCGACATGACAAGCCGGGTCGAGGCCAAGCGCGTCGGCGGCCTCGGCGGTCAGCGTGCCGATGCTCGTGCCGACCGCAACGCTCTCTTCGGGAAGACTGCCACGATCGCGCAGATCGCCAAGCCCGATCACGTTCAGAAAATCGGCCTGCCAGCCCGGCTCCCGATGCGCGAGATAGTTCCATTTCGCCACCAGCGTCGAGCGTGACCGGGCAATAGAACCGGTCGCCTTCCAGGTCATGAAATCGGCAAGGTCGAAGAAGTAGCCCGCCTTTGCCCAGCTTTCCGGCAGGTTTTCTTTCAGCCACATCAGCTTCGGCATTTCCATTTCCGGCGACATGAACTCGCCGGAATAATGGAGAACCTCGTGCTTGGTCGCCGTGCAATAGTCGGCCTCCGCAAGCGCCCGATGATCGAGCCAGACGATGGTGTCGAACCGGCTCTTCCCGTCCGTGGAAACCGTCAGCTGCCGGCCGTCGCGATCGCGCACGACAAGCGAACAGGTGGCATCGAAGCCGATCGCACCGATGGCGGAAGCATCGACACAGGAGGCCTTCACGGCCGCGCGGACAGCGGCGCAGACGGCAGCCCATATATCTTCTGAATCATGCTCGGCATGGTTTTCACGCGGGCGATGCATCAGGATCGGATGTTCGCTTTTTGCAAGCAGTGAGCCGCTCGCCGTGAAGACACCGGCGCGCGCGCTGCCTGTGCCGATATCGACCGCAACCACGTGATCACGCATGCAAAGGAGGTCCCGACTACTTATCTCGTGTTGCGGACAAGTTGTAGCAATTCCGGCATCGCGTCAAACACGACTTCCGGAGAAAGCTGCTCCAGCTCTGCCCGATAGCTCGGCGAATGGGCATGCGAACCACCGGTAAAGGCGAAAACCGTCATGCCAGCTGCGCGTGCAGCCGTGATGCCGGCCGGGCTGTCTTCCACGACGATGCAATCCTTCGGCGGCACACCCATTTTTTCGGCGGCATAGAGGAAAAGATCCGGTGCCGGTTTGCCGCGCTTGACCATGCTGGCGCTGAAAATATTCGGCTCCAGCCTGTCCAGAAGACCGGTCACCCCTAACGAAAGGCGGATACGCTCCAGCTGGCTTGAGGACGCAACGCAGCGCGGAAGCGGAAGTGCGTCCAGCGTCGCGGCAATGCCGTCCGTCGGCTTCAATTC
Organism: Rhizobium sp. ASV20; assembly: GCF_016429015.1. Classification (GTDB taxonomy): domain Bacteria; phylum Pseudomonadota; class Alphaproteobacteria; order Rhizobiales; family Rhizobiaceae; genus Rhizobium. The sequence continues at coordinate 20,820 of NZ_JAELTU010000023.1, forward strand.
ATGCTTGAAGCGTTCGTAGAGATTGTTGCGAACCCGATCCAGAAACGCCTGATCGATGAAGACATCGAATTCCGTCTGCATCGTGTCGACGAGCGTCGCCAGGCTCTTGCCGAGGAAGCGGCTATACACATCCTCCTCGGTCATATCCACGCCGATATCGTGCATCGCCTGAATGAGCACACTGACCGACAGCGGTTCGCTGTCCACAAGTACGCCGTCGCAATCGAAGATTACGAGCCCCTTCTCCGCATCGGTCATCGTAGGTCCAACCTGAATTCTGTTGCCGTCTCGCCTGCACGATATGCAGGCTCAATAATGGAAAACGGCCGGAACAGGAGAATTCCGGCCGTTTGAAAATTATTCCGCGAGTTTGTTGTCCAAGTATAGCTGCAGGGTGACGCGGGTACCCTTTTCCCACAGCGTTTTCAGTGCATGCGCGAAGCGCTTGCGGAAGAGATCGGACTTCGCGACATCGCCAAAGATATCGTCGAAGACAAGGAAGGCTGCCGGATCGTTCTTCGCCTTGAGCGCTGCTTCATGCAGCCGATCGGCGCTGGCATCGTTAAAGACGATGTCCTTGCCGCTATCGCTCTTGCCGGCGAAATAACGGCACCACAGGGCGGAGACGAGCGCGAGGCCGACAATATCCTCACCGCGGCGAAGACGATCGGCAGTCGACGGCAGGATGAACTTCGGCTGACGGTTCGAGCCGTCCTGCGCCAGGCGCGGGATGGTGTCGGCGATCTTCGGATTGGCGAAGCGATGCTCGATCAGCTTGAAGTAATCGGCAAGCACCGTGTTCGGCACCGGCGGGATGACGGGAATGATCTCATCGTTTTCGAGCTTGGCGAGGAAGGCGCGGATGAGCGGCTCTTCCATGGCTTCATGCACGAAATGGATATCCATCAGCGCCGCCGGATAGGCAATCGCCGCGTGGCCGCCATTGAGAATGCGGATCTTCATATGCTCATAGGGCGTCACATCGGGCACGAAAGTCACGCCGACCTTCTCGAGCGCCGGACGCCCTGCCGGAAAATTGTCTTCCAGCACCCACTGCTTGAATTCTTCGCAATAGACTGGCCAATTGTCTTCGATATCGAAGGCTTGCTTCAGGAGATCGATCTCGCGCGCACCCGTTGCCGGTGTGATGCGGTCGACCATGCCATTCGGGAAGGCAACGTTCGCAGCGATCCAATCGGCAAAAGCCGGATCGGAAAGCCGCGCCGTACCAACGACGGCAGCTTTGGTGACGCCGCCATTATGGGGAATGTTGTCGCAGGACATGACGGTGAAGGGCTGCAGGCCGGCGGCACGCCGCGCCTTGAGACCGGCAACGATCAGGCCGAACACGGTCTTGGGCGCATCGGGGTTCTGCCCGTCCGCGACGATCGCGGGATGAGCGGGATTGAACTTGCCGGAGGCATCGATGAAGTAGCCGCCCTCGGTGATCGTCATGGAAACGATGCGGGTCGTCGGATCGGCCAGCTTGGCAATAATGGTCTTGGCATCGCCGACTGGCAGAATATCGACCATCGGCGCCGTCACGCGGGCAGCCGTGCGATTGTTGTCCTGCTCGACGACAGTCGTCAGAAAATCCTGAGCTGCGAGCTTTTCGCGCATCGCCGCATCCGAAGGCAGCACGCCTGCGCCGATGATTGCCCAGTCATGGGCTTCACCGGCATTGAAGAGATCATCGAGATAAACAGCCTGATGGGCGCGATGAAAATTACCGACGCCGAAATGCACGATACCAGCTGAAAGCGACTTCGGATCGTAGGCGGGAATGGCAGCCTTTGCAGCCGCCTCCTGGAGAGTTGCGAGCGATAATTTGCACGTCATGTCCCTGGTCCTTCTGAAAGGTCTCTGGCTCCGGGCGTCCTGGGAAAACAGCTCCGGCGCTATGCTTGTCCGCCCCGGAGATCTACGCATACGGAGCGGGAGAAATGCATTGGCCGCGCGCGTGGATCGCGCATGGCCTTGACGCTCAGGCTGAGATCGCCAGCCCTTCGGCGTTGAACCGGTGAATGTGCGCCTTGTCCGGCGTCAGGTAGACGGTGTCGCCGGCACGGGCCGGAAAATCGCCGGAGCCGCGCGCGGTCACCGAGCCGATCCCGTCGACCTCGATGTGCAGGAACGTGTCGGAGCCGAGATGTTCGGCAACCAGCACCTTGCCCTGCCAGTCGCCTGCGGTGGTCGACAGCAGTGTATGTTCCGGCCGCACGCCGATCGTGTCGCCGCCGAGGCTCTGGGCATAGGCACCCTTCACGAAATTCATCTTCGGCGAACCGATGAAACCGGCGACGAAGAGATTGCGCGGGCTGCGATAAAGCTCCAGAGGCGAACCGACCTGCTCGATATTGCCGCGATTGAGCACGACGATCTTGTCGGCCATGGTCATGGCTTCCACCTGATCGTGCGTCACATAGACCATCGTCGTCTTCAACTGCTGGTGGAGTTCGCTGATCTCGAGACGCATGTTGACGCGCAGCGCTGCATCGAGGTTCGATAGCGGTTCGTCGAACAAGAACGCCGCCGGCTGGCGCACGATGGCGCGACCGATCGCGACGCGCTGGCGCTGGCCGCCGGAAAGCTGGCGCGGCTTACGCTCCAGATAGTCGGTCAGGTTCAAAACGCGCGCGGCATCTGCCACCTTCTTGTCGATCTCAGCCTGCGGCATGCCCGCCATCTTCAGCGGAAAGGCGATGTTCTTGCGCACGCTCATATGCGGGTAGAGTGCATAGGACTGGAACACCATCGCAAGGCCGCGTTCGGACGGCTTGAGATTGGTGCCGTCCTTGCCGTCGATGAGGATCTGGCCGCCGGTGACATCTTCAAGGCCGGCGATCAGGCGCAGCAGCGTGGATTTGCCACAGCCGGAGGGACCGACGAACACGACGAACTCACCATTATCGATTTCGAGATCGATGGAAGGGATGACCTTGGCTTCGCCGAAGACCTTGGAAACTTGTTTGAGAACAATGCTACCCATGTTTCTCTTCCTTACTTAACCGCGCCGAAGGTCAGGCCGCGAACGAGTTGTTTCTGGCTGAACCAGCCGAGGATCAGGATCGGAGCGATCGCCATGGTCGATGCCGCCGAAAGCTTGGCATAGAACAGGCCTTCCGGGCTGGAATAGGAGGCGATGAAGGTGCTGAGCGGTGCGGCATCGACAGCCGACAGGTTCAGCGTCCAGAAAGCCTCGTTCCACGCCAGGATGATGTTGAGCAACATCGTCGAGGCAAGTCCGGGGATCGCCATCGGCGTCAGGACGTAGATGATCTCCTTGGCGAGCGTCGCACCGTCCATGCGAGCCGCCTCGAGAATCTCACCCGGGATTTCCTTGAAGTAGGTGTAGAGCATCCAGACGATGATCGGCAGGTTGATGAGCATCAGCACGACGACCATGCCGAGCCGGCTGGCGAACTGATTGTTCAGAAGGCCGAAGCCCTGGAACAGCAGGTAGATCGGGATGAAGGCGCCGACCGGCGGCATCATCTTCGTGGACAGCATCCACATCAGCACGTCCTTGGTCCGCCTGGTCGGCGAGAATGCCATGGCCCAGGCGGCCGGCACCGCGACAAGCAGCCCGAGGATCGTGGAACCGAAGGCGATGATGACCGAATTGCCGAAATGGAGGAAGTAATCCGAGCGCGCCTGCACCTCGAAGTAGTTCTCCAGCGTCCAGTGGAAGAAGAGGAACTGAGGTGGCGAGGCGATGGCATCGCCTTCCGTCTTGAAGCTCGTCAGGATCGTCCACAGGATCGGGAAGAAGATAAGGATTGCCACGATCCAGGCGGCGATCGATACGACGATCTTGCGTTGTGTGGTGACTTTGCGTGCCATCTCAAGCCTCCAGATTCTTGCCGACTGCGCGCATCAGGAAGATCGCGACGATATTGGCGAGGATGACGGCGATGATACCGCCTGCCGATGCGCCGCCGACGTCCTGCGACAGAACGATCTGCGAATAGACGAGATAAGTGAGGTTCGTCGTTGCCGTGCCCGGGCCGCCATTGGTGGTGACGAGGATTTCGGCGAAAGCGGAGAGCAGGAAGATCGTCTCGATCAGGATCACCACGGTAATCGCACGGGCCAGATGCGGCAGGATGATATAGATGAACTTCGAGATCGGTCCGGCACCATCCATCTCTGCAGCCTCCTTCTGCTCCTCATCGAGCGACTGCAGTGCGGTCAGCAGGATAAGCGTTGCGAAAGGCAGCCATTGCCAGGCGACGATGATGATGATCGACAGGAGCGGAACCGTCTCCAACCAGGTCAGCGGATCGAGCCCGAAGAGCCGGAAGAGATGTGCCAGAAGCCCGTTCACCGGGTTCATGAACATGTGCTTCCAGATAAGAGCAGCGACCGTCGGCATCACGAAGAAAGGCGCAAGCACCAGCATGCGCACGATGCCCTGGCCGAAGATCGGCTGATCAAGCAGGAGAGCGAGTGCAATGCCGCCGACCACGGTAATCAGCAACGCGCCACCGACAAGCAGTAGCGTCACGATCAGCGAGCTTAGGAAAGCCGGATCAGTGACGAAATATTCGTAGTTGAGCCAGCCGATAAAGTCATGCGTGCCGGGGTTCAGCAGATTGTAGTTCAGCGTCGAGAAATAGATCGTCATCACAAGCGGGACGATCATCCACGCAAAAAGAAGCAGAACCGAAGGCGCCATCATGACGCGGGCAGTGGAACGGGTGTGCAACGTTGCCATGGCAAGTACCGACCTATCTTTGAACAGGAGGAGTTGGCCGCGGACCGGCTGAAACGAAAAGGGCCGCCAAGGGCAATTCGGGCGCTCGGCGGCCTAGAGGAAAGCAGCACTCGAGAGGTGTGCCGCTTTCCGTAGTTTCAAAGGCCCTTACTTCGGGTAGCCGGCCTTCTTCATTTCGCGTTCCGTCAGCTGCTGTGCAGCCTTCAGAGCCTGATCGACAGAGATCTGGCCGGCAAGAGCGGCCGAGAACTGCTGGCCGACAGCCGTGCCGATGCCCTGGAATTCAGGGATAGCGACGAACTGGACGCCGACATAGGGAACCGGTTTCACGGTCGGATGTGTCGGATCAGCCGAGTTGATCGAGTCGAGCGTCATCTTGGCGAAGGGAGCTGCCTTCTGGTAGTCCGCATTCGCATAGAGCGAGGTGCGGGTGCCGGGAGGTGCGTTCAGCCAGCCTTCCTTCTGAGCGACAAGGTTGGTGTATTCCTTGCTGGTTGCCCAGGCGATGAACTTCTCTGCAGCTTCCGTCTTCTTCGAGGAAGCGGGAATGGCGAGGTTCCATGCCCAGAGCCAGTTGCCGCGCTTGCCGAGACCCTTGTCCGGAGCCAGAGCGAAGCCAACCTTGTCGGCAACCTTGGATTCCTTCGGATCGGAGACGAAAGAAGCGGCAACCGTCGCGTCGATCCACATTCCGCACTTGCCGGACTGGAACAGGGCCAGGTTTTCGTTGAAGCCGTTGGAGGAGGCACCCGGAGGGCCTGCGTCCTTCATCAGCTTGACGTAGAAGTCGAGCGTCGCCTTCCATTCCGGCTGATCGAACTGCGCCTTCCACTTCTCATCGAACCAACGGGCACCGAACGAATTCGACATCGCCGTCAGGAACGCCATGTTCTCGCCCCAGCCGGCCTTGCCGCGAAGGCAGATGCCGTAGACTTCATGATCCTTGTCGGTGATCTTGCGGGCTGCATCGGCAACGAAGTCCCAGGTCGGCGCGTCCGGCATCTTCAGGCCGGCCTTGTCGAACAGGTCCTTGCGGTACATCACCATCGAGCTTTCGCCGTAGAACGGTGCCGCATAGAGCTTGCCGTCGGTCGTCAGACCGCTGCGAATGGCCGGGAGAAGGTCATTCACGTCGTAGTCCTTGTCGGCGGAAAGCTTGTCGAGCGATGCAAGCCAGCCGAGCTTGCTCCAGATCGGAACTTCATAAGTACCGATGGTCAGCACGTCGTACTGGCCGGCCTTGGTAGCGATGTCGGTCGTGACCTTCTGGCGCAGGACGTTTTCTTCAAGCGTAACCCATTGCAGGTCGATACCGGGGTTCTTGGCTTTGAAGTCGTCCGTAAGCTTCTGCATACGGACCATGTCGCCGTTATTGACGGTTGCGATCGTGAGAGTTTCGGCAGAGGCCAGGCCAGCAAACATGAGCGCCGAGCAGGCGCTCAGCAATAAAGTCTTCAATTTCATATCTTCCTCCCCAGAAGACTAAAAATGAGCATTCGCTTTGCTCGTGAGCAATTACTCACTCATTGCGACAAAATGTCAATGCGAATTCGTTGCTGCATTGCCGAGCAAGCAACCTATCATCTTGTTTTCATGGGTTAAATTTTTTGCTCAATCCCTGAGCAAAAACTCGGCAACAGCCTCGTCAGTGATCAGGCCATTGATTTGGCGGCCTTTTACGGCGGCCTTGATCGCGTCGAACTTGCGTTTTCCCTTGGCGATTCCGATGACAGCGGACGTGTCGCGCGAGGGGATCGGCGCACTTGCCACGCGCTCGTTGACATCGTCAGGCATGAGCTTGCCTTCGCGATCGAAGACCCAGCCACAGATCTCGCCGGCAGCGCCACGCTCAATCAGGGCGAGCATCTCGTCCCGCTCGAGAAATCCGTCGAGACAGAGCGGCGCGTCGACACCCATTTCGCCGATGCCGACAAAAGTCACATCGGCCTGCGCGCTGATATCGAGCGTCGAGCGCACGAGCGCCTGCGCATGCAGCAGTTCGCGCTCCTCCGCGGACGACACCAGCACCGGCAGCGGCATGGGAAAATGCCGTGCCTTGACGACATCGGCCATGCTGAAGATGACGTTGTAGTAGGCGGCCGAGCCGTCCGGCCCGATATTGCCGGTCAGCGACACCACGCGGTGCTGCAGACATTCTATTGCCGGCAGCTGGTCGACCGCGGCCTTCAGCGTGCGGCCCGTCCCGATCGCCACCACGATCGGATCGCTGCGCTTCAGCCAGCGTTCGATTTCGGCAGCACCGGCCTGGGCGATGCCGACAGTCGAGGATGCCCCATCGGTATCGCTCGGCACGACTTCGACATGCTTGAGATCGAATTTCCGTTTCAGTGCCGCCGCATGTTCCAGGCAGGCGGCGATCGGATGATCGAGCCGAACCTTGATCAGCCGCTCGGCGACGGCCAGCGACACCAGCCGCTGCGCCGACTGGCGAGAGATTCCCATCGCTGCTGCAATCTCGTCCTGCGTCCGCCCGGCGACGTAATAGAGCCATCCGGCGCGCGCCGCATCATCGAGACGCCCTTGGGAATCCAGCTTCTTCGCCATTGCATTCCTTTATCGAAACAACGTTTCGCCCGACGATCGGATTATTCAGTTTCCGGCGGGATGACACCCTTGGTCAAGGTGAAACAACCATAGAAACGGCGCTCGCCGGTCTGGATGATGCAAAAGGCATCCTTGGCACGCTCGTAGAAAGCGAAGCGTTCGACCGGCGACAGTGGCCAATGCTTGCCTTCGGCCTTGTCGATCGCAGCCTGCACCTCGCGCTGGACCTGCGGCAGCTCGTCGGGCGCGCCAACGACTTCCATGCGCGTTGCCGCGTCATCGATGAAGGTATCGAGCGGCATCAGGGACAGGATGGCGGCAACGGCATCGGCCGCAGGCACATTGTCGATACGCAGCAATTCGCCGAGAACCGTCTGGCTTGCGATGGCCTCGGCGGGAAAATTCGTGTCGACCACGACGAGCATGTCGCCATGTCCCATCGATTTCAACGCATAAAGCACATCCGCATTCAGCAGCGGCGAAATTCCCTTCAGCATGACCGAACAACCTCCAATGGCTTGTTGCGGCAATTCCTTGGCCGCTTCGTTCCGGAGGCAAAGAAGTAACCACGGCGTTCCTGTCTGTCCATAGGCGCCGGCGGCGTTTTCGGCAAAGGCGCGTCGCCTTGAAACGCATATCTCCACATGGCCTATTTTGGCCGTTATTGACCCGATAGGTTCGTCGGCATTAACTGAAGCGCGGTCAACGGTTGAGAGGGCTAAGGTGCGGATTCTTCTTGTGGAAGACGATGACACGATCGGCAGCGCCGTTCGCGACCATATTGCGGCAGGCGCTCATGCCGTCGACTGGGTGAAAAACCTGGCCGACGCCGATGAAGTGACCAGTGCCGTGAACTATGGTCTCGTCCTTTTGGATCTGCAGCTCCCGGACGGCAGCGGTATCGAGTTTCTGAAGCGCCTGCGCCGCAAGCCCGACGAAACCCCGGTCATCATCCTGACAGCGCGCGACCAGATCTCCGATCGTATCGAAGGCCTGAACAGCGGCGCCGACGACTACCTCGTAAAACCCTTCAATCTCGGCGAGCTCACGGCCCGCATCCTGGCGGTCGCCCGTCGCTATATCGGCAGTCCGCAGCCGACCGTCCGCTTTGCCGACCTTGAGATTGACCAGCCGCAACGGCTCGTTCGGCTCGAAGGCAAGAACATCATCCTGACAGGCCGCGAATGGGCCGTGCTGGATCTGCTTGTGGCGCGACCGGGCGCCATAGTCTCGAAAGATACGATCGAAGAGGCGCTCTATGCCTTCGGCTCCGAAATCGAGAGCAACACGGTCGAAGTCTATGTCAGCCGCCTCAGAAAGAAGATCGGCAAGGACCGTATCCGGACGGCCCGAGGCGTGGGCTACAGCCTGGGTGACAGATGACAGAACGCAAGGAGCCGAGCCGCGCAAGCATTACCCGACGCCTGATCGCCGCGCTGACCGGCGCAGTCGTGCTTTTCTGGCTGATTGCCGTCGGCATTGGCGCCTATGTCGTCAACAAGGAATTGTCCGAGACCTTCGACGGCGCGCTGCAGGAAACGGCGGAGCGATTGCTGCCCCTGGTGCTCGACGATCTGGCCAATCGCGACCATTCGGGCGACCCTCAGAGTCTCGAGCAACTCAATAAGGGGCTGAACCGCGAATATCTGACCTATCAGGTGCTCGACGCCAACAGCAATGTAATCCTGCACTCGCACGACGCTCCGCCGACCGCCTACGATGTGCCGTTGGAGATCGGCTTCCACAATACGCCGCGCTATCGGATCTACACAGAGTCCTCAGCGGATGGAACGATCTTCCTGCACGTTGCCGATGCCTTCAAGAACCGGCGCGAAGCATCCCGCGAAAGCGGCGTCGCCCTGCTGTGGCCACTGCTGGCCCTGATCCCCGCCAGCATAGTCGCGATTGGTCTGGTCGTCGGTCGTTCGCTGCGTCCGATCGACCGCCTGCGATCGGAGATCGCCACCAAGGACGGCGGCAATATGATGCCGCTGGACAGCGAAACCCTGCCGCGCGAACTGCAGCCGATCGCACGATCCGTCAATCTTCTGCTCGAGCGCCTGCGTCTGGCACTCGAAGCCGAACGAGAATTCTCCGCCAATAGCGCGCATGAACTGCGCACACCGATTGCAGGCGCCCTCGCACAAACACAGCGCCTGCTCGCGGAATTGCCGCCCGGGCAACTGACCGAACGTGCCGCCCGCATCGAAACGTCGCTTTCCAATCTCGGCCGCCTGGCTGAAAAGCTGCTGCAGTTATCCCGCGCCCAGGCAGGTATCGGGGCCGGCGAAAAACCGATCGATCTGATCGCTGTGATCGAAACCGTGATCGGCGATTACGATCGCGACACCGGCACTGCCGGCCGCGTGCTGCTGGAAGACGACACCAAGGAAAGACTGATCCGCAATATCGATATCGATGCCTTCGCCATCGTCATGCGCAACCTGATCGAGAATGCGCTGATCCATGGGCCGACGGACGATGAAGTGACCGTCCACGTCGATGACGGAGTCGTCCGCGTCGTCAACGGCGGCCCCGTGCTTTCGCAGGAGGAACTCGCCGGCCTTAAGAAACGCTTCTGGCGCGGCAAGACGAACGCTGCCGGTTCCGGCCTCGGGCTTTCCATCGTCGAGCGCATCGTCAATCAGATCGGCGGGCGCGTCGATCTCCTCTCACCCGCCGCGGGAAGATCGGACGGTTTCGAAGCAAGGATCACTCTGCCACGCGGTTGATGGCTAAACCGTGCCACAAGGAATAGCCTTGCAAAGACCGGCAAAGGGTGCGAGCAAGTGCCGCATGTTTCCTTCAGGTCTGTATTCATGATCGTTTCCTTCGACATCGGCGGTAGCGCCATCAAGGGCGGAATCGCCCGCTCTATGACCGATATTCTGCCGCTGGCGCGGCGCCCTACTCCAAAGCATGATTTTTCCGAGTTCGTCACAGCCTTGCGCGGTGTCATCGCCGAAGCGGGTGAGAAGCCGGCATGCCTCTCCTTCTCCATCGCCGGCGTCGTCGATCCCGACACGCAGGCGCTGACTTGCGCCAACATACCCTGCATCCATGGCCGGCACCTCGCCGCCGATCTGGAGGCCGAACTCGGCTACCCCGTGCTGATCGCCAATGATGCAGATTGTTTTGCCATGGCCGAAGCCATGTCCGGTGCAGGCCGGGGCCATCGCATTGTCTTCGGCGCCATTCTCGGCACCGGCGTCGGCGGCGGCTTGGTGGCGGATGGTCGCCTCGTCAACGCCGCCGGCGGCTTTGCCGGCGAATGGGGCCACGGCCCGATCATCGCGTCCTTTGCCGGCAATCCCCCCGTCGCTATTCCAGCCTATCCCTGTGGTTGCGGCCAGAAGGGCTGCGTCGACACCGTCGGCGGCGCCCGAGGCATCGAACGCCTGCACAAGACGCTGCATGGCGTCGAACTCTCCAGCGAAGAGATCATCGGCCACTGGCTGAAGGACGATCAGCAGGCGCAGCGCACCATCGACGTCATGATCGACCTGGTCGCATCGCCGCTTGCCCTGACGATCAACATCACCGGAGCGACCGTCGTTCCGGTTGGCGGCGGCTTATCCAACGTCGAACCGCTCCTGGCGCGGTTGGACGAGGTCGTGCGCGATCGCACCCTGCGCAAATTCGGCCGACCGCTCGTCGTTCCCAGCCAGTGCAAGCTGGAACCGGGGCTGATCGGCGCCGCCCTCCTGGGACTGCAATATGTCGGAGAACATGACCATGCTGCTTGAGATCTGCGTTGACGATATTTCCGGCCTCAAGACTGCCATTGCCGGCGGCGCGGATCGCATCGAGCTGTGCAGTGCGCTCTCGATCGGAGGCCTCACACCGAGTGCCGGGCTGATCGCCGTAGCGGCAGAGCAGCCCGTTCCCTCCTACGCCATGATCCGCCCGCGCGCCGGCAACTTCATCTATTCGGCCGATGAGCTTGACGTTATGAAGCGCGATATCGATGCATGCCGCGACGCCGGTCTGCCGGGTGTGGTGTTCGGCACCTCGTTGCCGGACGGGCGGCTCGATTTCGACACGCTCTCCGCGCTGGTGGCCCATTCAGGCACTCTTGGCAAAACGTTGCATCGCGCATTCGATCTGGTTCCGGATATCGCAGAGGCGATCGAAATGGCCGTCTCCCTCGGTTTCGAGCGCATCCTGACATCCGGCTGCGCAAAGACGGGAGCAGAAGGTGTCGCAGTGCTGGAGCAGGCCATTGCCCTTGCTGCCGGCCGGATCTCCATCATGCCCGGTGCCGGCGTCTCGCTGGCGACGGTCGGCCAATTGTGGCCGCGACTGCAGATCAGCGAAATCCATTCCTCCGGCGCAGTGACCGTGGTGGAGAACGACACGCGCCTGCTCGATCTCGGATTCTCGACACCATCTTCCCGTCACACCGATGTCGCGACCGTGAAAGCGCTGAAGGCCTATTTCGCCTAGGGCGGTTCAGCTCTTCACGGAATCTCCTCACCGCTACATTCTGTTGTTTCGCTGCAATTGCGGACAGAAAACCGCTGCGTGCTTTTCCTATCGTTGCTCGCAGCAACATCATGAATTGACAAAGAAACATTAGGATGATCAATCGTTCATAAACGCATATGCTGTAGGCATGGGCGAGCTGCGCAACATGTGGTCGTTGCAGCAAGGCAGGGTTCCTCGGGAGTAGCTGTAGATCTCGATCATGTCGGTGGCGCCACCTCGCAAGAAAAGCTGGGCTGTGTTCTGGATTGCAGCTGTTGTCATCGGCTCGATCATTCTCGCGACCGCATTGCTTGCCAACGACATGCGAAACCTGAGAACGCTGGACCGCCGCTATCATCTCGATCTGTTCCCCAAGCCGGAACAGCAGACCGCAGCTTCACCGACACATAGTGCCGAGAATAAGCCGCCCCCACCCGCGGCCGCGGCCTCCTCCAGCAGCACAGCCGGCAGTCCCGCCGCCACACCGGAAAGCGCCCCCGCACATAGCGCCACCTTACCGGCCAAGGCGGTGGTTGCCAAATCACCTCCACGCAAAACATCGCACTTGTTCGATGAGCCTGTCGACGCGCTGCGCAGCGCTTTCGTGCGAAGCTGGACAATATCCGGCGAGAAGCTCTGCGCGGATCTGGTAACATTTGGCCTGTCCGTGGGCCAATGGCGGTCGAGCGAACTGGGCGCCGGCACCTCGGAGTGCAGCTACGCTGTCCAGAAAGGTGCCTATGGCGACGCGAAGGCCGCATCCTTCTTCATCATTGCCCGCGGCAAGCCCACCGGCGAACTCGATACCATTCGCATCAAGGTCATCATGCCTGACAATGACGATGGCAAGGCCATCGCCAGCACCTTTGTCGACACCGTGGTGCTGCTGCTGAACGAAACGCGCTGGCTGGACTTCCAAACGGCGCTTAATGCGATCGGCGCACTGCAGGACGTAACGCTACAGGCCTTCGGCGCCAAACTCAGTTTCTTCAAGGAATTCCAGAGCAACAATAGCTTCAATCTTCAGCTGGAATTGCGAAGAACATCCCCGGAGCAGATCCGAACCGCCATCGTCTTCGACAAGGCACGCTGGACGCTCCATTCTCCCGCCACGACGAACTGAAGCGTGTTGCACACCGGTCTTGCGGCAATGATCGTTGCAAAGTCAGAAGCTTGACGCGCGCCGAGCGCATCTGAAAGATCGCGGCGTGCGCAATGTCGGGAGACAAACCTGGCACCACAAGCCTCTTAATAGTTCGGTTTTTGTTGCACTGCGCCATGGATAATGGTCATATCAATAGGAAACGCCTGCCCCCCCTCAGGCGCTGGAAAGCCATTACATTCCATGGACTCGCCTGATCTCAATTCGCAGGGCCAGACTTTCGCAGTCGAACGCAATCCTCGCCTGCGTTACATCATCCCTGCTGTCGTTGCTGTTGCTTTCCTGATGGAGCAGCTGGATTCGACCATTCTCATAACTGCCGTACCGGATATCGCCAAAAGCCTCGCAACGACCCCGGTGCGCATGAACCTGGCGGTGACCACCTATATCCTCACCCTTGCCATGTTCATTCCGGTGAGCGGCTGGTTTGCGGATCGCTTTGGGGCGCGCCGCATATTCGCGCTTTCCCTTTGCATTTTTACGATCGGCTCGATCCTGTGCGGCCTGGCGACCAGCCTGCCCATGCTGATCGCGATGCGCGCATTGCAGGGCTTCGGCGGCGCGATGATGACGCCCGTCGGGCGCCTCATCCTCATCCGCAGCTTCCCGCGTAGCCAGCTTGTGACCGCCATGACCTACATGACCCTGCCCGCCGTCATGGGGCCGGTCATCGGACCTGTGCTTGGCGGCTTCCTGACGACTTATCTTTCCTGGCGCTGGATATTCTGGGTGAACCTGCCCTTTGGCCTGATCGGCATCTTCATGGCATTGCGTTATGTCGAAGATACCGAACGCGACGAAACGATCAGGTTCGACTTTCCCGGCTTCGTCATGGTCGGTCTCGGCTGCGTATTGCTGCAATACGGGATCGAGAATATCGGTCGCCCTGTGATTCCGGTTTGGGCAATTTTCGTCGCCCTCGCTGCCGCCGGCCTGCTGCTCGCAGGCTTCATCCGCTATGCGAGAACGGCCGAGGCACCGGCTGTCGACCTTACCCTGTTCCGGCTCAGAACCTTCCGCATCGGCACCTTGGCCGGCGGCATCTGTCGTGTCGGGTTGAACGGCGTTCCCTTCCTGCTGCCGTTGATGCTGCAGGTCGGCTTCGGCCTGAGCCCGATCGTCTCAGGCACGCTAACCTTCGTCAGCGCTCTCAGCGCGCTCGTCGTGCGGCCCGTATCGGTGAAACTTCTGAAGCTCTATGGTTTCGAACGCATCCTGACATGGAGTGCAGTCTTCGGCGCGGCCGTCGTCGCCGGATTCGCCCTGATTACGCCGAGCACACCGCACTGGGTCATCATCGTCTACGTTTTCGTCTTCGGGCTGGCGCGGGCGGCGCAGTTCATGACCTCAAACACCCTGTCATATTCCGATACGCCCGCCGCCCAGCTCAGCCGTGCGACCAGTCTCGGCGGCGTCCTTCAGCAGTTGAGCGTCAGCTTCGGCGTTTCCGTCGCTGCGATGCTGCTTGGCCTGGTCACGCTGGATGGTTCGCCGCTGACGCCGGAAAAATTCCACATGGCGTTTCTGCTGATGGCGGTAATCCCTCTTCTCGGCATACCCGGCTTCCTCAAGCTGCAACCGGAAGACGGCGTGCAGGTAAGTGGCCACCAGCGCCGACCGAAACAATCATCGTAGTCAAGTCAGCGCTTATGCCGCAAGTGCCGAAGCGCGTGGATGAACCAGGTGATCGCGAAGCACCGTGCCCGAGCGGTCGACTTCCTGCATCAGCACATCGTAGCTCCAAAGGTCGGCCAGGTGCTGCAGCACGCGCTTGGCGTCCATGTCCTCAAGCAGCGTGCCATTCAGCACTGTATGCCTGAGCAGGAGCTTTCTGTCGCCGGAAAGGTCGACATCGACGATCTCGATATGCGGATCGATCCAGCCCACGTCATATTGCCGCGCCAGTTCCCGACGGATGCGCAGATAGCCGCGCTCGTCATGGATCGCCGCCACCTTCAGCCCCTCTTCCTCCTCCGGATCGTCGGTCAGCTGGAACATCCGCATCTTGCGCATCAGATGCGGACTGAGGAACTGTGAGACGAAGCTCTCATCGCGATAGTTCGCCCAGAGATCGCGCAGCACCGCCATGGCGTCACCTGTCCCCGCGATCTCCGGAAACCACTGGCGATCCTCATCCTTCGGCCTCGTTACGATGCGCTCGATATCCTGCATCATAGCGAAGCCGATGGCGTAGGGATTGAGGCCGGAATAACGCTGATCGTTGAAGGTCGGCTGGAAAACCACGTTGGTATGTGATTTCAGGAATTCCAGAAAATCGCCGTCGCTAATGCCGCCAAGCTCATGTAGTCGCGTCATGATGCGATAGTGCACATAGGTCGCCGTGCCCTCGTTCATCACCTTGGTCTGGCTCTGCGGGTAGAAATATTGGGCGACATGCCGCACGATGCGAATGATCTCGCGCTGCCAGGGCTTCAGCCGCGGTGCCATTTTCTCGAGAAAATATAAGATGTTCTCTTGCGGCAGACCGGCCAGTGAGCGCCGGCGTTCCAGATCGAGATCGGGCGCCTTCTTGCCCGACCCGGCCGGGATGGTGCGCCAGAGGTCGTTGAAAATCTTCTCATCATATTCGCGCCGCTCGCGCTCGCGCTTTTCCTCATCGCGCAAATCCGGGGTCTTCTTCCCGGCATAGCGATGGACGCCGTGCGACATCAGCGCATGCGCCGCATCCAGTGTCCGCTCCACGGCTGCGTGGCCGTAGCGCTCCTCGCAGCGTGCGATATAGCTCTTGGCGAAATTGAGATAATCGAGAATCCCTTCCGCATCCGTCCAGAGCTTGAAGAGGTAGTTGTTCTTGAAGAAATGGTTATGGCCGAAGGCAGCATGCGCGATGACCAGCGCCTGCATCGTCGCCGTGTTCTCCTCCATCAGATAGGAAATGCACGGCGAGCTGTTGATGACGATCTCATAGGCAAGACCGCGCAGCCCCTTGCGATAGAAGGCCTCGTGATGCGCGAAATGCTTGCCGAAGGACCAATGCTTGTAGAAGAGCGGCATGCCGATCGAGGAATAGACGTCGAGCATCTGCTCGGCGGTGATGATCTCGATCTGATTGGGGTAGACGTCGAGGCCAAGCTCCCCGACGGCAATCTTCTCGCAGGCATCGTGGATTCGCTGGATGGTGGCGAAATCCCAGTCCGCACCCTCAAAAAGCCGTTCCATCGATGCTTTCGCCATCATCCACTCCTTGTTTCCGCAGTCCGGCGCTGGAAGAGATCGTGGAAGACCGGATAGATCTGGCTGCGATCGTTCACGCGCCGCATCGAGAGCACGGGCCAGGCTGCCTGCAACCGCTCGTAAAGCGACCAGATCGCCGAACCGGACGAGATCGCCACGCCGCGCGCCTCCCCCACTTCCAGATAGGCGAAATACTGGCAGACCGGCAGAATCTCGCCGGTCAACAGCGCCGCCGTTGTGGCATTGTCTGAATAGGCATTGTCACCATCCGATGCCTGCGCCGCATAGATGTTCCAGTCGGATGCCGGGAAGCGGTCATGCACGATCCGGCGCATGGCTTCGAGCGCGCTGGAAACCTGCGTGCCGCCGGTTGCAGGGCTGCGGAAGAAGGTCTCCTCGTCCACCTCCTCAGCCACGTCCGTGTGGCGGATGAAGACAATCTCCACCCGACGATACTGCCGGGTGAGGAAGATATAGAGCAGCATGTAGAAGCGCTTGGCGAGATCCTTCATGTGCTCCGACATCGAGCCGGAGACGTCCATCAGGCAGAACATCACGGCCTGCGCCACCGGTTTCGGCTCATTCTCGAACCGCCGATAGCGAATGTCGATCGGGTCGATGTAGGGAATGCGCCGGACCTTGGATTCCAGCAGCTTGATCTCGGCCTCGAGCTGCGCCCGGCGCGTCTCGTCCTTGCACTCTTCCGCCTCTTCGACGAGTTTGGCGACCGTTTCCGGCTTCGGCCGATGCAGGGCGACACGGCGCATCATCGCCAGCCGCATGGTGCGGTTGATGGCGAGATTGGCGGGCGAGCCGGTGACGGAGTAGCCGGAGCGGACCGGATTGATCTGATCCGCCGACATCAGTCGACGCTTGGCAAGATCCGGCAGCTCAAGATCATCGAGGAAGAGATCGAGGAATTCGTCGCGTGTCAGGATGAAGCGGAAGGCGTCTTCGCCGGTGCCGTCACCGCCCGCCTGAGGCTTGCCGCCACCACCCTCGGGACGCGGCAGAATATCACCCTCGAGGAAGTCCTTGTTGCCGGGAAGAATATGCTCCTTCAGCCCCTCGGGGCCGCGATGGAACCGAGGCTCCTCGGTTCCATCCAGTGGAATGCTGATTTCGCCACCTTTCAGAATGTCCTGAATGTCGCGTTTCTGAGAGGATTCATAGACCGCTCTCTGCACCAGCGCTTTTGCTCTTCGCAAAAATCGTTGACGATTTTCTAGACTTTTTCCGCCTGGGTTCAGGCGTCTGTCAACAATGTGCATTCCTTCTTCCTTGGTGGCTCATCCCGCCTGTTTTACACGCATGTACCATTCCACAAGCCGTCGAACCTGACGCTCGGTATAGCCTCGCGCCACCATTCGTTCGACGAATTCGCCATGTTTCTTTTCGGACTCGCCGTCCTTCTTGGATCCGAACGAGATAACAGGCAAAAGATCCTCCACCTGAGAGAACATCCGCTTTTCGATGACTTCGCGGATCTTCTCGTAGCTCGTCCAGGAGGGGTTTTTGCCACCGTGGCTCGCCCTTGCTCTCAGGCAGAACTTGACGATCTCGTTGCGGAAATCCTTCGGATTGGCGATGCCGGCCGGCTTCTCGATCTTGGTGAGCTCCTGGTTGAGAAGCTCGCGATCCAGAAGCTGGCCCGTATCCGGATCCTTGAAATCGACATCCTCGATCCAGGCATCGGCATAGTCGACATAACGATCGAAGAGGTTCTGTCCGTAATCCGAATAGGATTCCAGATAGGCCTTCTGGATCTCATGCCCGATAAACTCCGCATAGCGTGGCCCAAGCTCGCTCTTGATGAACTCGATGTAGAGCTTTTCGGTTTCGAGCGGCAACTGTTCCCTGCGGATCGACTGCTCCAGCATATACATCAGATGCACCGGATCGGCACCGATCTCGGTCGTGTCATAGTTGAAGGTCGCTGCCAGCACCTTGAAGGCGAAGCGGGTAGATGCCCCGTCCATGCCTTCGTCGACACCGGCGGTATCGCGATATTCCTGCACGCTGCGTGCTCTCGGATCGGTCTCCTTCAGGCTCTCGCCGTCATAGACCCGAAGCTTGGAGAAAGCAGTCGAATTCTCATGCTTGGAAAGCCGCGTCAGAACCGTGAAGCGGGCAAGCGTTTCGAGCGTCGAGGGCGCGCAAGGCGCATCGCTGAGCTCGGATTCCTCGATCAGCTTCTCGTAGATCTTCTGCTCTTCGGTGACCCGCAGGCAATAAGGCACCTTCACGACACAGATACGGTCGATGAAAGCCTCATTGTTCTTGTTGGCCTTGAAGGTCTGCCACTCAGACTCGTTGGAGTGGGCCAGAATGATGCCTGAGAACGGTATCGCGCCGATATTCTCGGTGCCGATATAGTTGCCTTCCTGCGTTGCCGTGAGCAACGGATGCAGCATCTTGATCGGCGCCTTGAACATCTCGACGAATTCGAGAATGCCCTGGTTGGCGCGGTTCAATGCACCCGAATAGCTGTAGGCGTCCGGGTCGTTCTGCGCCAGGCTTTCGAGCTTGCGGATATCCACCTTGCCGACCAGCGAGGAAATATCCTGGTTGTTCTCGTCACCCGGCTCCGTCTTGGCGACGGCGATTTGCCGCAGCCTCGACGGCTGCAGGCGAACGACGCGGAAGCGGGAAATGTCGCCTTCGAACTCTTCCAGTCGCTTCAGGCACCAGGGGCTCATGAGCCCCGTCAGGCGCCGGCGCGGAATGCCATAGCGTTCCTCGAGCATCGGCCCCATGGTCACCGGGTCGAACAGGCTGAGCGGGCTTTCGAAGACCGGGCTCAGCTCGTTTCCGGCCTTGAGCACATGGATGGGATGGACCTCCATCAGCGACTTCAGCCGCTCGGCAAGCGATGACTTGCCGCCGCCGACGGGGCCGAGCAGATAGAGGATCTGCTTGCGCTCCTCCAGCCCCTGGGCCGCATGCCGGAAGAAGGCGACGATACGCTCTATCGTCTCTTCCATGCCGAAAAAGCCCGCAAACGCCGGATAGGTCCGGATGGTCCGGTTCATGAAGATACGCCCAAGTCTCGTGTCTTTGGCCGTATCGATCAGCAGGGGTTCTCCCATGGCTGCCAGCAGCCGCTCTGCCGCATTTGCGTACATGAGCGGATCCTCCCGGCACCCTTCCAGGTATTCGGAGAATGACATCTCGACTTCGCGCCGTGCTTCGAAAGTACGGGCGAACGTGTTGAATAGAACATCGTTGTTTGACATGGCGCCCCGTTAGCTTGCTATTGCAAATAAACGCTGGACTTAACGAGATCACTTGACCCCGCTATATCTAAGGTGCGGTATCAGTCTCTTCGAATCAATAGGTGACCCGTACAATAATTCGTACGCCTGATTGTAAATACCATCAACATCTTGAAGTGCTCATGCACTAAATTAATGAAGAACCATCTTCAAGTTGTCGTGATGGAGAATTAGCCATCACAGGATGCATGGTCTCGCCAAAGAATTCCACTAGGCTTTCCATACGGAAATCCGGTCCGACGACGAATTGGTTTCAGTTCGCGTCGAGACCCATTGTCCGCATGATTTGGGAGAAAAGATGGTGTTAAGGGGCGTCTCGCAACCGAGCACACGAAGGATGGGCCAAACTTTAGCCAGAATATACCAAAGGCGACGCAATGTGTCGGTATCATTTTTTTATTAGTTGAAGATGGGACGGAATTGGACAAACGCGATCACCGTTAGAGTACCATTCAAAGCAAACTCGAAGTGGAGGCTCCGAGAACATGGCTATTTGCCATCAGAAATAATGAATTGCCGATCCCGCAAACTGGAGAAAAAAAGGAAGATGGTTGAAAGTCAGCGATGGACGTTCTTCGGTCGAGTGCTTCCCAACAATGTACCTATTACATTGGGCGTGCCGTTACGCGGTGGCGCCCAAGTTAATGATGCATATTCGCTAGGTTGTGAATTCGAAGTCAGATTGCATTTGGGGCAGCTGGTTGTTGATGCCAATTTTTCAGGTCAGGACTTGCATCTGGAAACCATGCGAAATTTCATAAGGGAACAGGCCGAACATCTTGTGGCACTAATCGGCTATAAATTCGGCGGAACATTTGATGTAGAGATATTGGCCGCTTCCCGTGAAGGAACGAATGACTGGGCAGTCTTTGGAAACGAAATCGGGTGTCTGGTGAATGCAAGACCTGACCGATTTGCTCCGCTGCAGGTAGATCTCTTTCAAGCCGTGTTAACAAATCAATATGCGTGTTTGGTCCTGTCTGATTTTCAGCGCGCAATGCGAGAGGACACGGGGTTTTATTGTTATCGGGCGATCGAATCAATGATGCAATCAGTTAAGCAAGATCACGGGCTAACTGAAAAACCTGCATGGGCTAGGCTGCGCAACGACCTAAAAATCAGCCAAGACTCAATTTATCGCGTTAAGGACTTCGCAGATCCAGTCCGGCACGGCAAAACAAAAGGTATGTCAGACGATGACCGTGCCGAGATTCTCTCAACCACGGACAAAATTATCGATCGTTTCCTGAGATATCTGTTGTCAGGACGGCAGCCGCTATCAGCCTGACAAGCTCGGCTGACTATCTTTGACAGCTTCATTTGGATGCGAAACTCAGCCGTCACACACGAAAAATGCTTATAGGGTGACGTTGCTTCGAAAAATGGTGCCCAGAGCCGGAATCGAACCAGCGACACGCGGATTTTCAATCCGCTGCTCTACCAACTGAGCTATCTGGGCATCCAAGCTTCACGTCAAACGAAGAGCCTTGGCAGGCGCTGGGCGGTTGGTTCGCCCCGGAAGCGAGCGGGGTTATAGCATCTTGTTCGGCCATGTCCAGCAGCAAATGACTCTTTTTTGACAGGAAATGGAATTTTGGTAATTCGCGAACAAAATGAAAGGGTTCGTAAGCTCGGGCAACGCGGGAAAACCGCGTTCAGCCCTGATCGGAGCCGTCAGCTTTCGTCTCATCCTCGGTGACGGGGATAGCGTAAGAGCCGTTCAACCAGCGCGAAAGATCGAGCGAGCGGCAACGATCCGAGCAGAATGGATAATGCTCGCGCACCGAAGGCTGGCCGCATTCCGCGCAGGGACGCGTCTTTCGCAGCGGCTCGACCTTCGAGCCAACCTTGATCTCATCGATTTTCGCCATGTCGCTATCCTTCCTGCCATCCGGCGTGGACATCGAAGCCCTCGCCCGCCAGCAGAAGCATGGTTTCATAAAGCGGCAATCCCACGACATTGGTGTAGGAACCGACAAGTTTCTGCACGAAGGAGCCGGCAAGCCCCTGAATGCCATAGGCTCCCGCCTTGCCGCGCCACTGGCCCGACGCAAGGTACATTTCGATGTCGCGGCCGGAAAGCCGCTTGAAGCGCACCTTCGTCTCGACCACCTTCTGGCGCAGCTTGCGATCCGGCGTGATCAGGCAGATGCCGGTATAGACGACATGGCCGCGGCCGGAGAGCAAATGCAGCGCCGAAGAGGCTTCGTCGATGAACTCCGCCTTCGGCAGGATGCGGCGCCCGACGGCAACCACCGTATCGGCCGACAGGATATAGCTACCTTGCCATGCCGCATCGCTCTTGATGGCTGCAAAAGCCGCCTCACCCTTTTCAGCCGAAAGCCGCCGCGCCAGCGAGCGCGGATGCTCCGACTTCTTCGGCGTCTCATCGATATCCATCGGCATGAGGCGCGCGGGTTCGATGCCGGACTGGTGCAGCAGCTCGACGCGGCGCGGCGATCCTGAAGCCAGTATCAGCTTATGTTTCAACGCCATCAGACCTCGACCTGTGATGCGGGAATGAAAACCGGCTCTAGAGCGTGACCTGAGATCATCCGCTCCAGCGAGCGGCGGACTACTTGAAACGGTAGGTGATGCGGCCCTTGGTCAGGTCATAGGGGGTCATTTCCACCAGCACCTTGTCGCCGGCAAGAACGCGGATGCGGTTCTTGCGCATGCGGCCCGCCGTGTGGGCGATGATCTCATGCTCGTTTTCCAGCTTTACGCGGAAGGTCGCGTTCGGCAGGAGTTCGGTGACGACACCGGGAAATTCGAGGACTTCTTCTTTCGGCATTAAAGCTTCTTTTCCTGTCGGTTGGGGTCGGCGCCCATGGCAAAAAGCCGGGGGTCGCCGGAAATTTGCGCGGAAACTACACAATCATCGCGGTTTTGTGAACCTCGTTGATAAGGGTTTCTGCATTTGTTTCATCGACAGCTCTAAAGCGAACCACGATGCTCCACAAGTCGGCTCTCGATCAGCCCGAGTAAATGATCCCGAACGCCGCGATAGGCATCGAGAACCTGGTCACGCGTGCCATCGGTCGCAGAGGGGTCCATGGTCGGCCAATAGATGACGTCTATGGCGTTCGCCCGCGTCAGCTCAAGCGCGGCATGGTGCGCCTCCGGCGAGAGCGTGATGATGACATCGAAGAAGTCGTCCTCCAGCTCTTCCAGGGTCTGCGGCTGCCGGCGCCCCAGAGAAAGCCCGATCTCATCGAGCACGACGTCCACGAAGGGATTGCGCTCGCCGGCCCGCACGCCGGCCGAGGCTATATAGGTGCCCTGCGGCAGCATGCTACGCGCGATCGCTTCAGCCATCGGCGAGCGGATGGCGTTGAGCCCGCACATGAAGAGGATGGCGCCGGGCGCTTTGCCGTTGTGCTCGATCACATGCGGCTGCTCCATGCCGCTCACCCGCGCCAATAGAGTACGCAGACGAGCGTGAAGAGCCGGCGGGCTGTATCGAAGTCGACGGTAATCTTGCCGCCCAGCCGGTCCATCAGCGTTTGGGAGCCTTCGTTGTGAATACCGCGCCGGCCCATGTCGATGGCTTCGATGCGGCTCGGCGTGGCCGAACGGATCGCTTCGTAATAGCTCTCGCAGATCATGAAGTAGTCCTTCACGATGCGTCGAAACGGCGTCAGCGACAGAATATGTGTGGCGACGATGGTGCCATCTTCGATGCGGATGTCGAAGACGAGCTTCTGGTCGACCAGCGACAGATTGAGCAGATAGGGGCCGCCCTTGTGCCCGACGGGCTCGAAGCTGTTTTCTTCGATGAGGTCGAAAATGGCGACGGCGCGCTCATGTTCGACATCCGGCGTCGAACGGCCGATCGTGTCGTCCAGGACAACGTCGCTCAGCCGGAAGACGCCCTTGGCCATCCCTTACCCCTCGAGATTGAGGCGGATCGCAACCGACCGCGCATGTGCGTCGAGCCCCTCGGAATTGGCAAGCGCGATCGCCGCAGGCCCGAGTGCGCGAAGCTGCTCCGGCCCAAGCCGGAGGATAGACGTACGCTTGACGAAATCCAGCACGGAAAGGCCGGAGGAGAAGCGAGCGGAGCGCGCCGTCGGCAGCACGTGGTTGGAACCGCCGACATAATCGCCGATCACTTCCGGCGTATGGCGACCGACGAAGATCGCGCCGGCGTTGCGGATACCGGCCAGCAGCGGCTCCGGATCATCGAGCGCGAGTTCCAGATGCTCGGCCGCGATGCGGTTTGCCAGCGGAATGGCCTGTTTGAGATCGGAAACCAGAATGATGGCACCGAAATCACGCCAGCTGGCTGCTGCCGTCTTCGATCGGTTCAGTTGCTTGAGCTGGCGCTCGACAGCACCCTCCACTGCCTTGCCGAATTCGGCGTCGTCGGTGATCAGGATCGACTGGGCGCCTTCGTCATGCTCGGCCTGCGCCAGGAGATCCGCGGCCAGCCAGTCCGGATCATTGTTCTTGTCGGCAATGATAAGCACTTCGGAAGGGCCGGCGATCATGTCGATGCCAACAGTGCCGAAGACATGGCGCTTGGCAGCGGCGACATAGGCATTGCCGGGGCCGGTGATCTTGGCGACCGGCGCAATCGTCTCGGTGCCATAGGCAAGCGCCGCGATCGCCTGGGCGCCGCCGATGCGATAGATCTCCTCGACGCCTGCGAGGCGAGCCGCGGCAAGCACGGCCGGGTTGATGGCGCCGCCCATGGTCGGTACGGCAATGACGATACGGTCGACACCGGCGACCTTGGCCGGCACGGCGTTCATCAGCACGGAACTCGGATAGCTCGCCGTACCGCCCGGAACATAGAGGCCAACGGCTTCGATCGCCGTCCAGCGCGAGCCGAGGCCGACGCCGAGATCGTCTTCGTAGATATCGTCCTTCGGCAGCTGGCGGCGATGATGCGATTCGATGCGGGTCGCAGCGACCTTCAGCGCGCCGAGCACCTCGGCCGGAACAGCCTCGATCGCCGCATCGATTTCCGCTTCGCTGACGCGCATGGGTGTGGTTGCGAAATCGATGCCTTCGAACTTCTTGGAATAATGCGCAAGTGCCTCATCGCCGCGTGTCCGCACATCGTCGATGATGCCCCGCACAACGGCGTTCACATCCTCGGACACTTCCCGCTTGGTCGTCAGGAAAGCGGCGAACTGCTGCTCGAATCCTTCCGACGCCTGATCCAGCCAGATAGCCAACGCTGATATTCCTCTTTCACTGCAGCCGCCCTAAGCGGCAAAAACTAACCGCCGTTACCTATTCGCCGGCATCGGGATGTCGCGGCTTATGCGCCGTTTCCCAGGCACCGCCGATATCGGCAAGCTGGACCTCGATGCATTCGACATCGAGCACGATGGTGGCATTGCCCGCAAGCGCCAGTTCGATCGTGCCGTCGGGACCTTCGCCCCTCTGTTCGAAGCGGATGGCGAGCAGCGACAGCACCTCGTCGCGCTTGCGCCGATCGATGCCGTTGGATCGCACCGCCTGGACCCGCTTGAACACGAGCGCGGCACGATGGCGCTCATAGGACTTCTTGCGCTCTTCCGAGCGCGCCCAGTCGAAACGATTGGCAGCAAGCGAGAATTGCTCGAGCTTCGGCGCGAAGGACATGTCGCCGACCTTGAAAACGCTGTCCTGCATATGCGCGGAGATGACGGCCAGATCCTCGTTGTCGAGTGCCATTAGCTTGAGATTACTCATTCGCTCCTTAATCCCCGATCGCGCCAGCAAACGCCGTCTCCGACATTTCTCTTCTGTGGACATAGGATGAGAGCGCCAAAGACGCAACCGAAGAAAGCGGGCTTGCCCGCTCTCTTCACGACAAGAAATGGAATTGGCGCATCCTGCAGGGCCATTCGCCGCCATATCGCGGCGAAGGCTGGCCAGGTATCAAAGACACTGGCCCGACAGAGCGGATGACCTTAGTCGCTGATACGTTCGACGATAGCGCCGCAACGGGTCAGCTTGTCTTCCAGCCGCTCGAAGCCGCGATCGAGGTGATAGATGCGCGACACCAGCGTCTCGCCTTCGGCGGCAAGGCCGGCGATGACGAGCGAGACGGAAGCGCGAAGATCCGTCGCCATGACAGGCGCGCCCTTCAGCTTGTCCACGCCTTCGATGCGTGCCGTCTGGCCGGACAGGGAAATCTTGGCGCCGAGGCGGGCAAGCTCCTGCACATGCATGAAGCGGTTTTCGAAAATAGTCTCGGTGATGTGCGAAATGCCGGAGGAGCGCGTCATCAGCGCCATGAACTGCGCCTGCAGGTCCGTCGGGAAGCCGGGGAACGGATCGGTGACGACGTCGACGGGCTTGATGCCGCCGCCATTGCGCATGATCCTGATGCCGTTGCCCGTCGGCGAAACATTGGCGCCAGCACGACGCAGGCTTTCGAGCGCTGTGTCGAGCAGCGAGATATCGGTGTTTTCGAGCGTGACGTCACCGCCCGTCATGGCGACGGCCATGGCATAGGTGCCGGTCTCGATACGATCAGGCAGCACGCGATGGCGGGCGCCGGAGAGCGAGGTGACGCCTTCGATGGTGATCGTGCTGGTGCCGGCGCCGGAAATCTTGGCGCCCATAGCGATCAGGCAGTTGGCGAGATCGACGACTTCGGGTTCGCGGGCGGCGTTGCCGATCACGGTCGTGCCGCGGGCAAGCGTCGCGGCCATCATCAGCACATGTGTCGCGCCGACGGACACCTTCGGGAAGACATAGCGGGCGCCGATGAGGCCGCCCTTCGGCGCGGTGGCGTTGATATAGCCGCCGTCGATTTCCATGGTGGCGCCGAGCGCTTCAAGACCCTCGATGAAGAGATCGACGGGGCGCGTGCCGATGGCGCAGCCGCCGGGCAGAGAAACGCGCGCCTGTCCTTCACGAGCAAGCAGAGGCCCGATGACCCAGAAGCTCGCGCGCATCTTGGCGACCAGCTCGTAAGGCGCTGTGGTATCGACGATAGTGCGGCAGGTGAAGTGGATCGTGCGGGAATAGCCGTCTTCCTGGCGCTCGCGACGGCCGTTGACGGCAACGTCGACACCGTGATTGCCAAGGATGCGCATCAGAAGCTCGACATCGGCCAGATGCGGCACGTTTTCGAGCGTCAGGGTATCGCTGGTCAGAAGCGAGGCGATCATCAGCGGCAGGGCGGCATTCTTGGCGCCGGAGATCGGAATGATACCGTTGAGCTCGTTGCCGCCGACAATCCTGATACGATCCATGTGTGCAATACGGGCGAAGCCCGCCTTTCCTGAAGTTCCGTGCGCCAAATTTCACGCGCTTGGGGAGAAAGCGCTGTTTAGATGAAATAGATTAACGCATCAATTCGTTTGATGATGAGCGACATGAATCATTGCGATTCGTCCATTTTTGCGGCAGCGCCCCGCTCATCCCCTGTTTTTACAGCGCTTGCTTTTGCAGCCGGCAACCCATCCGTCTCGTCGGCCTGGCCGGCGCGGCGCGCCCGCACCTGCTGTTTGCGGCGCGAGAGATTCTCCCGCAGCTTCTGCGCCGCGCGCTCGCGCCGCCGGTCTGCCTCGGTGATCTGCCCGGCATCCGCACGCTCGGAGGCCTCGGCGGGCGTCGAACCACCCTGCAAAGCCTGCCCTTCATCGATTTTCGTCTTGTCTGCAACCATGCTTTTCCATAGCCGAAAACCTCAGCCTTCAAAAGACCGACACATTTTTTCCAACTATCTTTCACAGAACTTGCAATTTGCGGCTTGCACTCGGCCTCCACCTATGGCAATAGCCGCCTCGCCCAATACGGCGCACAGCGCGGCGCCACGGAATGCTGCTATAGCTCAGGGGTAGAGCACTCCCTTGGTAAGGGAGAGGCCGAGAGTTCAAATCTCTCTAGCAGCACCAGTTTTTCCCGCGACGAATAAAAGTTTTGAAGATGGCGGCGCAAATTGTCTTCCAGTTGGGGGAGCAAGCGGTTGGGCAATCATGCATCAATGCCTGCCGACGGCAGCACATGTAAACGGCTTCGCGTCAAATACACGCGCTGAGTTGAAGCACTGAAGAGTGGACAACCGCCGCCGAGACATATTCACATCGACCGTGGCTACTTGCCTATCTTGTCAATTGGGTACGAATTATCGGCGACTTCAAAGCAGCCTGCTTTCGCAATCCATCGATCGCGACGCTGTCTTTAGTTATCTGATTCAATCCATTTGATTGCCGAATCTCTAGATGGAATCACAGCCAAAATCTGAAATCAGTGATTGCAAAGCCGCCAAATCGATCGGCCACATCGCGCTGCAGTCAGCAGCATCAAATAATCAAAAGCACTATTGATTATCTGCAGCATAGTTCTCGCCGACATCAAGCAAACGCTTCGCGGATTGGCAAAATCCGTCTTTCTGCTCTTGTGTCGGATATTTCATCGTTGAAACTGCGCCTGCGAGGATGAACAGTTTCTGACCTTCATCGCTCTTGAGAAACCCGTTAGCCGCTACCAGCTTCTCCAACTTTTTGGATGGCTGCGGATTATTGCATGAGTTGGTCGTAAACAATCCAACAAAATAGGAAGACTGGATTGGGAACCTTGCGCTGTAGCTTGAAAATTCCCGCATTAGAAGATCTTGGTTCGTAAAAATTGCAGCCACATACTGCTTCATCTCAGGTGACAACTCATCTGCGAACGCAGGGCGGAATCCCCACACGAGCGCACCGCAGATGACCAGTATCTTCCACATATTACCTCCGATGCCTTCGCGTACGACAACACGCATAAGGCGAATTACTATTTCCCCAATCATCTAAATGGTCAACGACATCTTCCTTCTTTTTAAAGAAAAAGATCTCCTCCTGATTGTATCGACATGAAGGCGGGTCATTCCCTCAAGCCAGCACTCGCCATTGAACGGCATCGGCTTTCCTGAGTTCCATTCTGGATGCAAAGCGTAGCCTCCTATGCTCCACCATGGCCGTCATGAGCATCGCTCTAAAAAAAAAGCCCCGCCAGCAAATGCCAGCGGGGCTCTCCAAATCAAACCAGTCCTAAATCTTAGAACTTCACGCCGACGCCGACGGAGATGACGTGTTGGTCGAGGTCGGCCTTGATGCCGTAGAAGTCCTTGTCGCCGAAGCTGTTGAAGCGGTATTCGGCGCGGGCGAAGATGTTGTTGGTGAAAGCGTAGTCGACGCCGGCGCCAACGGTCCAGCCGTTGAAGGTTTCTGTTTCCTTGTCACCCAGAGCCTTGACGAAACCGCGCGTCGCAGTCCAGCCGCCGGTTGCGTAGATAAGCGTGCGGTCGAAGGCATAGCCGACGCGGGCGCGAACGGAGCCGGCGACATCCGTGCCGACCTTAACCTTCGTGCCGAAGACGTCGTAGTTGTTCGAGTTCCAGTTGTAGTTCAGATCGCCTTCGACGCCGAGCACGACATTGTTGCTCAACTGATAGTTGAATCCGGCAAAACCGCCGATGAAGCCGCCGTTGAACTTATCCGATGTGCTTGCGCCCGGAACGCTGAAATCGCCGTTCAGCCAGCCTGCGCCGCCATTCACGCCGAGGTAGCCGCCGGTCCAGGAAAAGCCGGCTTCAGCGGGCGCGGCAGGGGCGGTCGGCGTTGCAAGATCGGCAGCATGGGCAGACATTGCGAGAGTTGATGCAATGACTGCAACGGACGCGAACAGGAACTTCATAATGCATTCTCCTCAATATAGATGCGCTACGTAAAATCGTAGTTGGCGACCTCATACAACCATTGAGGAAACAATGCTGTGTTGAAATTGTCACAATTCATGCAATTAACAGGAGAAATAAAAGCACAACCACTTGCTTTCCCAAGCAAGCACCAAGCAACCATGCCGTTTGGAGCTTAAGTGGAAGGCTGCAAGTTCGATGGAGCCGCATCGGAGCCAGCTCGCGGCCCGCTTCCGCAATTCCGCTACAATCCCCCGTTTAAACCCTTCTCCCATCACATCCATCCTGGCCCGGGAGAAAAGCCTCAATGTCGAAACTACGCGTCGCCGTTCTGTTTGGCGGTCAGTCCACCGAGCATGAGGTTTCCGTCATGTCGGCCCGCAATGTCGTCAGGGCGATCGATGGCGCAAGATATGAGATCGTGCCGATCCTGATCGACCGCGCCGGGCACTGGCTGCTGGTGGAGGAAAAGGATGGTGCACTGCCGGAGCCGATCGCCTATGAAGGCACGGAAGTCTGCCTTGTGCCGGGCGGCAAGGGGCGGCTGATGGCGCTGGAGGGATCCGCCCCGCGCGAACTGCCTGCGGTCGATGTGCTGTTTCCGGTGCTGCATGGGCTGAACGGCGAGGATGGCTCCATCCAGGGCCTTGCCCAGATCGTCGGACTGCCCCTCGTCGGCTGCGGCATTCTGGGCTCGGCCAATGCGATCGACAAGGACATGGCAAAGCGCCTGCTGCGCGAGGCTGGCCTGCCGGTAGCACGCTCCGTCACGCTGACGCGTGGCGACAAGCCAAGTTTTGATGAAATTGCGAGCGCACTCGGCTCGCCCGTCTTCGTAAAGCCCACACGCCAGGGCTCGTCGGTCGGCGTCAGCAAGGTGCAGGATGCCGTAGCGTTCGAAGCTGCACTTGCCGAAGCTTTCCGGCATGACCGCAAGGTGCTGGTAGAAGAATTCGTCCGCGCCCGCGAGATCGAATGCGCCGTTCTGGAAAAGCCGGACGGTGCGCTCTTTGTCTCCGTGCCGGGGGAGATCGCGACGGCGGCAACCCACGGCTTCTATTCCTACGAAGCAAAATATCTCGATCAGGACGGCGCGGTCGTCACCGTGCCGGCGGATATTCCGGCAGAGACGGCCGAAGTGCTGAAGCGCATGGCGGCGGACGGTTTTCGTGCACTTGGTTGCGAAGGGTTGGCGCGCGTCGATTTCTTCTTGGCGCCGGATGGCAGCATCGTCATCAACGAGATCAACACCATGCCCGGCTTTACCAATATCAGCATGTATCCCAAGGCCATGGGCGCCTCCGGCATTTCCTATCCGGAGCTTGTCAGCCGCCTGATCGAACATGGGCTTGCGCGGGCGCGGCAGGCCTAGTTCAGAGGGGCGGCAGGGTATAATGCCGCCCGCCAGACATCAGACCTTTTCCTTCTTCTTGGTCTTCACCTTCGGCTCTGCCGGCGCATCCGGCGTTGGCACCAGAAGCTTTCTGAGCGAAGCGATCTTGTCCTTCACCAATGGACGGAAGCGGCTGGCGCGATAGGGCATGTCGGCGGCGCCATAGCCCTCCGGCCCGTCGTCATTGCCGCGGTGGATCTCCTCCAGCTTCACGCCGATGAAGGTGCCGTCGACATAATGCGTGTATTCGCCGACCCAGCGAATGGTGTAGATCGTTCCCTTGCGGATCAGCTGATCGATGCTGACATGCTTGAACGTGTCGTTGATGCAGACGACCTTCTGGCCCACATGGAAATCGTAGCTCACCCCTGCCCTCCTTCAAGCGACGAAACATCATGGTCCCAGCCGCTAGGGCAGGAACATGGCCAGATATCGGCAACGACTGCCGACAGAAGCCGGGAGATAGTTCTACGACATGCCGAACCAGCAGGCCAGACCGCATGACCTGCGCAAGACGGCGGCTGGTAAACCGGGCTCAAGCGCCGGCGAGAAACGCCGCGTCTGCCGCCGGCGGCCGGCCAAACAATTTGCGATATTCACGCGTGAACTGCGTCTGACTGTCGTAGCCGACCTCAAACCCGATCTCGCGCGCGCTGGCCTCCCGAAGAAGCAATCTGCGGCGCGCTTCCTGCAGCCGAATAAGCGCCCGATATTGCAACGGCGACATCAGCGTTACGGCTTTGAAATGCCGGTGCAGCGACGTTATGCTCATTCCCGCCATCTCAGCCAGCTCTCTGATGCTCATTGCCTCGGCGAAATGCTGCTTTATCCAATCGGTAGCGCGGCCGATTTGCGCCAGATTCGTCCCCTGCGTCGCAAGCTGCCGTAGCATCGGCCCGAGTTCACCCCGAAGCAGCCGGTAGTATAGTTCGAGCCGGGCAAGCTTCGCCATCATCTCGATATCCTCGGGCGTATCCAGGCAGGAGACGAGATTCAAGGCCGCGCGCAGGATCTCCGGCGTCTGCCGCGACACTGCAATGCCGGTGTGATCGTGATGCTCGGCCGCGCGGGCTGGCGGAATTTCGGTGAGAACCTTGGCGATCTCCTCCCGGTCCAACTCAAAGGACAGCGCCAGATGCGGGTTGGCCGCGTCAGCCTGCTCGACGCGAGCCGACACCGGCAGGTTGACTGTCGCGATGAAGTATTGGGAAGAGTCCACGCTGAACGTCCGCTCTCCCAGCCGGATCGTCTTTGCCCCCTGCAATACCAGGCAAATTCTCGGGCTGTAGACGCTGTCCGTAGGCAATGTCGGCCGGCTCACCTTGTAAAGCGTCAGCCCTTGCACCTCGGTCGCCTGCTTCTGAACTGCGGCGTGCCGGCTGATCAACTCTCGTAACTCTGTCGACGGTTCCATGGCTCCGGCTCTCGATGATGGCGGCGTTTCTGGCAGAAGATAGCTACCATCGGCAAAATTGGAAGGATCGTATGAAAGTCTGGCCCTTCTGCCCTAACGCTCGGGCGTCAGCCGCTCCTAGATTTGACCCATGCGGCCCTTCGTCATGAAGCCCGCCCTAACATTCAAAAGGAAGAGCTGAACATGAGCGACACACCTGTATGGTTTATCACCGGATCGTCTGCGGGCCTCGGGCTCGAGATTGCAAAATCCGTGCTTGAGCGGGGCTGGCGCGCGGTCATAACGGCGAGACAGCCTGAGCAACTGAAAGCCCTCGTCGCTGAGCACGAGGGACGGGCTTTGGCGCTCCGCGTCGATGTGACCGACAAATCCACGATCCGGGCAGCCGTGGCCTATTCCATCGCCGCTTTTGGCAGAATCGATGTGCTCGTCAACAACGCCGGTTACGGTTATCTCGCCGCGATCGAGGAAGGCGATGACGAGGGCGTGCGCAAGCAGTTCGAAACAAATCTGTTCGGTCTGATCGATGTCACCAAGGAAATATTACCCGGCATGCGCGCCCGCAGGAGCGGCCACATCGTCAACATCTCGTCGTTGGGCGGCTTGGTGGCATTCGCCGCCACAGGCTACTATCACGCGACGAAATTTGCCGTCGAAGCGATCTCGGAATCCCTGTCCTATGAAGTTGCTCCGCTCGGTTTGAAGGTGACGATCGTCGAGCCGGGAGCGTTTCGCACCAATTGGGCCGCAAGCTCGATGGTCGAGTCTCCGATCAGGATCGACGATTACGACGACACGGCCGGAAAGCGCCGCCAATCGACAAAGGCTTCCTCGGGCAACCAGCCTGGCGATCCCTCGCGCGCCGCAGCCGCAATCATAAAAGCGGTCGAGGCCGACGCGCCGCCGCTTCGGTTGCTGCTGGGTGCTCCGGCACTGGATATCGCTTACAAGCGCCTCGATGCGCTCAGGGCGAATTTCGATGCCTGGAAGGATGTTACTTTAAGCGCTGACTTCCCGGCGCCTCCAAGAAACTGACAGTCGCGCAAATGCTGGCATCGCCACCTGGCCGTCGGCGACACTCGCTTGTGTAGGGGCTTGCCAAAACACCGCGTTAGGCAAGCCCGGTCAATGAAACGGTGACAAAGCAACCCGTTGACAAGCCTTCCGGAAGGCTGAACATAGCCCTTCGTCCCAAGCAGCCGTAAGGCCTTGCTTTCATGTTCATATCCGATACCCGCAAGGCCCGTTGAAGGCGCTTCAAGTTCATGCCCACCCTCCGCCTCATCGCCGACGACCTCACCGGCGCACTCGATACCGCAGTCGAATTTGTCGGCGTCTACGGGCCGATCGACGTGGAACGCAGCGACGCGCTTTCCAAGAACCTGCCGGATTGTCTCGCGATCGATAGCGGCACACGCGAGAAAACGGCTGCCGAAGCGGAGGCAATCGTCGGCGGCATTGCGCCGCTGCTGGAGGGCGCCGATCTCGCCTTCAAAAAGGTGGACAGCCTGTTTCGCGGCCCCTGGGCGGTGGAGCTCGCGGCCTGCTTCCGGCTCGGCCACTGGCGGCATTGCATCCTCGCACCGGCCTTTCCGCATCATGGGCGGCACACGCGGGGCGGACGGCAGGTGCTTTATGCCGGCAAGGATGCCTGGCGCGACGTCAGCGGCGATCTCGTCACCCATTTGCGGACCGAGGGATTGCCGGCTTTCAATGCGACCCTTGTTGGTGCTGAAGACCTACCCATTCCGGATGGCATTCATGTCTTCGATGCTCACACAGATGATGATCTGGACGCCGTCATCGCATGGGTGTCTTCGCAGCTGGAGGGACCGGTCCTCTGGAGCGGCACCGGCGGCCTCGCCCGCGCCTTGGCGCGCAATATCGAACTGGCAACGCACCATCTACCTCGCCCAGACAGCGCCTCAGGAGAA
The DNA here is from genome assembly GCF_016429015.1 of Rhizobium sp. ASV20. Lineage (GTDB taxonomy): Bacteria > Pseudomonadota > Alphaproteobacteria > Rhizobiales > Rhizobiaceae > Rhizobium. The sequence continues at coordinate 54,573 of NZ_JAELTU010000023.1, forward strand.
AAACACTCCGCTCCCGCCGTCCCGATCTCGCGCAAACTGCAAAGGCCGGTACTCGGCCTATTCGGCTCCGACCAGCCAATCACCTTGGCGCAACTCCAGGCCTGCGGCCCCAATTTGCTGAAGCTTGCCGAAGGCGCTGATCCCGATGCGGTCCGGCATCAAATCCAGCAAAGCGGCGTGGCGATGGTCAGCCTCGACCTGCCAAGAGGGCTCGATCGCGACGATGCAGCCAAGCGCATCGCGGCGACCTTCGGCAGCGTGGCCAAGGCACTCCCCGCCCCTGGCACATTGATCGTGGCCGGCGGAGAGACCCTGCGCAATCTCTGTTCGGCGCTCGATGTCGCAGCGCTCAGTATCACAGGCCAGGCTGCACCCGGCCTGCCGCGCTCGACGATCGTCGGAGGCCCCTGGGAGGGGACCACGGTCATCTCCAAGTCCGGTGCGTTCGGCGGCCCTACCCTGTGGCGCGATCTCTTGAGTGAAAACGGACTGATTGCCGGAGGAGAAGAACCATGACGCGGCATTTGGCAATCACCATGGGCGATCCCGCCGGCATCGGCCCGGAAATCATCGTCAAGGCCGCAGCACGCCTGAAAGACAGGCTCGCGGAAAGTAAGTTAAAACTAACGATCATCGGCAGCGGCCCTGCTCTGCGCTTTGCGGAAAAGCAGCTTGGCCTCGATATCGAAATCCCGGAAGCGCAGATGGAGGGCGACTGGCCGAACCTCTGCCTCATCCAGGCCGATGTCGAAGGAGACCCTATCCTGCCGGGCCGCCTTTCCGCCGATGGCGGTCGCATGGCCTTCAAAGCGATCGAGAAGGGTGTTCAGCTCGCGCTGTCAGGCAAGGTCGGCGGTATCGTCACGGCGCCGCTCAACAAGGAAGCACTGAACAAGGCCGGCTTCCACTATGCCGGCCACACAGAGCTGTTGGCGGAACTGACCGGTGCACGCGGCTCGGTGATGATGCTTGCTCATGGCAACATGCGCGTCAGCCACGTCACCACCCATATCGCGCTGGAGGATGTGCCGAAGCGCTTGACGCCGGAGCGGCTGCGGCTCGTCATCGACCTCACCGACAAGGCACTCAAGAATCTCGGTATCATCAAGCCCAAAATTGCGGTAGCCGCGCTGAACCCGCATGCCGGCGAAGGCGGCCTCTTCGGCCGGCAAGATATCGACATCTCCGCGCCGACCATCGCCAAGGCAGTCTCCGACGGGTTCGATGTCGTCGGACCTGTTCCCGGCGACACCGTTTTCGTCAAGCTGCGCGCCGGCCAGTACGACGCCGTCATCGCGATGTATCACGATCAGGGACATATTCCGGTCAAGCTGCTCGGCTTTGAAATCGATCCAGCAACGGGCAAGTGGATGGATCTCTCGGGCGTCAACATCACCCTCGGCCTGCCGATCGTGCGCACGTCGGTCGACCACGGAACCGCCTTCGATATCGCCGGCAAGGGCATCGCCAATGAGCGCAGCCTGATCGAGGCGATCGAATTCGCCGAAAGGCTTGCGGCCGCGGGTTAGGCCCCGTGGGCCGCCGATGTCTCGCCAAGCAGCAAATCGGTCCGCTCTGCGAGCAGCGTCAGGAACGCTTTCGTCCGGGCAGCCGGCCGCGGCCCCGGCGGATAGATGGCATGCACTTCCACTCGCTTGAACTCATAGGACGGCAGCACGGGAGCCAGCCTGCCCTCGGCGATTTCCCGCCCGCAGACGGCCGCAAACAATGCGCCTATTCCCCGCTCGGCCAGCACCGCCTCCATCAGCGGCCTCCAATGATTGACGCGCCACTTGGTGTGAATGAGTGCTTCCACGGATTCGCCGTCGGTGCCAATCAGATGCAGCCGCTCGTCTGCCGCGAAGCCGGCAACCCTGATGAACGGATGTGCCGCTAACTCCGCTGGTTCCCGCGGCAAGCCGTGCCGCTCGATATAGCCGGGAGCGGCCAGCATGAGCCGTCGCATCGCCCCCAGCCGGCGGGCGATGAAATTGCCGCTGCCGATCTCGCCGATGCGAATGGAGAGATCCACGCCCTCGGTCATCGGGTCGACGAAGCGATCGTTCAAGGTCACGTCTATCGCCAGCTCAGGATGCAATCGCTGGAATTCGACCAGAAGTCTCGGCAAAGTCATCTCGCCAAGCCCATGCGGCGCCGCGATCCGAAACGTTCCGGTCAGCGATGTCTCTGCCGACGCGACGGACGCTTCCGCCTCCTCGGCGGCTTCGATAGCGCGCTTGGCATACTCATAGAAGCGCGCGCCGGCATCGGTCGCCTGCACCGAGCGGGTCGTGCGGTAGAGGAGCCGCGCGTTCAAGTGCTTCTCCAGCTTTTCGACGCGTTCGCTGACGGTGGGTTGGCCGAGGCCGAGGTCACGCGCAGCAGCCGAGAGGCTGCCGCGTTCAATGACACGAGTGAAAATGCGCATGGCAGAAAGCATATCCATATCAGCATCCTATCGTCTTTAACGATAAATGACATCGCTATTCGCTTCCTTCTAAAGCATATGCCGATCAACGATCTTTAGGCCGGTCAACAATCCAACCGGAGAACCAGCCTTGCAGACCAGCACCATTCCAACCGAAAATACGCAGTCTCACTCGTTCCAGGGACAGAACATCGTCATTATCGGCGGCTCCTCGGGCATCGGCCTGGCAACCGCCAGGCAGGCCAAGAATGCCGGCGCGAATCTCTTTCTGGTATCGCGCAATCCTGAACGTCTTCGGGAAGCGGCCGAAACGATCGGCGGCGCAACCCAGATCGTTGCGGATATCGCGGCCGCGCAGCCGGCGATATTTGCCGGGATCGACAGGATCGATCATCTGCTGATCACGGCCGGAACGGTGCACCTGCAATCGCTCAAGGATCAGTCGGAAGCGGATCTCTCGAAGGTCATCAGCGAGCGGCTGACTGGCCCCCTGCTCGCCATCAAGGCCGCTCTTCCGCTTCTCCATCCCGCAAGCTCGATCACGATGACCTCGGGACAGTTCGCCACCCGCCCAGCCGCTATCGGTGCCGTCGTGGCAGCCGCGGTCGCTGCGGTGGAGAGCACCGTTCGCGCCCTCGCTCTCGAATTGTCGCCGATGCGCATCAATGCGGTATCGCCGGGATGGGTGGATACGCCGCTGCTCGACGGATTGATGGGTGAAGCCAAGCGGCAGGTCCTCGAGCAAACCGCCTCGACCCTGCCCAGCCGCAATATCGGCAGGCCCGAAGATATCGCCCAGGCAATTCTCTTCCTGATGGCGAACCGTTTCGTGACGGGAGAAGTCCTGCACATCGATGGTGGCGGGCGCCTGGTCTAGCAGTCCAACTGCCGGCAGGAGTTCGAAAAAATTTCGGAACCTTGTCGGCCTCGCCGCTCTTCCTTCGTCCTAAGGACATTCAATCGGAGAGAGGAGCACACCATGTCCAAGATTGCCCCATGCCTTTGGTTTGCGCGAGAAGCGGAAGAAGCGGCGAATTTCTATGTCTCGCTCTTCCCGGATTCCCGGATCGATCACGTGCAGAACAACATCATCGACACGCCCTCCGGCAAGCCCGATCAGGTTCTGGTCGTCAGCTTCACGCTTGCCGGCCAGCGCTTCATGGCGCTGAACGGCGCTAGCCGCGTCGAGTTCAACCATTCGATTTCGCTGGCGGTGGATTGCGCCGATCAAGCCGAGGTCGATCGGCTCTGGAACGGCCTTGCCGATGGCGGAACGCCGGTGGCATGCGGCTGGATAACCGACCGCTATGGCGTGTCCTGGCAGATCGTACCGACGATTCTCCTCAAATATATTGCCGATCCGGACAAGGCGAAGGCAGCCCGCGTCATGCAGGCGATGATGCAGATGATCAAACTCGATATCGCCGGCATCAAGGCCGCCTATCGCGGCTGAGCATCGCGGTCGATCGGGGGTCGCGCAAGACGCGCGACTTCCGAATGCGTCGATGAAATCTCCCGCTATTGCATCCTTTCAGATCGGCGGCGGCGCCAGCATGACTTGCGGCCGGTCGTAGCTTGGAATACCGTCACGTGCCGACTCGCAAAAGGCGGGTTTCTCAAAACTATTTCAAGCAATTGAACCGCCTTGGCCATCAGGCTCAACCCGGCGGGAAACGGTCGATTTCATGCAACATCAACGGGATCGTATAGACCTCACCGGGCGCGATTATGACGCGGTCTATGCAATGAGTGACATCCACGGCTGCTACCACGACATGGTGAAAGCTCAACAGCGCATCGTCGAGGACGCTCGCGGCCTCCCCGGCCGGAAGCTGCTGATGTTTCTCGGCGATTATATCGATCGCGGCCCACACTCCAGCGATGTACTGGCCCATCTCTGCGCGCCGCCACCCGAGGGCTTCGACCGCTATGCGCTGTGTGGCAATCACGACGACGTCTTCCTGCGCTTTCTGGAGGACCCCGACGCCAACAGACGCTGGCTCGAACTCTTCGGCGCGCTGCCGACGCTCGCCTCCTACGGTGTCGATGCGGATGAGATACTAAATGCCCGGGGTGGCAGCCTCGCCGAATTGCGCGACCTGACACTCAAGGCGATGCCGCCGGCGCATGTCGATCTGCTGCGCTCTCTTGCCGCAGCCGTCACATTGGGCTCGACCCTGTTCGTCCATGCCGGCATCAGGCCCGGCATACCGCTGGCAGATCAGACCGATGAGGACCTGATGTGGATCCGCGAGCCCTTCCTATGGGATGGCCCGCAATTGCCGTTGCTCGTCGTTCATGGTCACACGCCCGGCTCCGAGCCGGTCTTTGGCCAGGGCCGCATCGGCATCGACACGGCCGTCTCCATGGGTGGAACGCTGACGGTTCTCAAGATCGCCGGCGGCAGACAAACGATCCTGCCCCCACCTTAGAGCCTTTCTGCTTTTCTTCGAACCGCTAAAATGCTCCATCTTTTTGTCCTTACGCAATTCCGGGCGGAAAACCGCTACGCACTTTTCCTGGAATTGCTCCAGACAGCCCGAACGAAAACCCCGGCCAGAAGCCGGGGTTTGTCTTTCAAGAGCCTTACTCCGCCGCCACAGCCGGTGGCAGCTGGATGGTATTGTCCTGCTCTTCGGTCTGATCCTTGGCCGGAGGCTCTGCCGACTTATGCTTCGGTTCACGACCGAAGAACAAGGCATAACCGGCGGGAAGCACGAAGATCGTCAGGATCGTCGCCACCAGAATACCGCCCATCATCGCATAGGCGAGCGGACCCCAGAAGACGCCGCGCGAGATCGGGATCAGCGCCAGCACGGCCGTCAGCGCCGTCAGCATGATCGGACGGAAACGACGTACGGCCGAACCGATGATCGCCTCGCTTCGCTCCATCCCCGCCGCGATATCCTGATCGATCTGGTCGACGAGGATGATCGAGTTGCGGATGATGATGCCGAGCAGCGCGATGACGCCGAGGATCGCCACGAAGCCGAAGGGCGCGCCGCTGATCAGGAGAGCTGCCGCAGCACCGATAATCCCAAGCGGACCGGTCGCCAGCACCAGCATTGCCTTGCCGAAGTGCTGCAGCTGCGCCATCAGGAGCACGACGATGATGACGAGCATGATCGGCGCCTTGGCGGCAATCGAGGCCTGGCTTTCGGCGCTGTCTTCGGCACCGCCCTGGATCTCGATCTTGTAGCCGGCAGGCAGGCTGCTTCTGAGATCGGCCATGTCATTATAGAGCTTGGCCGTCACGTCGTTCGACTGCACGTCGTCAGGCAGCGTTGCCCGCACCGAGATGGTCGGCAGGCGGTTGCGGCGCCACTCGATGCTCTGCTCCATGACGGGCACGATCTTGGCGACCTGCGACAGCGGGACGAAACCGCCCGAATCTGTCGGGATATAGATCGAATTGACCGACGTCAGCAGATGACGGCTTTCCTCCGGCTCGCGGGCAACGATCCCGACGGTTTCCTCGCCTTCGCGATAATTGTCGAGCGTGAAGCCGGACATGGAGGCCTGCAGCATCTGGCGGATACGCTGCGAGGTGACACCGAGAGCACGGGCACGATCCTGGTCGATGACCAGTTTCATCGCAGGCACCTGCTCGAGCCAGTCGTCATGGATGGCGCCAAGCAGCGGATTCTGGGCAAAGCGTTGCTTCACCTGGTCGGCTATATGGCGAACCTCCTGCCGATCCGGCCCCATGATGCGCATCTGCACGGGCCAGCCGGTGGGCGGACCAAGGAACAGGCGGTCGACCTTGCCGCGGACGGCGGGGAAGTCCTCCGCCAGAATGTTGCGCATCTTCGCGATCAACCGCTCGCGGGCCGGCTCATCCTTGGCCATGACCAGCATCTGGGCATAGTTCGGGTTTGTCAGCTGCTGATCAAGCGGCAGGAAGAAGCGCGGGGCGCCCTGGCCGACATAGGTGGCAATGAAACGCTTGTCCGGATCGTCGGCCATGCGGGCTTCCAGAGCCTGAGCCTGGCGCTCGACTTCCTTGATGTTCGTGCCTTCAGGCAGCCAGAGATCGACGAGGATTTCCGGACGCGACGACTGCGGGAAGAAGTTCTGCGGAATGAACTGGAAGGACCAGAGGCTGCCGACGAAAGCGGCAAGCGTCAGCAACAGAACGATGACGCGGTGGCGTACGGCCCATGCCACCGAGGTATGCAGGCGGCGATAGAAGCGCGTATCGAACACGTCATGATGCTCGCCGGCATGATGCCGCTGCTTGAGGATCATGTAGCCGAGCCATGGCGTGAAATAGACGGCCACGAACCAGGAGACCACGAGCGCGATGCCGACGACATAGAAGAGCGAGCGGACATATTCGCCGGCCGTCGATGCCGCAAAGCCTACCGGAATGAAGCCGGCCGTGGTGATCAGCGTACCCGTCAACATCGGGAAGGCGGTCGAGGAATAGGCGAAACTGGCGGCATCGAGCTTCACCAGCCCCTCTTCCAGCTTGCGCTCCATGAGCTCGACCACGATCATCGCGTCGTCGACAAGCAGGCCGAGCGCGATGATGAGCGCGCCGAGCGAAATGCGCTGCAGATCGATGCCGAGCTCGTACATGATGGCAAAGGTGGCGGCGAGCACCAGCGGAATGGCGATCGCAATCACCAGGCCCGAACGCCAGCCGATCGACAGGAACGAGACGATCAGCACGATAACGAGAGCTTCGCCGAGCGCATGCATGAACTCGCTGATCGCGTCGGTCACGACATCAGGCTGGTTGGCGATCTGGTCGACCTGAACGCCAACCGGCAGCGACGCCTCAAAGCGCTTATAGGTTTCCTCGACGGACTTGCCGACATCTGTCACCTTGAAGCCCGGGGCCATGACGACACCCAGCTGCACGCTCGGATGACCATTGTAGAGGAACTTGGCGGTGTAAGGATCCTGCAGGCCGGCGGTGACGCTGGCGATATCGCCGAGGCGCGTAACCTGGCCGCCAGCGGTCAGACGCAGGTTCTTGATATCCTCGATCTTGTTGACATCGCCCTCGACCGAGATGCGTACCGAGCGCGTGCTGGTATCGACATTGCCGGCGGGATCGACATTGTTCTGGCCGACGATGGCGTTTTTCAAGTCATTGAGCGTCAATCCACGCTCAGCCAGAACCTTGGAGGAGACATCGATGTAGATCTGCTCTGCCTGGTCGCCGATGATGGTGGCCTTCTCGACACCAGGTGTCGAGAGCAGCATGTCACGCGCCTGGATGGCGAATTTCTTCAGCTCGGGATAGCTATAGCCGTCGCCGCTGATCGAATGCAGCGTGATGAAGGTGTCGCCGAATTCGTCGTTGAAATAAGGCCCGAGCAAGCCGGCCGGCAGTTCGTTGCCGATATCGCCGACCTTCTTGCGGATCTGGTAGAAGGCATCCTTCACCTCGGCCGTATTGGTATCGCCCTTGATCTGGACGGTCGTGATGGCGAAGCCGGCGCGGGTGTAGGATTTGACCCAATCGAGATGCGGCGTTTCCTGCAGCTTGCGCTCGATCTTGTTGACCACCTGGTCTTCCATGTCCTGCAAGGAAGCGCCGGGCCACACGGTCTGCACGACCATGACGCGGAAGGTGAAATCAGGGTCTTCCTTCTGGCCCATATGGGTCAGGCCGAGCGCGCCTGCGATGATGATGAGCCCGAACAGGAAACGCGCAATGCTGGGATGGGCGATCGCCCAACGCGACAGATTGAACCGCTTCCTCTCGCCAGAGGTGCTATTGATGGACATGATGTCGTCCCCTCGATCCGGGTCAGCGTACGATATCCGCCGAAGCGGCTTTGGTTTCAGCGGAGGCCTGCTGGGCTGATGCAGCCGGAAGCTTGACCTTCATGTTCTCGGTCATGAATTGCGTGCCGGCGGCAACGACGACATCGCCGGCCTTGAGGCCATCGGCAACCCTGACGCCGTCATCGGCGAAATCGGCAACCTTGATGGTGCGCGAATGAACCGTGCCGGCACCGCGATCGACGAGCCAAACGATCTTCTGTCCGTCCTTCTGCGCAAGCGCGCTCAGCGGAATGGAAACATAGGGCTGGGTATTGTCGGCGAGCGCCTCGATCGTCGCGGTCATGCCGAGCAGCACGCGCGGATCGTTCGGCAGGCTCACGCGCACAGCGAAGGTGCGTGATTGATCGGCGCTGCCAGAGACTTCCCGCACCTTTCCATCCAGTACCAGGGCCGAGTCGGACCAGAAGCGCGCCTTGACGTCCTTGCCGACCTTGAACTGGGCAATGTCCATTTCCGGCACCGCAACCTGCACTTCCTTCTCACCATCAACGGCAACGGTGACGACCGGCGTGCCCGAGGCGACCACTTGGCCGACATCGGCATTGATTGTCGTAACGATGCCGTTCATGTCGGACGTCAGGTCGGTGTAGGCAACCTGGTTCTTGGCTTCGGTCAGTGCGGAGACGGCGGAATCCCGCGACGAAACGGCTTGCTCGTAGGAGAGCTCAGCCTGTTCGAGCTGCGACTTGGAGGTGACATTCTTGTCGAACAGCGCCTGCGCACGATTGCGGGCGAGCTCGGCCGTCTGCACCTGCTTTTCCGCCGAATCCAGACTTGCCTGCGAGCGGCGTACGGCTAGCGTATAGTCCGTCGGATCGATGCGGGCGAGCACGTCGCCCGGCTTCACTCTCTGGCCGATATCCACCTTGCGCTCGACGATCTTGCCGTTCACTCGGAAGCCGAGATTCATATCCGTCCGCGCCTTGACTGCACCGGAATAGTCGAGCTTGCGCGTTGTATCCGCCTTGGCGATTTCGACCACCTTCACCGGCCGGATGACCTCCGCCGTCTCTTCCTTCTTCTCATTGCAGCCAGAAAGTCCGAGCCCAAGGGCGGCAATGAAAGCCGCGCCGGCAAAGGCCCGCAGGGTGTTGGTCGTCAGCGAAACCATGTCGCTCTCCTAGTCGAACAAAAGAGTGAAAGCGCGCCGGCCATCCGGTGCGTGCATTGTTATTTTTTCAAGGCCCTGATGGCGAACTCGATAATGTCTTCGGGCCTGGCCTCGTGTGTCTTGTTGAGGCACTGTGCCACCATCTGCGGGTGACAGAGATTGACGGTCGCTGCGCCGTAGCACATGGCTGCGATATGTGGATCCTGGTCGACGAACTCGCCGGCGGCGATCCCCTCGGCGATGATCTCGCCAGTCAGCTCCTGAATGCGTTCGATGAATTTTTCGATGACGTGCCATTCGCGTTCGATGGCGACAACGACCATCTCATGCACCTTCTGCTCATCGAGCATGTTCTCCACGGTTATTCTGTATTGACCCATCGTGTAGGCCCGCAGCCGGTCAGCCGCGCTGATCGGCTGTTTGCGGATCGCAAGCGCCATCTGGTAGCTCTGCTCCAGCATCCGCCCGCAAATGGCTTGATGGATCTCCGTTTTCGAACCGAAGAAACGATAGATATTCGCCGTCGACATGCCGAGGTCTCGGGCAATGTCGGCCACGTTGGTCTTGCTGTAACCGTAGTGACGAAAGAGCTTTTCGGCCGCATCGAGAATGCGCGCGATATTTTCCTGGCGCGCAGGGTCGGCGCTGACATCGGGAAGATCGAGCATGAACAGAACCTGATGGTTTACGAGTGACGATTTTCAATTTTCGTCACTCGTAAACCATCAAGGCACCGATGTCAACGAAATCGCCTACAACCGCAGGCAGTTTTTGGATGCTAGTGAATATGCCGAGGATGCGCCCGACAACCTGAAACAAGGGTTAAGTGATCGCAAAACGCTCCGCGCAATCGCGCGGAAGCGTCCCAAATTCTGCTGTGCGAGCGGCAGGAGCCGGATCAGATGCCCATAAGCCTCGGGTGGAAGCGACGAATGCTGAGATAGCCCACAAGCAGGCAGGCCACCAGCAGCGCCAACTGCACCGCAACGATCGGCGATTCGTTGCCGTTGGGCGCCAGCGCATTGAGTGCCGGTATCTTCTGAAACGACTGTATGATCAGCACCAGACAGTTGAAGAAGAGCAGCACCAGGGCACCCACCACGAAGACGGAGCGCCAGATACCGGCGAGATGAAACCTGTAGCGCGCCAGCGCGGTCGGTATGAAAATGAGAACACAGAGGCTGCCGACGATGATCGCCGGCGTGACACCGTGAAATGGAAACAGAAATCCGGTCAGGCTGGTGAGAATGGTCGTGACCATATAAACCATCGTCGACCGGTCGTGACGGTTGGCGGTAAGAAAGCCTTGCGCGACGACAATGCCGCTGATGATGGCAATCAAGCTAATGACGACGTGAATTAATAGAATTCCTGACATTCGTCCCTCCCTTGAGCATTGCATTCCAATGAATGACAGCCCAATGCCCGAATGCGGAATATATATGAAACGCGCCGCGCCAACCAGCGCGGCGCAGGAGCCGAAGCAGCTGGCTCAGGCCGAGTGGACTTCGAGAGAAATCGGAACCGAGGCAAGAGCCTTGGAAACCGGGCAACCGGCCTTTGCCTTGTTCGCGAGTTCGGTAAACGTGGCTTCGTCGGCGCCGGGAACCCGGCCCTTCAAGGTCAGATGGATCGCGGTGATGGCAAAGCCACCCTCGACGCTTTCGAGCGTGACCTTAGCGGTCGTCTCCATGCTCTCTGCGGTGAAACCAGCCTCGTTGAGGATCAGCGACAGGGCCATGGTGAAGCATCCCGCGTGCGCTGCTCCGATCAACTCTTCCGGATTGGTCCCGGGCACACCTTCGAAGCGGCTCGCGAAACCATAGGGGTAGCTGCTGAGCGCGCCGCTCTGGGTCGAGATCTGGCCTTTGCCATCCTTCAAACCACCGGACCATTGAGCCGAACCTGTACGATTGATCTGCATGTCGTCCTCCTTGTCGTTGAGCTGAGTTTTGGAAGCACAATCCTCGCCTCCTGCGATGATCCGGCGTCGGCATTCACGCAGACCGCACGAATATCCCAATCTTTCTATCCGTCGAAGAAGACGCCGCCATAACAGGAACGACGTCGACTTTGACAAAGCGCAAGACAGCGGATTGTTCCCGTCTGCGATGGGTTGATGCCGTTTAATCATCATACAATTTCATTGCTAATGTATGATGATTGGAGTATCTTGCCCGCCCATAGGAAACGCGCGTGAATATCGACTGCGACGCCAGTGATCGCAGGATAGGTCCCGCGCGCATTGGTCCGGAGGAGATAGGGTGGATTCCGTTGAAGGACAGGGGCGTGCCTCTTCGGCTGAACCGGTGCGCCGCCCACGCGTCCGCAAGAACGTGACAGCCTCTATCGCCGAAGATATCTGCTCGGAACGCTACCCCTCAGGTTCGCTCCTGCCGCGGGAGAACGATCTCTGCGCGATGTATGGTGTCAGCCGTACAGTGATCCGCGAATCTCTTAAAGTACTGGAATCCAAGGGCCTCGTGCGCGGCAAGCCGCGGATAGGCACCTCCGTCTGCGACAAGGACGACTGGAACATCCTCGATCAGGACGTGCTCGAATGGATGGGCCCCTACATCGCTGAATTCGATATTCTCGGCTCCATTCTCGAAGCACGCCGCACCATCGAGCCTGCTGCTGCCGAATATGCTGCGGAACGGGCCACCGCGCAGGAGATTGCCGATCTCGACAATGCCTGGCGGCAGATGCGCGATAGCGGCGACGACCCCGAAAGCTTCACCGAAGCCGA